>NZ_OZ245767.1:366250-732500 GCF_965227665.1 Reyranella sp.
GTGCCGCGCTTCAAGGCCAGCAAGGCTCTCAAGGACGCGATCAACTAGGCTTTTCCCGGTCCGCTGTGCTAGGAGCGACGCCGGGCGATTAGCTCAGCGGTAGAGCATTCCCTTTACACGGGACTGGTCGGCGGTTCGATCCCGTCATCGCCCACCAACTGCCATGGCCGATCCGGGGGGAGCCGCGGCGTGACGCCGATCGAAAGGGCGCCTGCAGCACCCCAGGCCGCGGTGCGCTGCGAGCCGGTGCCAACCTGGGTCGAGTGTGCGCCCTACGCCGTTCCGGCAGACCCGAGCGCGTCGCGATTCATCGATAATGGTCTCTGCCGACTTCTGTCCGAGAGCCAGGTGAATCTGTGCCTCCTCGAGCGGCAATGGCACTTCCGGCGCGTCCAGAAGGTTCTGACCCGCGCCGGCGCCGAGCGCGTCTCGCATTTCGGGGTGGAATTCGACCCTGCCTACGAGCAGGTGGCGATTCATCACGTGCGCATCTTCCGCGGCGGGGAAATCATCGAACATGCGCATGCCGACGCGTTCCAGACGTTCCGGCGTGAAGCAAATCTCGAAATGCTGATTCTCAATGGGCGGCTGACGACATCGTTGTTGATTCCCGACGTACGGGTTGGTGACATCGTCGAGACTGCGGTGACGGTCACCGGCAGCAATCCGGCGCTGAAGGGCAAATTTGCCGGCTGGGTGGCATTCGATGAACTCGAGCCGTTCTACCAGTGCCGCCACCGTCAGATTCGCCCAGTCGATCGTCCCGTTGCCTGCAGAACGTTCAACGATCCGCCAGCAGAAGCGATCACCGTGGCGGATGGGGTCGTCGACGCTCGCTGGTGCCTGGAAGATGCCCCACGGCACGAGGTCGAGGAATACGCGGTGCCTTGGCATCTCCATGCCCCGACGCTCCAGTTCAGCGAATTTCCGGCGTGGTCGGACGTGGCGTGCCTGTTCGCTCCTTACTATGAAACTGCCGAGATTCCCGAGGGACTGGCCCGCGAGATCGACCAACTGGGGACAAAGTATCCCGACCCGGCGGATCGCGCCGTCGAATGGCTCCGCTTCGTGCAGCGGGAGCTTCGCTATTTCGCACTGTCTTTCGGCGAAGGCGGGCTCATGCCGCGCGGCCTGGCGGCGATCTGGTCCAGCCGCTTCGGCGACTGCAAGGACGCCGCCCAGCTCTATGTCGCCGGTGCGCGCCGCCTGGGACTGGACGCCTGTGCCGCACTCACCTCGACGACGCACGGCATGGCGCTGCCGGATTTCCTGGCTGCCTCCGACCTGTTCAACCACTGCATCGTTCGGCTGCGCCTGAAGGGGACGAGCTACTGGCTCGATCCGACCTGTCCCGAACAAGCTGGCCGGCTGACAAAGCTCAGTCAGGTTCATTTCGGCTGGGCACTGCCGCTTTCGGGCGACGCCGATACGCTGGAGCAGATCGGCCCCGGTGAGCCGGTGCCGCAGGTCAATGTCGAGGACGAGGTCGAGTTCGGCCCCAAGCCCGACTCGACGGCGCGACTGACAAGGCAGGTCGAATACTATTCCCGGGCGGCCGATGATGTGCGTCACAGGTTCGCGAACGGGGGCTCCGCCGATTATGCGAACGACCGGCTGAAGGAGGTCCTGGCTTTCTGGCCGCGCGCCCATCAAACCGGTGCGATCGAGGTGCAGGATGACCGTCCCGACAACTGCCTGACCGTGATCCTGAGATACGAGATTCCCGATTGCTGGAGGCAGGAGGGGAAGCGGCTGGCCTTCCAGATTTGCGACCTCGTGGTGGCAAGCGAACTGGGCACGCTCAAGCCGGCGGAGCGAGAGGGCGCCATCATCCTCGGACGGCCGCGACAGCTGGGTCACCGCATCACCCTCAAGATGCCGCGCAAGTGGACCGGCGACGGATGGCACCATGGGGAAGAGGGGGAGGGCATCTCCTTCTTCAACCGCCTGCGGATTGAAGGGCGCACGCTCGTCAACGAACGCGCCATCACCGTATCGAGCTGGACGATGCCCGCCGCCGGCGCCGCAGACTACAAGCGTGTCGTCGAGGCGATGCACACCAACGTCCTCAACATCTGGGCCCGGAAGCGCTTCGGACGGATCGCCCCGGTCGCAGTGGGTCGCTTCGGCCTAAACTTCGACTTCGGCTGGGCCTGGCTGATCTGGGTCGGGATCATGTTCGTGGCGGCGATCCTGAAAGCCTATGGCCAGAAATAATCCGCGCCTTTGTGCGCGCGCGCGTGCCCTTGGCGGTTGGGCACTCGACGGTGGCAGGGCGGTGAGGGAGAATCGCGTGAAATCCAACCGGGCCGGCGTTTTACCGTGCACTTGCGAACGGCGGATCGCGATCGGCCGTTCGATCAAAGGCATGCGAATCAATCGCAATCGTGTGTTCGCACTCGCAAACTGCGGGGTCGCCAGGTGGCATGCGGAAATTCTCTGAAAAATCCGGCACTTACACACGCATTCGCGGCTGCGGTATGCTTGACACCTAGTAGGGGCTCCTATATTTCTCCGCGCGCCGTTTGGGGCTGAAAGCGGGCGTAGTTCAGTTGGTTAGAATGCCGGCCTGTCACGCCGGAGGTCGCGGGTTCGAGTCCCGTCGCTCGCGCCAGCCCAAACACTGGCGGCCCATAATAACCGGGCGCAAGGGGTGGCGATGGAAGCTCTTCTGCGGGAATACCTGCCAATCCTGATCTTCCTCGGACTAGCCTTCGGGCTGGTCTGCGCCATGCTCGGCGGGTCATACCTGATCGCCCGCCAGAATCCGAACTCGGAGAAGCTGTCGCCGTTCGAGTGCGGGTTCGCACCGTTCGACGACGCGCGCGGACAGTTCGACGTTCGTTTCTACCTCGTCGCGATTCTCTTCATCATCTTCGATCTCGAGGTCGCGTTCCTGTTTCCGTGGGCGGTGGCGCTGGGCGATATCGGCCTCTTCGGCTTCTGGTCGATGATGTTGTTCCTGGGCGTGCTGACGGTGGGCTTCATCTACGAGTGGCGTAAGGGAGCCCTGGAATGGGAGTGATCACTCCGGCCAAACCCAACACGGTCGCCGAAGCGGCGCTGTCGCGGGCGCTGAACGACGAGCTGGCCGACAAGGGCTTCGTCGTCGCCCAGCTCGACAAGTTGGTCACCTGGGCGCGCACCGGCTCGATGTGGGGGCTGACCTTCGGTCTGGCCTGCTGCGGCGTCGAGATGATTCACTGCTGGATGAGCCGCTACGATCTCGATCGCTTCGGCTTCGCGCCGATGCCGAGCCCGCGCGCCGCCGACGTGATGATCGTGGCCGGCACGCTGACCAACAAGATGGCCCCGGCGCTGCGCAAGGTCTACGACCAGATGGCCGAGCCGCGTTACGTGATCTCGATGGGGTCGTGCGCCAATGGCGGCGGCTACTATCACTACAGCTACTCCGTCGTGCGCGGCTGCGATCGCATCGTGCCGGTCGACGTCTATGTGCCGGGCTGTCCGCCGACTGCCGAGGCGCTGCTCTACGGCGTGCTGCAGCTCCAGAAGAAGGTCCGTCGCACGGGCACGCTGGTGCGCTGATGAGCGAGGCTCTCAAGGAACTTGGCGACCACATCGTCCAGGCGCAGGCGGACGTGGTGTCGAAGGCCGAAATCCGACTGGGCGAGCTGATGCTCGAGACGTCGCCGGAGAAGGTGACCGCGCTTCTCACCTACCTGCGCGACGATCCGAAGTGCCTGTTCACGCAGCTGATCGACATCTGCGGCGTCGACTGGCCGGAGCGCGAGAAGCGCTTTGACGTCGTCTACAATCTGCTCAGCGTAAAGAACAACCAGCGCATCCGCGTGAAGCTGATGACGGACGAGACGACGCCGGTGCCGTCCGCCGCCTCGGTCTACAGCTCGGCCGGCTGGTTCGAGCGCGAGACCTACGATCTTTACGGCGTATGGTTCTCGGACCATCCGGATCTGCGCCGCATCCTCACCGACTACGGGTTCGAGGGCCATCCGCTGCGCAAGGATTTCCCGCTGACCGGCTTCGTCGAGCTGCGCTGGGACGATGTCCAGAAGCGCGTGGTCTACGAACCGGTGAAGCTGGCCCAGGAATTTCGCCGCTTCGACTTCCTGAGCCCCTGGGAGGGCGCGCCCAAGGTTCTTCCGGGCGACGAGAAGGCCCAGGAGACGGCCGCGGCACCCGCGGCGGCACCGGCGAAGGCGAACTGACATGTCCGACGTCGAAATCAAGACACTGACCATGAACTTCGGGCCGCAGCATCCGGCGGCCCACGGCGTGCTGCGTCTCGTCGTCGAGATGGACGGCGAGATCGTCGAGCGCTGCGATCCGCATATCGGGCTGCTGCATCGCGGCACCGAGAAGCTGATCGAGTACAAGAGCTACCTGCAGGCGGTGCCGTACTTCGACCGGCTCGACTACGTCTCGCCGATGAACCAGGAGCATGCCTACGCGCTCGCGGTCGAGAAGCTGCTGGGCATCGAGGCGCCGGAGCGCGGCCAGTACATCCGCGTGCTGTTCTCCGAGATCACGCGCATCCTCAACCATCTGCTGAACGTCACGACCTTCGCGATGGACGTCGGCGCGCTCACACCGCCGCTCTGGGGCTTCGAGCAGCGCGAGCTGCTGATGGAGTACTACGAGCAGGTGAGTGGCTCGCGCATGCACGCGGCCTATTTCCGACCGGGCGGCGTCCACCAGGACCTGCCGGCGGGCATGCTCGATTCGATGGATGGATGGATCAAGCAGTTCTATCCGTTCATGAAGGACGTCGAGAGCCTGCTGAACGAGAACCGCATCTTCCGTCAGCGGACGGTCGACATCGGCGTGGTTTCGGCGGAGCAGGCGCTCGACTGGGGATTCTCCGGTCCGCTGATCCGCGCTTCCGGCCTGCCGTGGGACCTGCGCAAGTCGCAGCCCTACGACGTCTACGACCGCATGGATTTCGACATCCCGGTCGGCAAGACCGGCGACTGCTATGCGCGCTACCTCGTGCGCATCGAGGAGATGTATCAGAGCGCCCGCATCATGGAGCAGTGCATTGCCGCGCTGCGCAAGGTCGGCGGGCCGGTGCGGGTCGACGACCGCAAGATCTCGCCGCCGCGCCGCGGCGAGATGAAGGGTTCGATGGAAGCGCTGATCCATCACTTCAAGCTCTACACCGAGGGCTACAAGGTGCCCGCCGGCGAGACCTACACGGCGGTCGAGGCGCCCAAGGGCGAATTCGGCGTCTACCTGGTGTCCGACGGCACCAACAAGCCGTACCGCTGCAAGATCCGCGCTCCCGGATTCCCGCACCTGCAGGCGCTCGAAATGATGACCAAGGGACACCAGCTCGCCGACATGTCGGCGAACATCGGCTCGCTCGACATCGTGTTCGGCGAGATCGACCGCTAGGAGACGATGCGATGGCGATGATCACCGCCGACCCGAAGGACGTCCCGCAGGTCGCGAGCTTTTCCTTCACGCCCGAATACATGGCGAAGGTCGAGGAACAGATTGCCCATTACCCGCCGGGCCGTCAGGCGAGCGCCGTCATCGCGGTGCTGGACCTGGCGCAGCGCCAGCAGGGCTGGCTGCCGCGCGCGGCGATGAACGAGGTGGCGCGCATCCTCGATATGGCGCCGATCCGCGTCTACGAGATCGCGACGTTTTATACGATGTTCCAGCTGCGACCGAAGGGTAAGTACCTGCTGCAGGTCTGCACCACGACGCCGTGCTGGCTGCGCGGCTCGGACGCGGTCATGAAGGCCTGCCAGCATGCCGCCGATGGCGAGACGTTCAGCGTGCAGGAAGTCGAGTGCCTCGGCGCCTGCGTGAACGCGCCGGTCGTGCAGGTGAACGACGATTTCTACGAAGACCTCGACGAGGCTTCGATGAACAAGGTGCTCGACGCGTTCCGGCGCGGCGAGACGCCCAAGCCCGGACCCCAGGTGGACCGCCAGACGTCGGCGCCCGAGGGCGGCCTGACAACGCTGAAGGGCGAATAGACGATGCTCGGCGACAAGGACCGCATCTTCACCAATCTTTACGGCGCCCAGGACTGGCGCCTGGCCGGTGCGCGCGCCCGCGGCGCGTGGGACAATACCAAGGCGATCCTCGACAAGGGCGTCGACTGGATCATCGACGAGATGAAGAAGTCGGGTCTGCGCGGCCGCGGTGGCGCCGGCTTCCCGACCGGCATGAAGTGGTCCTTCATGCCCAAGGAAGTGAAGGACCGGCCGCACTATCTCGTCGTCAATGCCGACGAGTCGGAGCCCGGCACCTGCAAGGATCGCGACATCATGCGTCACGATCCGCACCTGCTGATCGAGGGATGCCTCGTCGCGGGCTTCGCGATGCGTGCCCATGCCGGCTACATCTACGTGCGCGGCGAGTTCTACAACGAGGCCCAGCACCTGATCGCCGCGATCCAGGAGGCCTATGATGCGGGCCTGCTGGGCAAGAACGCCTGCGGCTCCGGCTGGGATTTCGACCTCTACGTCCATCGCGGCGCCGGCGCCTATATCTGCGGCGAGGAAACGGCGCTGCTCGAGAGCCTCGAGGGCAAGAAGGGCATGCCGCGGCTGAAGCCGCCGTTCCCGGCGGGCGCCGGCCTCTATGGCTGCCCGACCACGGTGAACAACGTCGAGTCGATCGCCGTCGCGCCGACCATCCTGCGCCGCGGCGCGGCCTGGTTCGCGGGCATCGGCCGGCCCAACAACACCGGCACCAAGCTCTTCTGCATCTCCGGTCACGTGAACCGGCCGTGCAACGTGGAAGAGGAGATGGGCATCCCGCTGCGCGAGCTGATCGAGCGCCATTGCGGCGGCGTGCGCGGCGGCTGGGACAATCTGCTGGCGGTGATTCCGGGCGGCGCCTCGGTGCCGCTGCTGCCGAAGGCGATCTGCGACACGGTCCTGATGGACTTCGACTCGCTGCGCGACCAGCGCTCGGGCCTCGGCACGGCGGCGGTCATCGTCATGGACAAGTCGACCGACGTCGTGAAGGCGATCGCGCGGCTCAGCTACTTCTACAAGCATGAGAGCTGCGGCCAGTGCACGCCATGTCGCGAGGGCACCGGCTGGATGTGGCGCGTCATGGAACGCATGGTCACCGGCAATGCGCGGCTTGAAGAGATCGATGCGCTCGAGGATGTCACCAAGCAGGTGGAAGGCCACACGATCTGCGCGCTGGGCGACGCGGCGGCGTGGCCGATCCAGGGCCTGATCCGGCATTTCCGGCCCGAGATGGAGCGCCGCATCCGCGCGCGCACCGAAAAACTGGCAGCCGAGTAGGCGGGGCGGGGAGCAGGCAATGCCCAAGGTCAAGATCGACGGCGTCGAAATCGAGGTGCCGGCCGGCATCACCGTGCTGCAGGCCTGCGAGTTGGCGGGCGTCGAGATTCCGCGCTTCTGCTATCACGACCGCCTGTCGATCGCCGGCAACTGCCGCATGTGCCTCGTCGAGGTGAAGCCCGGCCCGCCCAAGCCGCAGGCGAGCTGCGCGCTTCCCGTGGCCGACAAGCAGGAAATCTTCACCCAGACCCCGACCGTGCAGAAGGCGCGCAAGGGCGTGATGGAATTCCTGCTGATCAACCATCCGCTCGATTGCCCGATCTGCGACCAGGGCGGCGAGTGCGACCTGCAGGACCAGGCGATGGCCTACGGTTTCGACCGCAGCCGCTATCACGAGAACAAGCGCGCGGTGCCGGACAAGGAACTGGGTCCGCTCGTCAAGACATCGATGAACCGCTGCATCCATTGCACGCGCTGCATCCGCTTCGCGACCGAGGTCGCCGGCGTCGAGCAGCTCGGCGCCACCGGTCGCGGCGAGAGCATGGAAGTCACGACCTATGTCGAGCAGGCGCTGTCGACGGAGCTCGCCGGCAACCTGGTCGATCTCTGCCCGGTCGGCGCGCTGACCTCGAAGCCCTACGCGTTCGAGGCGCGTCCCTGGGAGCTGACGAAGACCGAGTCGGTCGACGTTCTGGATGCGCTCGGCTCCAACATCCGCATCGATTCGCGCGGCGCGCAGGTCATGCGCGTGCTGCCGCGCCTCAACGACGACGTGAACGAGGAGTGGATCTCCGACAAGACGCGCCACGCGATCGACGGGCTGCGTCACCAGCGGCTCGACCGGCCCTATGTCCGCACCAAGGGCAAGCTGGTCGAAGCGACCTGGGATCAGGCGTTTGCCGCCATCGCCGCCAAGCTGAACGGTCTGGACGGCAGCAAGATCGCGGCGATCGTCGGCGATCAGTGCGACGCCGAATCGATGGTGGCGCTGAAGGATCTCATGGCTGCACTGGGCTCACCCAATGTCGACTGCCGCCAGGACGGCGCCAAGATCGACGGGCCGCGCGGCAGCTACATCTTCAATGCCGGCGTCCGCGGCATCGACCAGGCGGATGCCATCCTGCTGATCGGCACCAACCCGCGCACGGAGGCGCCGGTTCTCAATGCGCGCATCCGCAAGCGCTATCTCCACGGCAAGTGCCCGGTCGCCAGCATCGGCACCGCCGAGGACCTGACCTATCCGGTCGAGCGGCTGGGCGCCGGCCCCGCGACCTTGCGGGACCTGGTCGACGGCAAGCTCGGCTTCTTCGAAAAGCTCAAGGACGCGAAGCATCCGCTGATCGTGGTCGGCATGGGCGCGCTCGCCCGCGAGGACGGCGCCGCGGTGCTGGCGATGGCCTACGAACTCGCCGGCAAGCTGAACGCGGTCCGCGACGACTGGAACGGCTTTGCCGTGCTGCATACGGCGGCGGCGCGCGTCGGCGGCCTCGACCTCGGCCTGGTGCCGGGCGAGGGCGGCCGCGATGTCGCCGCGATCCTGGACGGCTGCCAGAAGAAGGAGATCGAGGCGGTCTTCCTGCTGGCCGCCGACGAGATCGACACGACGAAACTCGGCAAGGCCTTCGTGATCTACCAGGGCCATCATGGCGACGCCGGCGCCCATCGCGCCGACGTCATCCTGCCGGGCGCCGCCTATACGGAGAAGCCCGGTATCTACGTGAACACCGAAGGCCGCGTTCAGGTCGGCCGGCGCGCCGGCTATCCGCCGGGCGACGCCCGCGAGGACTGGGCGATCCTGCGCGCGCTCTCGGAGCGGCTGGGCAAGACGCTGCCCTACGACACGGTTCATCAGGTCCGCGCGCGGCTCGTGGCCGTGAACAAGATCTTCGCGGCGATCGACCAGCAGGCGCCGGGCGCCTGGGGGCCGGTCGGCAAGCCCGGCGCGACCTCGGATGCACCGCTGAAGTCGGCGGTGCCGAACTTCTACATGACCTGTCCGATCAGCCGCGCGTCGAAGACCATGGCCGACTGCATGGCCTCGCGGGCGCATCTCATGGCGGCGGAGTAGGGCATGTACGCCGATCTGATCAGCTTCTTCACGACCAACTGGCTGGGCATGGCGATCGTCATGCTGGCGCAGTGCCTCGCCGTGACCGTGCCGCTGCTCGTGTCCGTGGCCTACATGACCTATGTCGACCGCAAGGTCTGGGCCTCGATCCAGCTGCGCCGCGGCCCCAACGTGGTCGGTCCGTTCGGTCTGCTGCAGCCCTTTGCCGACGGCCTGAAGCTGGTACTCAAGGAGACGATCGTCCCGTCGAGCGCCAACGGCGTCCTGTTCATCATCGCGCCGATGATCGCCTTCATGACCGCGCTGGTCGCCTGGGCGGTGGTGCCGTTCGACGACGGCTGGGTCATCGCCGACATCAACGTCGGCATCCTCTATCTCTTCGCCATCTCGTCGCTGGGCGTCTACGGCATCATCATCGCGGGCTGGGCCTCGAACTCGAAGTACGCCTTCCTGGGTGCGCTGCGCTCGGCGGCACAGATGGTGTCCTACGAAGTCTCGATCGGTTTCGTGCTGATCACCGTCCTGCTCTGCGTCGGCTCGCTCAACCTGTCGCACGTCGTGCTGGCCCAGTCCGGCTGGTTCTGGAACTGGTTCTGGCTGCCGCTGCTGCCGATGTTCGTGATCTTCTTCATCTCGGCGCTCGCCGAGACGAACCGCACGCCGTTCGACCTGCCGATGTCGGAAGCCGAGCTGGTGGCGGGCTTCCACACCGAATACTCGGCCATGACCTTCGGCCTGTTCTTCCTCGGCGAATACGCCAACATGATCCTGCTCTCTGCCCTGGGCGCGGTCCTGTTCCTGGGCGGCTGGCACTCGCCGATCCCCTATGCGCCGTTCACCCTGGTGCCGGGCGTCGTGTGGTTCGCCCTCAAGATCGCCTTCCTGCTGTTCATCTTCAGCTGGACCAAGGGCACGCTGCCTCGTTACCGCTACGACCAGCTGATGCGGCTGGGCTGGAAGGTGTTCCTGCCCGTATCGCTGGGCTGGGTCGTCCTCACCGCTGCCGTCCTGACGTTCGGCGGCTGGCTGCCGAAGCCCTAGGAGCAATCGCCAATGGCTTCCCTCGACCGTACCGCGCGCGCCTTCCTGCTCACCGAGCTGCTGGCGGGCTTTGCCCTCACCCTGAAGTACATGTTCAAGCCCAAGGTGACGGTGAACTACCCCTACGAGAAGGGTCCGCTCAGCCCGCGCTTCCGCGGCGAGCACGCCCTGCGCCGCTATCCCAACGGCGAGGAGCGCTGCATCGCCTGCAAGCTGTGCGAGGCGATCTGCCCGGCCCAGGCCATCACCATCGAAGCCGAGCCGCGCGACGACGGCAGCCGCCGCACAACGCGCTACGACATCGACATGACGAAGTGCATCTATTGTGGCTTCTGCCAGGAGGCCTGCCCGGTCGACGCGATCGTGGAGGGGCCGAACTTCGAGTTCTCGACCGAGACGCGCGAGGAACTCATGTACAACAAGGACAAGCTGCTCGCGAACGGTGACCGTTGGGAGACCCTGATCGCGGCGAACCTCCACTCCGAAGCGGCGTATCGCTGAGCCGGGCGGGGGGAGAGACAGATCATGATACTTCAGGCCCTGGCCTTCTACGTCTTCGCCGCGATCACGGTGGCTGCGGCCGCCATGGTCGTGGTCTCGCGCAATCCCGTCTATTCGGTGCTGTTCCTGATCCTGGCGTTCTTCAACGCCGCCGGGCTGTTCCTGCTGATCGGCGCCGAGTTCATCGCGATGATCCTGGTCATCGTCTATGTAGGCGCGGTCGCGGTGCTCTTCCTCTTCGTGGTCATGATGCTCGACATCAATCTCACGGAACTGCGTGAGGGCTTCCTCGATTACTTCCCCGTAGGGGCGTTGATCGGCGCCGTCCTGTTCGCGGAGCTGCTGCTCGGTGTCGGCATCATCGGCGCCGGCTCGACGACCGTCGCGGGCCTGAACGCGCATGGCGCGCAGGTGATGGCGATCGACAATACCCGCGCCATCGGCCGGGTGCTCTACACCCAGTACTTCTACCTCTTCCAGGTGGCGGGCCTGGTGCTGCTGGTCGCCATGATCGGCGCCATCGTGTTGACCCTGCGGAGCCGGCCGGGCGTCCGCCGACAGAAGGCGGGCGAGCAGATCAACCGCACGAAGGAACAGTCGATCTCGGTGGTCAAAGTGCCGACCCGGGGAGGGGTGTGATGACGATCGGGCTGGGCCACTACCTCACGGTCGCCGCCGTGCTGTTCACGATGGGCATCCTCGGCATCTTCCTGAACCGCAAGAACGTCATCGTCATCCTGATGTGCGTCGAGCTGATGCTGCTCGCGGTGAACATCAATCTGGTGGCCTTCTCGGTCTTCCAGGGCAATGTCGTCGGGCAGGTCTTCGCCCTGCTGGTGCTGACCGTGGCCGCCGCCGAGGCGGCGATCGGACTGGCGATCCTGGTGGTCTACTTCCGTAACCGCGGAACGATCGAAGTCGAAGACATCAACGCGATGAAGGGCTAGGGCGCACTCATCATGGATCTCGCCATCAAGCTCATCGTCTTCCTGCCGCTGGTCGCGGCGGCGATCGCCGGCTTCTTCTGTCGCGTGATCGGCGCACGTCCCGCGCAGATCATAACCTGCGCGGCCCTGCTGATCGCGGCCGCCCTGTCGGTCTTCGTCTTCGTCAAGATCGGCTTCGGCACCGAGAAGCTGATCGTGGTGAAGCTCTTCTCCTGGATGGAATCGGGAACCCTCGACATCTCCTGGGCGCTGCGCGTCGACACGCTGACCGCCGTCATGCTGATCGTGGTCACCGGCGTGTCGTCGATGGTCCACATCTATTCCATCGGCTACATGGAAGACGATCCCAGCATCCCGCGCTTCATGGCGTATCTCAGCCTGTTCACCTTCTTCATGCTGATGCTGGTGACGGCCGACAACCTCGTCCAGCTCTTCTTCGGCTGGGAAGGGGTGGGCCTCGCTTCCTACCTGCTGATCGGCTTCTGGTACGACAAGCCGTCGGCCAATGCCGCCGCCATGAAGGCCTTCATCGTGAACCGGGTCGGCGACTTCGGCTTCGCGCTGGGCATCTTCGCGGTCTGGATGCTGTCGGGCTCGGTCGGTTTCGAGGAGATCTTCGGCAAGGCGCCGCAGATGGCCCAGATGCGCATCCAGTTCCTCGGCATGGATCTGCCGGCGCTGGAGACCGCCTGCCTCTTGCTGTTCGTCGGCGCCATGGGCAAGTCCGCCCAGCTCGGCCTGCACACCTGGCTGCCGGACGCCATGGAGGGCCCGACCCCGGTGTCGGCGCTGATCCATGCCGCCACCATGGTCACCGCTGGCGTCTTCATGGTCTGCCGCCTGTCGCCGCTGTTCGAGCTGGCGCCGACCGCTTCGATGGTCGTGACGATCATCGGCGCGCTGACCGCGTTCTTCGCCGCGACCGTCGGCCTGACCCAGTTCGACATCAAGCGGGTCGTCGCCTATTCGACCTGCAGCCAGCTCGGCTACATGTTCTTCGCCTGCGGCGTCGGCGGCTACTCGGCCGCCATGTTCCACCTCACGACGCACGCCTTCTTCAAGGCGCTGCTGTTCCTGGGCTCGGGCTCGGTGATCCACTGCCTCCATCACGAGCAGGACATGCGCAAGATGGGCGGCGTGCGCGAGAAGGCGCCGCAGACCTTCATCCTCATGTGGGTCGGCACCCTGGCACTGTCGGGCATCGGCATCCCGTTCATCCTCGGCAACGGCCTGGGCTTCGCGGGCTTCTACTCCAAGGACATCATGCTGGAGTCGGCCTACGGCACGCACACGACGGTCGGCGTCTTTGCCTACTGGATGGGCGTGGTCGCCGCCTTCATGACCGCCTTCTACTCGACCCGCCTGATGTTCATGACCTTCTACGGCAAGTATCGCGGCGACCATCACACTTGGGACCATGCCCACGAATCGCCGATCGTGATGATGATCCCGCTCTACGTGCTGGGCATCGGCGCGGCCTTCTCCGGCCTGGTCGGCTACGACTGGTTCGTCGGCCACGACTGGCACGCCTTCTGGGGCAATTCGCTCGCCGTGAAGGCCACGGAAGAGGTCCTGCACCACGCCCACGAAGTGCCGCTGTGGGTGAAGCTGATGCCGCTGGCGCTCGCCATCGCCGGCATCGCGCTCAGCTACTACTATTATGTCGTGCGCACCGACATGCCGGAGCGCACGGTCAGGGCGTTCCCGCGCCTGCACGACTTCTTCTATAACAAGTGGTACTTCGACGAGCTCTACGATGCGGTGTTCGTGAAGCCCTCGCTGGCCATCGGCCGCTTCCTCTGGAAGAAGGGCGACGGCGCCACGATCGACGGGCTCGGCCCCGACAATGTCGCCGCTCGAGCGCAGGACATGGCGGGAATTCTGATGCGCTTCCAGAGCGGCTATCTCTATCACTACGCGTTCGTGATGCTGGTCGGCGTCGCCGGCCTGGTCACCTATTTCATGCTGTCGGCGAGGTAAGGCCCCCGATGTCGAGCTGGCCTATCCTTTCCCTCATCACGTTCCTGCCTCTGGTGGGAGCGCTGTTCTGCCTGATCGTCAACGGCCCGAAAGAGGCCGTCGAGCGCAACTGCCGCAGCGTGGCGATTGTCACCACGACGGTAACCTTCCTGATCTCGCTGCTTCTGTGGATCCGCTTCGATCCCACGAAAGCGGGCTTCCAGTTCGAGGAGAAGGTCGCCTGGGTGCCGGCCCTCAATATCGGCTATCACGCCGGGATCGACGGCATCTCGCTGTTCTTCGTCCTGCTGTCGACCCTGCTGACGCCGATCTGCATCCTGGCCAGCTGGGAGTCGGTCAAGGTTCGCGTCAAGGAATACATGATCGCGTTCCTCGTGCTCGAGACCTTCATGGTCGGCATGTTCTGCGCGCTCGACCTGGCGCTGTTCTACATCTTCTTCGAAGGCGTCCTCATCCCGATGTTCCTGATCATCGGCGTGTGGGGCGGCAAGCGGCGCGTCTACGCGGCCTTCAAGTTCTTCCTCTACACGCTGCTCGGCTCGGTGCTGATGCTGCTGGCGATCATCGCCGTGTACGGGCAGGTGGGCACGACCGACCTGCCGACGGTGATGGAGAAGCTCGACCTGCCGTTCACCTGGCAGTGCTGGCTGTGGCTGGCCTTCTTTGCCTCGTTCGCGGTGAAGGTGCCGATGTGGCCGGTCCACACCTGGCTGCCGGACGCCCATGTCGAGGCGCCGACCGCGGGCTCCGTCATCCTGGCGGGTGTGCTGCTGAAGATGGGCGGCTACGGCTTCCTGCGCTTCTCGATCCCGCTGTTCCCCGAGGCGACGCAGTACTTCGCGCCGATGGTCTTCGGCCTCTCCATCGTGGCCGTGATCTACACCTCGCTGGTCGCGCTGGTGCAGGAGGACATGAAGAAGCTGATCGCCTACTCGTCGGTCGCCCACATGGGCTTCGTGACGATCGGCGCCTTCGTCATGAACATGCAGGGCGTGCAGGGCTCGATCTTCCAGATGCTGAGCCACGGCATCGTGTCGGCCGCGCTCTTCCTCTGCGTCGGCGTGGTCTACGACCGCATGCATACCCGCGAGATCGCGGCCTATGGCGGGCTCGTGCATCGCATGCCGCGCTACGCCTTCACCTTCCTGTTCTTCACCTTGGCGAGCGTCGGTCTGCCCGGCCTGTCGGGCTTCGTCGGCGAGTTCCTGGTTCTGCTGGGTGCGTTCAAGGCCAATACCTGGGTGGCGTTCCTGGCTGCGACCAGCCTCATCCTGGGCGCTGCCTACGCGCTCTGGCTCTATCGCAAGATCGTCTTCGGCGAGCTCACCAAGGACTCGTTGAAGGGCATCCTCGACATGAACGGTCGCGAGATCGCGATCTTCTTGCCGCTGGTGCTGCTCACGATCTGGATGGGCGTCTATCCCAATTCCTTCCTCGACCCGATGGCGCCGGCGGTGGACAAGCTGATCGGCGACTATCAGGCGGCTTTGAAGCTCGCCCGCACCGCGGCGCTGGTACCGTGAGCGGCCGGGAGTAATGAACATGATCGTCGGTCTCGAATCCTGGACCCTGGCCCGCCCGGAAATCTTCCTCGCGGCGGCCACCGCACTGTTGCTCATCTACGGCGTCGTGCGGGGTGAAATCGCCACGCCGTTCGTCTCGGTGGCGACCTCGGTCGCCCTGCTGGTGACGGCTGCGCTGCTGTTCCTGCCGTATCGCGAAGGGCCAGCCTTTTCCTCGCTGTTTATCGTCGACCGCCTGACCGCGACCATGAAGGTCATGGTGCTGGTGGGCTCCGCCGTCGCCATCCTGATGTCGCGCGCCTATTTCGAGCAGGCCAAGGCCTGGCGGTTCGAGTATCCGATCCTGGTCGCCCTGGCGACGCTCGGCATGATGCTGATGATCTCGGCCAATGACCTGATGGCGCTGTATGTCGGCCTCGAGCTGCAGTCGCTGGCGCTCTACGTCATCGCCGCGTTCCAACGCGACAGCGTGCGCTCCACCGAGGCCGGCGTGAAGTATTTCGTCCTGGGCTCGGTCGCCTCGGGCATGCTGCTGTTCGGCTCGTCGCTGATCTACGGCTTCTGCGGCGGCACTGCCTTCGTCCAGATCTCGGGCGCGCTGGCCGACGGCCGCGCCACCGAGATCGGGGTGATCATCGGCCTGGTGTTCGTGGTCGCCGGTCTCGCCTTCAAAGTCTCGGCCGTGCCGTTCCACATGTGGACGCCGGACGTCTACGAGGGCGCACCGACGCCCGTGACGGCCCTGTTTGCCGTGGCGCCGAAGATCGCCGCCCTGTCGCTGCTGGTGTCGGTCCTGATGGGCCCGTTCAAGCCGCTGTTCGCGCAGTGGCAGCAGATCATCGTCGTGGCCTCGGTGCTGTCGATGGCGCTGGGTGCCTTCGCGGCGCTGCGCCAGCAGAACATCAAGCGACTGATGGCTTACTCGTCGATCGGCAATGTTGGCTACATCCTGCTGGGCGTCGCCAGCGGCACCGAGATCGGCATCCAGGCGGTGGTCTTCTATCTCGCCATCTACCTGGTCATGACGCTGGGCGTCTTCGCCACCATCCTGATGATGAAGCGCCGCAACATCATGGTCGAGCAGGTTTCCGATCTCGCCGGCCTCGCGCGCAGTCAGCCGATGATGGCGCTGGGCATGCTGATCTTCATGTTCTCGCTGGCCGGCATCCCGCCGCTCGCGGGCTTCTGGGGCAAGCTCTACATCTTCATGGCCGCGGTCGAGGCCAAGCTGTACGTGCCGGCGGTGCTGGGCGTGCTCGCCTCCGTGGTCGCCTCTTACTACTACCTGCGCATCGTGAAGGTGATGTACTTCGACGAGCCGGCTGAAGCGATCGACCGTCCGGCCTTCGGCGTCAATCGGGTGGTCGCGCTGGCGGCAGCCTTCCTGATCGCGATCTTCTCGCTGGTTCCCCAGCCTCTCAGCCTGATCGCCGAAGCGGCCGCCAAGGGTCTGTTCCAGTGACAGGAATGCCCGTCCTTCCGGACGGGTGGACGCTGGTCGCGCTCGAAAGCGTCGGCAGCACCAACGACGAAGCCATCCGCCTGGCCGATGGCGGAGCCCCCGAGGGCACCGTCGTGTGGGCGCGGGAACAGTCGGGCGGTCGCGGTCGCCGCGGGCGCAATTGGGCCTCGGCGGTCGGCAATCTCTACAGTTCCACGATCCTGCGGCCCGCCTGCGCGGCGCCGCGCGCCGCTGAGCTGGGTTTCGTGGCCGCGCTCGCGGTCGGCGACCTCGTGCCGGCGGATCGCAGCGTGCGCCTGAAATGGCCCAACGATGTCTTGGTCGATGGCGGAAAGATCGCGGGCATCCTTCTGGAGAGCGCGATCGGCCAGGACGGGCAGGTCGAGCATGTCGTGGCCGGCATCGGGGTGAACGTGACCTTCGCGCCGCAGCTTCCCGAGATGCGGTATCCGGCAGCGGCCCTGGGCGGCACCGTCGAGGCGGCGCTGGAAGGCCTCACGCGCGCACTGGCGACCCGGCTGGCGAAGTGGCGCCGGGACGGGTTCGAGACGGTACGCCGCGAATGGCTCGCGAAGGCGGGACCGCTGGGCGCCGAGGTCGACGTCCGGCTGGGCGAGGGCCTCGTCCGCGGCCGGTTCGCCGGACTGGACCGCGAAGGGGCCCTTCTGCTGGAAACGGCGGAGGGCCCGCGCAAGATCGTGTCGGGTGAATTGCTGGGCCGGGCGGCCTGAGGAGGGCGGGAATGCTGCTGGCCATCGACGTTGGCAACACCAACTCGAAGTTCGTCGTGTTCGACGAGGACAGGATCGTCGCTGCCTGGCGCCTGCGCACCGAGTCCAAGCGCACGTCCGACGAATATGCCGCCTGGGTGACCCAGCTCATGAACCTGCAGGGCTTCGATCCCAAGTCGATCAAGGGCGCGATCCTGGCCAGCGTCGTGCCGGCGGTGAATACCCACCTGCGCCGCCTCTGCGAGAACTACTTCCACACCAAGCTGCTGATCGTCGGCGAGCCCGACTGCCATCTCGGCATCAAGGTCCTGATCGACCGGCCGGCCGAGGCGGGCGCCGACCGCCTCGTCGGCGTCATCGCCGGCCACACGAAGTATGGCGGGCCGCTGATCACCATCGACTTTGGAAGTGCCACGACCTTCGATCTCGCCGACAAGGACGGCAATTTCATCGGCGGTGTGTTCGCGCCGGGCGTCGAGCTCACGATCGAGGCCTTCTATCTGATGACCGCGCGCCTCCCGCGCATCCGGGTCGAGAAGCCGGCCCACGTGATCGGCAAGAACACCGTAGCCAACATGCAGTCGGGCATCTTCTGGGGCTATGTCGGCTTGATCGAAAGCCTGATCCGGCGCATCCGCGAGGAGTATGGCGAGCCCATGAAGGTGATCGCCACAGGCGGCCTCGCCAGCGTGTTCAAGGACGAGATCGGCCTGTTCGACTTCATCGAGCCCGACCTGATGTCGCTCGGCCTGCTGGAGATCTGGCGGCGCAACAGCCGATGACGGTTCCGTCGAACGACGAGCTGCTGTTCCTGGCCCTCGGTGGGGCCGGCGAGATCGGCATGAACCTCAACCTCTACGGCACGGCCGGCAAGTGGCTGATGGTCGATCTCGGCATCGGCTTCGCCGACAGTTCGATGGCCGGCGTCGAGGTGGTGATGCCGGATCCCGAGTTCATCGTGGAACGCCGCGGCGACCTCGTCGGCATCGTCCTGACCCATGCCCACGAGGACCATCTCGGCGCCGTCGCCGACCTGTGGCCACAGCTGAAGGCACCGGTCTATGCGACGCCCTTCGCCGCCTCGGTGCTGAAGCGCAAACTGATCGATGCCGGCCTGAGGGATCAGGTGCCGGTCACCGAGATCCCCCTGAGGGGCAAGTTCAGCCTCGGGCCGTTCGAGCTCGAAATGATCACCATGACGCATTCGATCCTCGAGCCGAATGCGATGGCAATCCGCACGAAGTTCGGCACGATCTTCCACACGGGCGACTGGAAGATCGACCCCGAGCCGCTGCTGGGCGACCTGACCGACGAGGCCATGCTGAAGCGCATCGGCGACGAGGGCGCGCTCGCCATGGTCTGCGACAGCACCAACGTCTTCGTCGAAGGCGAGGCGGGGTCGGAGTCCACGGTCCGCAAGAACCTCGAGGCGCTCGTGCGCGGCCACGCGGGCAGGGTGGCCGTTACCTGCTTCGCCTCCAACCTCGCGCGGGTCGAGAGTATCGCCCTGGCGGCGGTTGCGGCCGGCCGCCATCCGGTTCTGTCGGGACGCGCCCTCACACGCATGCTCGAATCGGCGCAGGAGTGCGGCTACCTGCTCGATTTCCCCGAATGCGTGCCCGAGAAGCAGGCCGGTTACCTGCCGCGCGACAAGGTGCTGTTCATCTGCACCGGCAGCCAGGGCGAGCCGCGGGCCGCCATGTCGAAACTCGCCGGCGGAGAGCATCGCGATCTCGTTCTCGAGGCCGGGGACACCGCCATCTTCTCGTCGCGGGTCATCCCGGGGAATGAGCATTCGGTCGGGCGCCTGCAGAATGCGCTGATCGCCCGCGGCGTGAAGGTCATCACCGACCGCGAGGCCGATATCCACGTTTCGGGCCATCCGGCGCGTGACGAGCTGGTACGGGTCTATCAGTGGGTCCGGCCCAAGATCGCGCTGCCGGTCCACGGCGAGGTCCGGCATATGATGGAGCATGCCGAGCTGGCGAAGACCTGCCAGGTCCCGGAAACGATCGTGGCGCCCAACGGCACCCTGGTGCGGCTGGCGCCGGGACCGGCCGAGATCATCGACCACGTCTTCTCCGGCCGGCTGGCCCGGGACGGCGACACGCTGATCCCGCTCGACGGGGAATCGCTGCGCGAACGGCGCAAACTGCTGTGGAATGGCGCTGCCGCGGCGACCCTGGTGGTGGACAAGCGGGGCAAGCCGCTGGCGCCTCCGAAGGTCTCGCTGCGCGGGATCGACGACGCCGACGGCGAGCTACAGGAGGCGATCGAGGATGCGCTGGCGGAGATGCTGGCCGACCTCAAGAGCGTCGAACGCACCGACGACCGGCGGATGGAGGAGGCGGCCCGCCAGGCCGTCCGGCGCGTCGTGCGGGCGCACCTCGGCAAGAAGCCGTTGACGGACGTGCACATCGTCCGCATCTAAAGGCCGCGCAGCCGCCGGAGAAGACCATGATCGGACGCCTGAACCATATCGCGATCGCCGTGCCGGACCTGGCCAAGGCGAGCGAGCTCTATCGCACCGTGATGGGCGCCAAGGTGAGCGCGCCCAAGGAGCAGCCGGCCCATGGCGTGACGGTGGTCTTCGTCGAGCTGCCGAACACCAAGATCGAACTCCTGCATCCGCTCGGCGAGAAGTCGCCGATCGCCAATTTCCTTGCCCGCAATGCCGACGGTGGAATCCACCATGTCTGCTACGAGGTCGAGGACATCTATGCCGCCCGCGACAAGCTGAAGTCGCAGGGCGCGCGCGTGCTGGGCGACGGCGAGCCCAAGATCGGCGCCCACGACAAGCCCGTGCTGTTCCTGCATCCCAAGGACTTCACCGGCACGCTGATCGAACTCGAACAGGTCTGAGGAGCATCGCGCCATGGGCTGGGCTACCGGCATCATGGTCTACCTGGTGATCTGGTGGATCGCGCTTTTCATGGTTCTGCCGCTGGGCGTCAGGCGTGTCGAGAATCCGGGCAGGGGCCAGGAGACCGGCGCGCCAGAACGGCCGGAGTTGCTGCGCAAGGCCATCATCACGACCATCGTCGCGGCCGTGCTCTGGCTCGCCTTCTACGGATTCTATCAGCTCGATCTGCTGAGTTTCAGGCGGCTCGAAGGAACCTGAGCCGAGGCCCTCTAGGGCCATTCGCCCCAAAAGGAAACGGCGGACCAGTGGTCCGCCGTCCTCTACCCCCGAAACTCGTCGTAGGCGGCTTCCGCCGCTCTCCTCCCTAAACTCGGGCTACGCCCAACGCGTAGGCTGTTTAGCGTGTCGCCTGGGAATTGCCAAGACCTTTTCTTTCCATCCATGGGTGGTGGACAGAAGAATCTGCAACGGCGAGGTCGTTCGACGACAAACTAATGTCCGCACCATTTCGCTGATCATCCAATGACCACATATTTGATCACGAAAAGCACAGCGAGAATCGCCACGGCCGGATGAATGTCGCGATACCGGCCGGCGGCAAGTTTGATTCCGGCGTACGAGATGAAACCGAAGGCGATGCCGTCGGCAATCGAAAAGGTGAAGGGCATGGCGATCGCCGTGATCACCGCCGGCGCCGCCTCGGTGATGTCGTTCCATTCGATCTCGGTGAGCCCGCGGGCCATCAGGCACGCGACATAGAGAAGGGCGGGCGCGGTCGCATAGGCCGGGATCGATCCGGCGAGCGGCGAGAGAAAGAGAGCCAGCAGAAACAGCACGCCGACGGCGGCAGCGGTGAGCCCGGTCCGGCCGCCGGCATTGATGCCCGAGGCGCTCTCGATGTAGCTGGTCGTCGTCGAGGTCCCGAGGGCCGCGCCGATCATGGCGGAGGCGCTGTCCGAAATGAGCGCGCCGCGCAGGCGCGGCACGGTTCCGTCGGGCCGCATGAAGCCGCCGCGATGGGCCAGCGCGATCAGGGTGCCGGTATTGTCGAACAGGTCGACGAACAGGAAGGCGAAGACCACCGTCACGAGTCCGACCTGCAGGGCACCGGCAAGATCCATCTGGAGGAACACGGGCGCGATCGAGGGCGGGGTGTCGAAGATGCCGGCGAACTTCTGATGCCCGGCCAGGATCGAGATCACGGTGACGACCAGAATGCCGATGATCACGCCGCCCATGACGCGGCGGTGTTCGAGGGCAACGATGATGGCAAAGCCAAGGACCGCCATCACCACCGGCCAGCTCGTCATCTTGCCATGGGCGACCAGGGTCGCCGCATTGCCGACGACGATGCCGGCATTCTTCAGCGCGATCAGCGCCAGGAAGAGGCCGATGCCGGCTGCGATCGCCATCTTCAGCGACTTCGGGATCGCGTTGACGATCCATTCCCGGATCGGCAGCACGCTGATGATCAGGAAGATGATGCCGGAGATGAAGACGCAGCCCAGCGCGACCTGCCAGGTGTGGCCCATGCCACCGACCACGCCGAAGGCGAAATAGGCGTTGAGGCCCATGCCGGGGGCGAGGGCGATCGGATAGTTGGCGAGGAAAGCCATCAGGAAGCAGCCCACCGCCGCCGCCACGCAGGTGGCGGCGAACACGGCTCCGAACGGCATCTTGGCCTCGGCCAGGATCGAAGGGTTGACGAAGATGATGTAGGCCATCGTCAGGAACGTCGTGAGGCCGGCGACGAGCTCGGTCCGGACGTTGGTCTTGTTCTCGCTCAGCTTGAAAAGTCGCTCCAGCATCCCGCTCCCCCCCGAAAGTCGCGCCCAGTGTGCGGGCACATGGCTGTGAAAAGCCAGCCATACCGTCCAGGTTTGCCTTTGGCCGACCCGTTCCCTACAGTCCGCCGCCATCCCGATACCCCGACCGAGGACCGATTCCGCATGCGCATGAGCCAGTACTTTCTGCCGACGATGAAGGAAACTCCGTCGGAAGCGCAGATCGTTTCGCATCGGCTGATGCTGCGCGCCGGCCTCGTCCGCCAGACCAGCGCCGGCATCTATGCCTGGCTGCCGCTCGGCCTTCGGGTCCTGCGCAACATCGAGCGGATCGTGCGCGAGGAGCAGGACAGGGCGGGTGCCCAGGAAGTGCTGATGCCGACCATCCAGTCGGCCGACCTGTGGCGCGAAAGCGGCCGCTACGAGGCCTACGGGGCGGAGATGCTGCGCATCAAGGATCGCCACGATCGCGAGATGCTGTACGGCCCGACCAACGAGGAAATGATCACGACGCTCTTTCGCGATGGCGTGAAGAGCTATCGCGACCTGCCGAAGAATCTCTATCACATCCAGTGGAAGTTCCGGGACGAGGTCCGTCCGCGCTTCGGCGTCATGCGCGGTCGCGAATTCCTGATGAAGGACAACTACTCGTTCGACATCGACAAGGCGGGTGCGGTCCACTCGTACAATAGGATGTTCGTGGCCTATCTGCGCACCTTCGCCCGGATGGGCCTGAAGGCGATCCCGATGCGCGCCGACACCGGGCCGATCGGCGGCGATCTCAGCCATGAGTTCATCATCCTGGCCGAGACCGGCGAGAGCGCCGTGTTCTGCCACAAGGGGCTGGTCGACAAGGACATCCTCAGCCGCACGATCGATTACTCGTCGGACCTGCAGGGGATCGTGAACGAGTGGACGTCGCTCTACGCGGCGACCGACGAGATGCACGACGCGAAGGCCTTCGAGGCGCTGCCCGAGGGCGAACGTCTCGCCGCGCGCGGCATCGAGGTCGGCCACATCTTCTATTTCGGCACCAAGTACTCCAAGCCCATGAATGCCGTTGTCGCCGGCCCTGGCGGCGAGCAGATCACCGTCGAGATGGGCTCCTACGGCATCGGCGTCTCGCGCCTGGTCGGCGGCATCATCGAGGCGAGCCACGACGATGCCGGCATCGTCTGGCCCGACGAGGTGGCGCCCTTCAAGGTGGCGATCGTCAACCTGAAGCCGGACGACGGTGCCGTCGGCGGCGCCTGCCAGAAGCTCTACGACGCGCTCTCGGCCAAGGGCGTCGCGGTGCTGCACGACGATCGCGACATCCGGCCGGGTGGCAAGTTCGCCGACATGGACCTGATCGGCATCCCCTGGCAGGTCATCGTCGGCCCGAAGGGACTCGCCGCGGGCAAGCTCGAGGTCAAGAACCGCAAGACCGGCGCCCGCGAGGAGCTGGCGCCCGAACAGGTCCTCGCGCGGTTCGGCTGAGCCGCGGACAGGGCTCAGCCATGTCCTTCGCCGCCGAACGCCTGATTGCCTTCCGCTTCCTGCGGGCCCGCCGCGAGGAAGGCTTCATTTCGGTGATCGCCGGCTTCTCGCTGATCGGCATCACGCTGGGGGTCGGGACCCTCATCGTCGTGATGTCGGTGATGAACGGCTTTCGCGTCGAGATGCTGGCGCAGATGTCGAGCATCAGCGGCCAGCTGGGCGTCCAGTCCAATGGCGGCCCCCTCGAGCCCACGCCCGATTTCTTGGCGCGGCTGGCGGCGGTGCCGGGCGTCGAGTCTGCCACGCCGACGGCCGAGGGCCAGCTCATGGCGGTCGCCGGCGACCGCGTGCGCGGGATCGTGCTGCGCGGGATGCGGCCCGACGACATTCGGAACCGCCCGCCGCTCGCGTCGGCGATCGAAGGATCGCCGGAAAACCGCGAACGCTATCGCACGCTGTGCAAGTCCGACGACGACAAGCCGATCGACTGGGGCACCCTCAAGGGCTTCGGCGACGACTTTACCGTTGTGATCGGCCGCCGCCTGGCCGACCTCATGAACCTGAAGGTGGGGGACAGGCTGCAGCTGGTGTCGCCGGTCTCCGTCGCGACGCCGCTCGGGGTCATGCCGCGCTCGGCCGCGGTGAAGGTCGCCGCGATCTTCTGCACCGGCATGTACGACTACGATTCCAACTTCGTGTACGCGCCGCTGCAGGACGCCCAGCACATGCTCAACCTCGGGCCCACCGTCACGGGCATCGAGGTGTTCGTGTCGGACAAGGCCTCGACCGCGGAGACGCGTCGGCTGCTGATGCAGGCGGTGGGAACGCAGGGCTGGGTGTTCGACTGGTTCCAGGCCAATGCCGGGTTCTTCTCGGCCGTCGTCGCCCAGACCAACATGATCTTCCTGGTCCTGACGATGATCGTGCTGGTCGCGGCCTTCAACATCGTGTCCAGCCTGGTCATGCTGGTGCGGACGAAGACAGCCGACATCGCCATCCTGCGCACCATGGGCGCCAGCCGGGCCGCCATCATGCGGATCTTCCTGCTCGACGGGCTGTCGATCGGAGGCGCCGGGACGATCCTGGGCGTCGTGCTGGGGCTCGCCTTCGCGCGCAACATCGAGGCGATCCGGCAGTGGCTGCAGCGGACCTTCGACATCGTGCTGTTCGACCAGACCCTCTATTTGCTGGCCGAACTGCCGTCGCGGATCGAATGGAGCGAGGTCGCGGGGATCGCGATCATGGCGCTTGTCTTCGCCTTGCTAGCCTCGATCTACCCGGCGGCCCGCGCAGCGCGCCTCGACCCGGTGGAGGGCCTCCGCCGTGAGTGAACGCGCGCCCGTCGTCGAGCGCTGGCTCGCCTGGCGCTACCTCGCCACCCGCCAGCGCGAAGGCTTCGTCTCCTTCATCGCGATGTTCTCGCTGATCGGCGTGGCGCTGGGGGTCGGGACGCTGATCGCCGTTCTCTCGGTCATGGGCGGCTTTCGCGAGCAGCTCCTGGGCCGGATCATCGGCATGAACGGCCATGTCATCGTCGCGGCGCGCGGCGGCTTGCTGCAGGCCACGCCCGATCTGCTGGCGAAGCTCAAGGACGTCCCCGGCGTCGAGGCGGTGCGGCTCACGCTGGAGCGCCAGGTTCTCGTCACCGGGCACGGCCAGACCCGCGGTGCGCAGCTGCGCGGCGTGCGGCGGGAGGATCTCCTCAATCGGGACATCGTGTCGAGGAACATCATCTTCGGCGATCTGGCGGAGTTCGGCCCGAAGCCCGGGCTGGTGATCGGCGAACGGCTGCGCCAGCAGATGCAGGTGAGGGTCGGGGAGCCGCTGACCGTGGTGACCCACCAGCTGAACGAGGGCGGCACGATCGCGCCGCGCTACAGCGACTACGACATCCTGGCCACCTTCTTGAGCCGCCGCTACGAGTTCGACAGCACCCTGGTGTTCATTCCGCTGGCGGCGCTGCAGGAGGATCTCGAATACGGCAAGGAAACCGTGAGTTCGATCGACCTGTTCCTGAAGGACCCGGAGTCCGCGCCGAGGGTGGCGGAGGACCTGCGCCGGTCGCTCGGCCGCGAAGATCTGCGCGTGTCGCACTGGCTCGGCCTCAATGCGCGCTTCGTCGGTGCGCTGCAGGTCGAGCGGGTGATGATGTTCATCATCCTGACCCTGATCGTCGTCGTGGCCGCCATGAACGTGGTCGCGAGCTTCACCATGCTGGTGCGCGTGAAGCGCGGCAGCATCGCGATCCTGCGGACCATGGGCGCCGGACCGGGTACGATCATTCGCGCCTTCTTCATGGCAGCAGCGGCGGTCGGCGTCGTTGGCACGGCGATCGGCGCGGCGCTGGGCCTGCTGCTCTGCGCCAACATGCCCGCGATCGGCCGCGCGCTCGCGAACGTCACCGGCGGCGCCGGCACCGCCGGGGCCGAGGTCGACTTCATCACCTCGATGCCGGTTCGGGTGGACCCGGTCGAGGTGGCGTTCATCATTGCCGTGGCGATCGTGCTTTCGCTCGTCGCCGCGGCCTATCCGGCCTGGCGCGCCACCCGGATCGAACCGGTCGAAGGATTGCGACATGAGTGACACCGCCAAGCCGCTTGTCCTGCAGGGCATCCGCCGCACCTTCGTTCAGGGTGACCGTCGGCTCGACGTGCTGCGCGGCGTGTCGGTGGACCTGCATGCCGGCGAGATCGTGGCCATGGTCGGCCAGTCGGGAAGCGGCAAGTCGACCCTGCTGCACATTGCGGGCCTTCTCGAACGGCCCGACGAGGGGGAGGTCGTGGTCGACGGCAAGGCGACGGTGCGGATGGCCGACAGGGAGCGTACGGGCCTGCGCCGCAACTTCCTGGGCTTCGTCTATCAGTATCATCACCTGCTGCCGGAATTCTCGGCCGTCGAGAACGTCATGCTGCCGCAGATGCTGAACGGTGTGGCGCGCGGGGCGGCCCGGAAGCGGGCGGCCGATCTCCTGGGCCTGGTCGGGCTCGGTGACCGGCTGGACCATCGCCCGGGACGCCTGTCGGGCGGTGAACAGCAGCGCGTGGCGATCGCCCGCGCGGTGGCCAACGCGCCGCGTGTTCTGCTGGCCGACGAGCCCACCGGCAACCTCGATTCGACGACCTCGGAAACGGTGTTTCAGCAATTGCTCGCGCTGGTGCGGGAGACCGGCATGGCGGCGCTGGTCGCCACCCACAATCCGGAGCTGGCGGCCCGCATGGATCGCACCGTGCGGCTGAAAGATGGCGTGCTCGATGCCTGACAGTCCACAGGCCGCGGCGCGATGATGCTCCGTGACCATCGCTGATTTCATCCATCTGAAAGTTCGTTCCGCCTATTCGCTCACCGAAGGCGCGAACAAGGTCGACAAGGTCGTCTCCCTGGCAAAGGAGGCGGAGATGCCCGCGGTCGCCGTCACCGACCGCAACAACCTGTTCGGGTCGCTCGAATTCTCGCAGTACGCCTCCAAGGCCGGCATCCAGCCGATCGTGGGGTGCGACATCGGCATCCGACGCGAGGAAGAGGGCGGCATCGCCACAGCCAGCAAGCTGCCGACCGTCGACTGGCTGACCCTGCTCGTGCAGAGCGAGCAGGGCTATCTCAACCTGATGCGGCTGGTGAGCCGTGCCCACCTCGAATTCAAGGCCGGATCGGTAGCGGCCCTGCCGCTGGCCGAGCTCGAAGGCTCGACCGACGGGCTGATCGCGATCACGGGCAGCAACGGCAGCGGCGTGGGCCGGCTGCTGGCGGCCGGCCAGACCCCGGCCGCGGAGCATCTGCTCGACCGGCTGCAGCGCCTGTTCGCCGACCGCCTCTATCTCGAGCTGCAGCGCCACGGGGAGGATCTGGAGCGCCGCATCGAAGGGCCGCTGATCGAGCTGGCCTATGCCCGCGATCTGCCGCTGGTCGCGACCAACGACGTCCACTTCCCGAAGAAGTCGATGTACGAGGCGCACGACGTGCTGCTTTGCATCGAGCAGGGCGCCCATATCGAGGACCCGAACCGGCGGCGTCTGACGCCGGAGCACTATTTCAAGTCCGCCGCCGAGATGCGCAGCCTGTTCTCGGACATTCCCGAGGCCTGCGACAACACACTGGTGATCGCCCAGCGCTGCGCCTACATGCCGACGCCGCGCAAGCCGATCCTGCCGCGCTATACCAAGCTCGAAGGCCGCACCGAGGGTGAGGCCCTGCGCGACTTGGCAAAGACCGGGCTCGACGAGCTGCGGGCGCTGGGCAGGCTCGCGGAGGGCATCGACTTCGCGCGCTACGACGAGCGGTTGTCCTATGAGCTCGACATGATCGAGAGGATGGGGTTCGCCGGCTACTTCCTGATCGTGGCCGACTTCATCCAGTGGGCCAAGGACAACGGCGTGCCGGTGGGACCGGGTCGCGGCTCCGGCGCCGGCTCGCTGGTTGCCTGGTCGCTCAAGATCACCGATCTCGACCCGCTGCGCTGGGGGCTGCTGTTCGAGCGCTTCCTCAACCCCGAGCGCGTGTCGATGCCCGACTTCGACATCGACTTCTGCCAGGACAAGCGCGACCGCGTGATCCGCTACGTGCGCGACGAATACGGGCACGACCGCGTCGCGGCGATCATCACCTTCGGCAAGCTGCAGGCGCGAGCCGTGCTGCGCGATGTGGGCCGCGTGCTGGGCATGCCCTACGGGCAGGTCGACCGGATCTGCAAGCTGGTGCCCAACAATCCGGCCAATCCGGTGACCCTGGCCAAGGCGCTGGAGACCGAGGACCTGCTCAAGGAGCAGTACAACGCCGACGAGGAGATCAAGCGCCTGATCGACCTCGCGCTGCAGCTCGAGGGCCTGTTCCGCAACGCCTCGACCCATGCCGCCGGCGTCGTGATCGGCGACCGGCCGCTCGATCAGCTCGTGCCGCTGTTCCGCGACACCGACGGCGTCGACTCGCTGCCGGCCACCCAGTTCAACATGAAGTGGGTCGAGACGGCCGGGCTGGTGAAGTTCGACTTCCTGGGCCTCAAGACGCTGACCGTCATCGAGAAGGCCTGGGATTTCATCGGGCGCGACAAGATCGACATCCCGAGGCTGCCGCTCGACGACCGCAAGACGTTCGAACTTCTCTGCCGCGGCGACGGATCGGGCGTGTTCCAGCTCGAAGGCAACGGCATGCGCGACGTGCTGCGCAAGATGAAGCCGGACCGCTTCGAGGACATCATCGCCGTGGTGGCGCTCTACCGGCCGGGCCCGATGGAGAACATCCCGAGCTACATCAAGCGCAAGCATGGCGAGGAGGAGCCGGACTACCTGCATCCGCTGCTGGAAGGGATCCTGAAGGAAACCTACGGCATCATGATCTACCAGGAGCAGGTCATGCAGATCGCGCAGGTGCTGAGCGGTTACACGCTCGGCGGCGCCGACCTGCTGCGTCGCGCCATGGGCAAGAAGATCCAGGCCGAGATGGATGCCCAGCGGGTGAGCTTCGTCGAGGGTGCCGAGAAGAACAACGTCAAGGCGGACAACGCCTCGTCGATCTTCGACCAGGTCAACAAGTTCGCGGGCTACGGCTTCAACAAGTCCCACGCCGCCGCCTACGCGCTGGTCTGCTACCAGACCGCCTATCTCAAGGCCAACCACCCGGTCGAATTCTTCGCCGCCACGATGACCCTCGACATGGGCAACGTGGAAAAGCTGAACGGCTATCGCCGCGATCTCGACAGGATCAACGTCGAGCTGCTGCCACCGGACGTGAACAAGTCGTCCGCCGAGTTCACCGTCGAGCAGACCGCGGACGGCAAGAAGGCGATCCGCTACGCGCTGGCGGCCATCAAGGGCGTCGGCAAGGAGGCCATGAGCCGGCTCACCGAGGAGCGCGAAGCCAATGGCCCGTTCAAGGACCTGTTCGACTTCGCCGAGCGGCTGGACTCGCGTGCGCTGAACAAGCGGCTGCTGGAAAGCCTGGTGAAGGCGGGGGCCTTCGACATGCTGAACAAGAACCGGGCCCAGACCTTCGCCGCCGTCGAGGCGCTGACCCGCCATTCCCAGGCCACGCACGAATCGCGGGGCAGCAACCAGAACAACCTGTTCGGCGACGATACCGCCCAGCGCCGCCCGCAACTGGCCAAGGTGCCGGACTGGGCGCCGATGGAGCGGCTGCAGAACGAGTTCGCGGCGATCGGCTTCTACCTGTCGTCGCATCCGCTGGCTGCCTACGAGCGCAGCCTGCAGCGGCTGGGCGTCTGCCGGGCCGCCGACCTCCAGGCATTGCTGGCCCGAGGCACGCCCGGCCGAATCAAGCTCGCCGGCACGGTCATCGACCGCATGGAGCGCACCTCGGCCAAGGGCAACCGCTTCGCCTTCCTCCAGTGCTCCGATCAGTCCGGCGCTTTCGAATGTGTCGTGTTCAGCGAGCTGCTGAACTCCAAGCGCGCGCTCCTCGAGGCGGGACAGGCGGTTCTCATTTCGGTCGACGGCCGGCTCGACGGCGAGCAGGTCAAGCTGACGGCGCAGACGGTCGAGAAGCTCGACGATGCGGTCGCCAATTCGGCGGCCGGCCTGCGCATCGTTATCACCGATCCGGTCGCGCTGGAGTCGCTGCGCAAGGCGCTCGAGGGCAAGCGCGGCCGCGGCCGCGTGACCCTCGTCGTGCCGATGACGGACGAGTCGGAGGCCGAGGTCACCTTGCCCGGCGCCTATTCCATCGCAGGCGGCCTGCGCGACACGATCGGCAGCCTGCCGGGCGTCGCGCAGGTGGAGGAGATTTGAGCCGGCAGCCCGGCCTCTTCGAAACCGGTGGCGCCCCGCCGCCGAGGCGGCGCGCTGCAGGCGCGGGCGATGTCCGGCCAGCGCGGGATTCGCCGCTGCTCGAGGCGCCGGCGCTGCCGCTCGACATCCGGCTCGGCACTTCTTCCTGGTTCTTTCCCGGCTGGCGCGGCCTCGTCTACGAGGGCGTCCATCCCCAGGTGACGCTCAGCCGGAAGGGGCTCCAGGCCTACGGCGAGATCCCTCTGCTGCGGACCGTGAGTCTGGACCGGACTTTCTACGCGCCGATTTCCGCGGTCACTTACGCGCAATATGCCAGCCAGGTGCCGGATCATTTCAGCTTCGTCGTGAAGGCGCCGGCGCTCGTATGCGACGCTGTGATGCGCGACGAGGAGGGCAGGGGCAAGGTCGCCAACCCCCACTTCCTCGACGCCACCCTGGCCACCCGTGAATTCGTCCTGCCCTGCCTCGAAGGCCTGAAAGCCAAGGCGGGACCGCTGGTCTTCCAGATCTCGCCGCTGCCGCGCGGCCTCGCCGACGAAACGCAGCTCCTGATCGAGCGCCTCGAGGCTTTCTTCGCAGCCTTGCCGCGTGAAATGGCGGGCCAATCACCAATTTACGCGCTGGAATTGCGAAATCCGGAGCTTCTGACCCCGCGGCTGATGCGTATGCTCGCCCGGGCCGGAATCCGATACTGCGTCGGTCTTCATGACCGGATGCCTGAGGTCGAGCGGCAGGAAACGGCGCTGAAGGCGCTGGACGGCGAGGAGCCGGGAGCGCTCGTGGTGCGCTGGAACCTGCATCGCGGGTTCCTCTATCAGGCGGCCAGGCAGCGCTACGAGCCCTTCGACCGGCTGGTCGACCAGGACGTCGAGACCCGCCGGGTGCTGGCCCGGATGGCCGCTGCTGCCTACAAGGCCGGACGCAAGGTGTGGATCACGGCCAACAACAAGGCCGAGGGCAGTGCGCCGCTCTCGGTCCTCGAACTGGCCCGCGAGATCGCCAAAACGATCGGCTAAGGCCTTGATTTTACTGGCGCTTGCATTTTCGGCGCCAACCTCCTAGAAACGCGCCACTTCGCACGCGGGTTTGCGGTCGACGGGGAGACATCCCGCCGCTCGCTCCGGTGTTCCCATTTCGGGGACGACGCCCGCGGAGGCTCAACCGGAAAAGGAGAACGGCATGACCATGCCGACGTTTACGATGCGCCAGCTGCTGGAAGCCGGCGTCCATTTCGGCCATCACACGCGCCGCTGGAACCCGAAGATGAAGCCGTACCTGTTCGGGGTGCGCAATGGGATCCATATCATCGACCTCACCAAGACCGTGCCGCTGCTGGAGCAGGCGCTGCGCCAGGTTCGCGACGTCGTCGCGAGCGGTGGCCGTGTCCTCTTCGTCGGCACCAAGCCGGCCGCCGCTGAGCGGGTCGCCGAGGCGGCCAAGCGTTGCGGCCAGTACTACGTGAATCACCGCTGGCTGGGCGGCATGATCACGAACTGGAACACGATCTCCGCGTCGATCAAGCGCCTGCGCGAGCTCGACGAGCGCCTCAAGGGCGATGTCGTCGGCCTGACCAAGAAGGAACAGCTCGACCTGACCCGTGAGCGCGACAAGCTCGAGCGGTCGCTGGGCGGCATCAAGGAAATGGGCGGCACGCCCGACCTGCTGTTCATCATCGACACCAACAAGGAGTCGATTGCGGTGCTGGAAGCCCGCAAGCGCGGCATTCCGATCGTGGCGGTGGTCGACAGCAACTCCGACCCCGACGGGATCGACTTCCCGATCCCGGGCAATGACGATGCGATCCGCGCCGTGTCGCTCTACTGCGATCTGCTCTCGAGCTCGGTGCTCGACGGCATCCGCGCCGAAATCGCCGCCACCGGCGGCGACGTGGGTGCGATGAGCGAAATGCCGGCCGAGGAAATTCCCCTCGCCGAGGCAGCGCCGGCCGAGGCAGCGCCGGCCGAGTAGACCGGCCCCTCAATTACGCGAAGCAAACGGGGCCGGTCGGAAGACCGGCCCTTGTTGTACCAAACGGAGCAAGACATGGCTGAGATCACTGCATCGCTCGTCAAGGAACTGCGCGAGAAGACCGGCGCGGGCATGATGGATTGCAAGAAGGCGCTGGGCGAGACGGCGGGCGACGTCGAGAAGGCGGTCGACTGGCTGCGCACCAAGGGCCTGTCGGCGGCCTCCAAGAAGGCCGGCCGCATCGCCGCCGAGGGCCTCGTCGGCGTGGCCGCCGACGGCACGCGCGGCGCGGTCGTCGAGGTCAATGCCGAGACCGATTTCGTCGGCCGCAACGATCAGTTCCAGAAGTTCGTCGCCGCGGCGACCAGGCTCGCGCTCGACAACGGCGGTGATCTCGCCAAGGTCGCGGCGGCGCCGTTCCCCGGCTCGGACCGGGACGTCCAGGGCGAGCTCACGAACCTGATCGCCACCATCGGCGAGAACATGAGCCTGCGCCGTGCCGCCTCGCTGTCGGTGTCAGACGGCGTGGTCGTGGCCTACACCCACAATGCCGTCGCGCCGGACCTCGGCAAGATCGGCGTGCTCATCGCCCTCGAGTCGACCGGCGACAAGGCCAAGCTCGGCGCTCTCGCCAAGCAGCTCGCCATGCACGTGGCGGCGACCAACCCGCAGTCGCTCACCGTCGCCGACCTCGACCAGGCAGCGATCGAGCGCGAGCGCGCGGTCCTCGCCGAGAAGGCCGGCCAGCAGGGCAAGACCGCCGAGATCGTCACCAAGATGGTCGAAGGCGGCCTGCGCAAGTTCCACCAGGAGGTGGTGTTGCTCGAACAGGCTTTCGTGATCGACGGCAAGACCAAGGTCTCGAAGGTCGTCGAGGAAGCCGCCAAGCTGGTCGGCGCTCCGGTCCAGCTGACGGGCTTCCTGCGCTTTGCCCTGGGTGAGGGCATCGAGAAGAAGAACGAGGATTTCGCAGCCGAGGTGGCTGCCCAGCTCAAGAAGTAGTATTGAATTCCACCGGCGCGCGGACCAGGTCCGCGCGCCCAAGACAAACGTAATCAGAGGCATCTGATGCCGTCGGGCCCCCAATATCGCCGCGTCCTTCTCAAGCTCTCTGGCGAGGGGCTCATGGGGAATCGAGAATACGGTCTCGATCCCGACATGGTCGGAATGGTCGCACAAGAAGTGAAGACCGTTCACGAGATGGGCGTTCAGGTCTGTCTGGTGATCGGCGGTGGCAACATCTTCCGCGGTGTGTCGGGCGCAGCCTCGGGCATGGACCGGGCCAGCGGCGACTACATGGGCATGCTGGCGACCGTCATCAATTCGCTGGCCATGCAGAGCGCCCTCGAGCGGCAGGGCCTGCAGACGCGCGTCCAGTCGGCGATCCCGATGACCACCGTATGCGAGCCCTATATCCGGCGCCGCGCGGTGCGCCATATGGAGAAGGGCCGCGTCGTGATCTTCGCGGCCGGCACCGGCAATCCCTTCTTCACGACCGATACGGCGGCGGCTCTGCGCGCGGCCGAAATGGGCGTCAATGCGCTGCTGAAGGGCACGCAGGTGGACGGGGTCTATTCCGCCGATCCGCTCAAGGACAAGAACGCCCAGCGCTACGACACGCTCACCTACCTGGAAGTGCTGGCCCGCGACCTGCAGGTCATGGACGCGTCGGCGATCTCGCTCGCCCGCGAGAACCGCATTCCCATCATCGTCTTCGACATCCACAAGCCCGGCGCGTTCGCTTCGACGATGCGCGGCGAGGGAACCTTTACGATCATCAAGAACGAGGCCTGAACATGTCTGCCGACCTCAACGAGCTCGAGAAGCGCATGCATGGCGCAATGGATGCGCTGAAGAAGGAATTTGGCGGCCTGCGTACGGGCCGCGCCTCGGTGAACCTGCTCGATCCGGTGATGGTCGAAGCCTACGGCCAGCGCATGCCGTTGAACCAGGTCGGCACGGTCAGCGCGCCCGAGCCGCGCCTGCTCACCGTCAGCGTCTGGGACAAGGGCCTCGTGACGCCGACCGCCAAGGCGATCCGCGAGGCCGGCCTCGGCCTCAACCCGTCGCCGGACGGTCAGATGATCCGCATCCCGATCCCCGAGCTGACCACGGAGCGACGCAACGAACTGGCCAAGCTGGCGCATAAGTATGCCGAGCAGGGCAAGGTCGCCGTCCGCAACATTCGACGCGACGGCATGGATGCGCTGAAGAAGGCCGAGAAGGATCACAAGATCTCGGAAGACGAGCACCGCCAGAAGGCCGACGAGGTCCAGAAACTGACCGACCGCTACGTCAAGCTGGTCGACGACGCACTGGTCCAAAAGGAAAAAGAGATCAAGACGGTCTGATGCCCACGGCGCCGTTGCCCGCCAATCCCGACGCTGGGGCGGGACCCCAGCACGTCGCCATCATCATGGATGGCAACGGGCGATGGGCGAAGGCGCGTGGTCTGCCGCGGGTCGCGGGGCATCGCCGGGGAGCCGACGCGGTGCGCCGGGTCGTGCGCGGCGCCGGCGAGCTGGGAATACCCGTCCTGACGCTGTTCGCCTTCTCGACCGAGAACTGGACGCGACCGGCTGACGAGGTCGCCGATCTCATGGGGCTGCTGCGCCACTATCTGCGCAGCGAACTCGATGAACTGCGCAAGAACGGCGCCAGGCTCCGGGTCATCGGCAGACGGGAAGGGCTGGCGGCGGACATCGTGCGCGACATCGCCGACGCCGAGAGCATGACCGCGAGCAACACGCGGATCGACGTCAACATCTGCATCAATTACGGCGCGCGCGACGAGATCCTGCGGGCGACGCGTCGTCTGGCGCAACGGGTCGCGGCGGGAGAGATCACGGCCGACAGCATCGACGAGACGAGCTTTGAGAGCGAGCTGCTGACCGCGGGTCTGCCGGATCCGGACCTGCTGATCCGGACCAGCGGCGAGCAGAGGATCAGTAATTTCCTGCTTTGGCAGTGTGCCTACTCGGAGCTGGTTTTCGTCGACACGCTGTGGCCGGACTTCGGCAAGGATCACCTGGAACACGCCATCGTGGAGTTCCGCAGGCGTGAGCGGCGTTATGGCGGCATCGGAAAATAGCACCCCGGCGCGCGGCGGGCGCTTCGGCGGCCTGCTGCTGCGCGCGCTGTCGGCCGTGGTGCTGGGGCCGCTGCTTCTCGCGGCGGTCTGGTTCGGCTTTCCCTGGATCGACCTCGTGGCGGCGCTCGCGGCGCCCGTGATGATTCTCGAATGGTCGCGCCTGACCCGCGGCGCGCCCGTCCTGCGCGTGCTTGCCTGCCTGTACGGGCTTGCGGCGCTTGTTGCGCTGCTGTGGCTGCGCCATCAGCCGGCTTCGGGACGCGAGACCATTCTCTGGGTGCTCGCCTGCATCTGGGCCACCGACATCGGTGCCTACTTCGTGGGCCGCACGGCCGGCGGTGCAAAGCTCGCGCCGAGCATCAGCCCCGGCAAGACCTGGTCTGGCCTGATCGGCGGCATGGCCTGGGCGGCGGTCGCGAGTGCGGCGGTGGGCTATGCGTTCGGCCTGGGGGAGACCGTTCATCTGGCAATCGCCGGAGCGGTGCTCGCGATCGTCGGACAGGCGGGCGATCTGCTCGAGTCGGCGGCCAAGCGGCGCGCTGGCGTCAAGGACAGCGGTCGCCTCATTCCTGGCCATGGCGGCCTGCTCGACCGGATCGACGGGCTGATGGCCGTGCTCGTTGCGGTGGCGATCGCCCGGCTGGTTGCCGGGGGCGCGTGGCCCTGGACATGAAGAAGAAGTGGGTCGCGCCATCCCCTGAAAACCCGCGTCATGTGACGATCCTGGGCTCGACCGGCTCGGTCGGACAGAGCACCGTAGACCTCATCGGGCGCGATCCGACGCGTTATCGTGTCGAAGCGCTCGTCGCGCGCCGTTCGGTGGAACTGCTGGCCGAGCAGGCGAGGCGGCTGCGGGCGCGGCTCGCGGTGGTCGCCGATCCCGCTCAGTATCGCTCCCTCAAGGAGGCCCTGGCCGGCACCTCGATCGAGGTCGCGGCCGGTCCCGAAGCGGTCGTGGAAGCGGCCTCACGGCCGGCGGAATGGGTGATGGCCGCCGTTGTCGGATTCGCAGGACTCGCGCCCACGCTCGTCGCAGCCCGTCGCGGCGCCATGGTGGCACTCGCGAACAAGGAAGCGCTGGTCTGTGCCGGACGCCTGCTGATGGACGCGATCGACCACTCCGGCGGCGTGCTGCTGCCCGTGGATTCCGAGCACAATGCGATCTTCCAGGTGTTCGAGCCCGACCAGAATCGTGCGATCGACCGGCTCATCCTGACGGCCTCGGGTGGACCCTTTCGCAACTGGTCGCTGGCCGACATGGCCGAGGTGACGCCGGAGCAGGCGCTGGCCCATCCCAACTGGGACATGGGCGACAAGATCTCGATCGATTCGGCCACCATGATGAACAAGGGGCTCGAGCTGATCGAGGCACAGCTTCTGTTCGGGTTGCCGGAACAGCAGGTCGACATCGTCGTGCACCCGCAATCGGTGATCCACTCGATGGTCGCCTATTGCGACGGCTCGGTGCTCGCGCAGCTCGGGACGGCCGACATGCGCATCCCGATCAGCCACGCACTGGGCTGGCCCTCACGGATCGAGGGGCCGGCGGCGAAGCTCGATTTCATGGCGATTCCGGCGCTGACCTTCGAGCGGCCCGATTCCGGCCGCTTTCCCGCTCTAAGGCTGGCACGAGAGGCCCTGGTGACGGGCGGCTATGCCCCGATCGTGCTCAATGCGGCGAACGAGGCAGCGGTGGCTGCATTCCTCGCGCGGCGGATCAGGTTTCTCGACATCGCCCGGATCGTCGAGGACGTGATGTCCGGATGGAACGGTCTTTCGGAGGCGGTCGGCGGCCTCGAGCAGGTCGAGGCGGCCGATCTCGAGGCGCGCAGGCTGGCAGAGGACATCTGCCGGACGAGACTGCTGAGTTGTTGAAGTGTCGTGAGATTTGAGGTCGAGTAGGGCATGCAGAGCATGGTCAGCCTGTTTACGACGTATCTGCCGTACTTCGTCCTCGTATTGACGCTGCTCGTCTTCGTTCACGAATACGGTCACTACTGGGTCGCCCGGCGCTTCGGGATTCATGCCGAGGTCTTCTCGATCGGTTTCGGCCCCGAGATGTTCGGCCGGACCGACCGCAACGGCACCCGCTGGAAGGTTTCGGCGATCCCGCTGGGTGGTTATGTGAAGTTCCTGGGCGACAACGATGCGACCAGTGCGACTCCGACCGACGAGCCCCTGTCGCCAACCGACCGCCGGCGGGCGTTCTTCAGCCAGCCGCTCTATGCCCGTGCCGCCGTCGTGCTGGGCGGCCCGATGGCCAATCTCCTGTTTGCATTCGTGCTGCTGACCGGCGTCTATTTCTTCGCCGGCGAACCCTATACGCCGGCAACCGTCGCGGTGCAGGCGGACGGTCCGGCCGCCAAAGCCGGCCTGCGCTCGGGCGACGAGATCGTCCGTCTCGCCGACAAACGGGTCGACCGCTACGAGGACATCCAGGAATCCCAGTTCCTGTACTGGGCCAAGCCGATGCCGGTCGAATACCGCCGGGGCAACCAGCTGCTGCACGGCGAGATCCAGCCGCAATATTGCGAGCGGACGGATCGCTACAACAACATGCTGCGCTACGGCGATCTCGGCATGGATCAGTATATCCGTCCGGTGGTCGGCGGCTTCACGGCCAACAGCCCGGCCGAGGCGGCGGGCCTGAAGGTCGGCGATCTCCTGGTGGCGATCGACGGCAAGCCCGTCGATTATTTCTCGCGCATTCCGGAGTTGATCGGCAGCCGCGGCGGCGAGCCGGTCACCGTCAAGTATGAGCGCGACGGACGCTTCGGCGAGACCACGGTCGTGCCGATCGTCGACAAGGTCGTCGATTGCGCCGGCAAGGAGCAGATCGTCGGCCGTCTGCGCATCCGTCCGGCGGCGGTCACCGAACTCCGTGACCACGGCGTGATCGGCGCCATGGGGGCGGGGGTGCGTGCCGTGTGGGGAATGACGTCGATGTTCTACACATCGATGGGACAGATCCTGACCGCCACCCGGCCTGTGGATGAATTGGGCGGACCGATCCGCATCGCCAAGGCTGCGGGCGAGGCGTCCTATGCCGGCTGGGCCGGGATTCTCAACCTCGTCATCGCCTTGTCCGTGGTGCTGGGCATCTTCAACCTTCTACCGGTCCCCATGCTCGATGGCGGCCATCTGGCGATGTATGCTTACGAAGCGGTACGCGGTAAGCCGTTAAGCCTGCGGGCCCAGGAGGTCGGGCTCAAGCTCGGATTTGCACTCGTGATCGGCATGGCGCTGATCGCAACTTTCAATGACATCAGGCTTTTGCTGCGCTGAGTTGATGCGTTGGCGCGACTTCGGAACGGGGGACAAAAGGGGTGGCTTAGTCCCCTTTGCCGGTCTAGAAAGCTGCGTTCACGTCTTTGACCATCGGCAGGTCTGACTGGCGCCGGGGGTAAGTTTGATCGTTCGTTGGGCCGTACTGGCCGTCTTCGCAATCCTGGCCTTCACCGCGCCGGCACACGCACAGCGTGGCGCTGCCGTGGGTGGTGCGATCACCGGGGTTCAGATCCAGGGTAATGTCCGCTCGGAGCCGGAGACGATTCGGTCGTACCTCCAGCTCAAGGTCGGCGAGCCATTCGACGCGGCCGCGGCGGATCGTTCGCTCAAGGCGCTGTTCGCGACGGGATTGTTCGCCGACGTCGTGATCGAGATGCAGGGTTCGACCCTCGTCGTGAAGGTCACGGAAAATCCGATCATCAATCGCGTCGCCTTCGAGGGAAACAAAAAGATCGACGACGACAAGCTGCGCGACGAAGTGCAGTCCAAGCCGAGGCAGGTCTTCACCCGGGCGCGCGCGCAGGCGGACGTCGACCGCATCCTGACCATCTATCGCCGCAGCGGCCGCTACAACGCCTCGGTCGAGCCGAAGATCATCAGGCTCGAGCAGGGGCGCGTCGACGTCGTATTCGAGATCAACGAAGGCGATGTAACGGGCGTGAAGCGCATCAGCTTCGTCGGCAACGAGGCGTTTGGCGACGGCACCCTGAGGGGCAAGATCCGCACCTCTGAGAGCGCCTGGTGGCGGTTCCTGAGCTCGGATGACCGCTTCGATCCGGACCGCCTCAACCTCGATCGCGAGCTTCTGCGCAAGTTCTACCTCTCCGAGGGCTATGCCGATTTCCGCGTGGTTTCGTCGGTTGCGGAACTCGCCCCCAATCGTGAAGGGTTTTTCATCACCTTCACGATCCACGAGGGGGATCGCTACAAGTTCGGCAAGGTCGACGTCACGAGCCGCTTCCAAGGTCTGAACGTCGACGTTCTCAAGAGCTTCCTGACCATCGCCGAGGGCGACTGGTACGACGCCAACGAGGTCGAAAAGTCGGTTTCGAACATTTCCGAGGCGGTCGGGTCTCTGGGCTACGCGTTCGTGGACGTGCGGCCCAACATCCGGCGTAACCGGGACAACAATACCGTCGACGTGACCTTCGATGTGCAGGAAGGGCCGCGCGTCTATGTCGAGCGCATCAACATTTCGGGCAACACGCGCACCCTCGACAAGGTGATCCGACGTGAATTCCGCCTGGCCGAGGGTGACGCCTTCAGCACCGCCAAGGTGCGGCGCAGCGAGCAGCGCCTGCGCAATCTCGGCTTCTTCGAGAAGGTCGATATCGCCGCGGCGCCGGGCTCCGCGCCGGACAAGACCAACCTCGAGGTCCAGGTCGTCGAGCAGAGCACGGGCGAAATCTCTCTGGGCGCCGGCTATTCGACCACGGCCGGCATCGTGGGCGACATCTCGGTCAAGGAACGCAACCTCCTCGGAAAGGGCCAGGAAGCGCGGGTCGGTCTGTCGATCGGTACCCTGAGCACCTCGATCGACCTCGGCTTCACCGAGCCCTACTTCATGGATCGGCAGATTTCGGCCGGCTTCGACCTCTTCAGGACGTCGAACGATCGCCAGAACATCGCGAGCTACAGCGACCGCAGCGTCGGCTTCGCCCTGCGTGCCGGTTGGGCCTACTCGGAAGAGCTTCGCCAGCTGGTCCGCTACACGCTGCGGCAGACCGACATCTACAACGTCCAGCCGTGGGCGTCCTACGTCATCCAGGACAACCAGGGCACACAGGTCGTGTCCGAACTGTCGGAAACGCTCATCTGGGATACCCGTGACCAGCGCCTGAATGCCACCAAGGGCTGGCTGGTCCGCAATTCGATCGCCGCCGCGGGCCTGATCGGCACCGAGCAGTATTTCCGCACCACCGCGGACGCTGTCTATTACAGGTCGCTCTTCGAGGATGTCGTGCTGTCGGTCGGCGGGTCCGTGGGCCTCGTCTTGCCGTTCAACAATTCCTACATCCGCCTGAACAATCTGTTCTTCATCGGCGGCGATTCGCTGCGCGGCTTCGCCGTCGGCGGCATCGGTCCGCGCGACGCGAACACGACCGATGCGCTCGGAGGCCAGTTCTACTACACGGCCACCACCGAGCTATCCTACCCGCTGCCAATGGTTCCCAAGGAAGTGGGATTGCTGGGCAAGGCGTTCGTCGACGTCGGATCGCTCTGGGGCGTTCAGTCCCAGACCTACGGTCTCGCGTCAGTGCTGACCAGCCAGCTGATGCGCGCCTCGACCGGCGTTGGCGTCCAGTGGATCTCACCGTTCGGCCCCATCCGGATCGACTATGCGATACCCCTGCAATATGAGGCGTGGGACAAGCAGCAGGCCGTGCGTTTCAGCTTCGGCACGCGCTTCTGAGCGGGAGAGGCCACGGTCATGAACGTCCAGATTGAGAACAGCAGCCCCGCCGCGGCGACCTCCGTCGACATCAAGCGGATCCTGCAGATGATCCCGCACCGCTACCCGATGCTGATGGTCGACCGTGTGATCGACATGCAGCTCGACCAGAGCGCGGTGGGCATCAAGAACGTCACGATCAACGAGCCGTTCTTCCAGGGACATTTTCCGTCCGAGCCGGTCATGCCGGGGGTTCTCGTCATCGAGGCGATGGCACAGACGGCGTGTGTGCTCGTCGTCTCCACGTTCGGCGCCGAGTCGGAAGGCAAGCTTGTGTATTTCATGTCGATCGACGGCGTGAGGTTCCGCCGCCCGGTCGTGCCGGGTGATCGTCTCGAGCTGCATGTCACGAAGGTGCAGAGCCGCGCCAATGTCTGGAAGTTCTCAGGCAAGGCGATCGTCGACGGCAAGGTGGCGGCGGAAGCGACCTTCGCCGCCATGATCCGCGACCGCTGAACCGCGAAAGAGCAGGGAGGGGATGATGCCCGATACCCAGTCCAATTTCCGAATGCTGCACACGATGATCCGCGTCATGGATCTCGACAAGTCGCTGGCCTTCTACACCGGTGCGCTGGGCATGAAGCTCTTGCGCAAGCGCGACGTGCCTGATGGAAAGTACAGCCTGGCCTTCGTCGGCTACGGCGACGAGCCCGAGCATTGCGTCGTCGAGTTGACCCACAACTGGGACCAGGCGAAGCCCTACGAGCTGGGCACCGGGTTCGGCCATCTCGCGATCGGCGTGCCCGACGTCTACAAGCTGTGCGAGGACGTCACGAAGGCGGGGGGCAAGGTCACCCGGCCGGCCGGTCCCGTGAAATTCGGGACGACCGTCATCGCCTTCGTGGAAGATCCTGACGGCTACAAGATCGAGCTGATCGAGCGCAAGGGCTGAGCGAAGCTCAGCCCGAGGAGCGACAGGACATTGCCTTGGCAATGTCCGAGAGCGTCGAAGAAAGAAGATCAAACGAAGCTCAAGAAAAAGGCCCGCATTGCGGGCCTTAATTCTTAACGGTCGTCCTAGAAAAATCGCCAGTTTGCGGCCACCAGGGCCAGTGCGGCACCGGCAAGCCCGGCGACGAACATCCATGTCCGCACGCCCGGGGGGCGGAAATTGTCGTTGGCAGGACGGCCCACCCGCACGATACGCGGCTGGGCCTTCGGTGTCTGGGTGGCCGCCCAGGATGTTTCCCCCCGGCGCGGCCCAAATGATGATCTTGCCATGTGCTTTTCGCTTCCCTCCCGGACAGCGAGTTCAGCCCCGCATGTGGAGCGGCTTGTACGGACGCTCTGTCTGGCCGTTGTAGAGCTGACGCGGACGGCCGATCTTCTGGTCCGGATCCTCGATCATCTCGTTCCACTGCGAAATCCAGCCGACCGTACGGGCCACCGCGAAGAGAACGGTGAACATGGAGGTCGGGATGCCGATCGCCCGGAAAATAATGCCCGAGTAGAAGTCGACGTTCGGATAGAGCTTCTTGGAGACGAAATAGTCGTCCTTGAGGGCGATCTGCTCCATTTCCATGGCCAGCTCGAGCAGCGGGTCGTGGGTGATACCCAGCGAGGTCAGGACCTCGTGGCAGGTCTGGCGCATGACCTTGGCGCGCGGGTCGTAGTTCTTGTAGACGCGATGGCCGAAGCCCATGAGGCGGGTGTGGTCGGCCTTGTCCTTCACGCGGGACAGGAAGCCCGGAATGTTCTGCTTGCCACCGATCTCGTGCAGCATGTTGATGACGGCTTCGTTCGCGCCGCCATGGCTGGGTCCCCACAGCGAGGCGATGCCGGCCGCGATGCAGGCGAACGGGTTGGCGCCCGAGGAGCCGGCGAGGCGGACCGTCGAGGTCGAGGCGTTCTGCTCATGGTCGGCATGGAGCATGAGGATGCGATCCATCGCCTTTTCGACGATCGGATTGACCTCGTACTCCTCGGCCGGAACCGAGAACATCATGCGCAGGAAGTTGGCGGCGTAGGAGAGATCGTTGCGCGGATAGACGAACGGCTGGCCCACCGAATACTTGTACGCCATCGCCGCGATGGTCGGCATCTTCGCGACCAGGCGATAGGAGGCGACCATCCGCTGGTGCGGATCATGGATGTCGAGCGAGTCGTGATAGAAGGCGGAGAGGGCGCCGACGACGCCGCAGCAGATCGCCATCGGATGGGCGTCGCGGCGGAAGCCGCGATAGAACTGGCTGAGCTGCTCGTGAACCATCGTGTGGTTCGTGATGTCTTTGACGAACTTGTCCTTCTGCGCCTTGTTCGGCAGATCGCCCTTCATCAGGAGATAGGCGACTTCCATGAAGTCGCTCTGCTCGGCGAGTTCGGCGATGTTGTAGCCGCGATGGAGCAGGATGCCTTCGTCGCCGTCGATGTAGGTGATCTTCGAGCCGCACGATCCGGTCGAGGTGAAACCCGGATCGTAGGTGAACATGCCGGAGTCGCCGTAGAATTTGCGGATGTCGACCAGGCGCGGTCCGAGGGTGCCGTGGATGATCGGCATCTCGTAGGTTTTGCCGGTTTCGTTGTCGGTCAGCGTCGCGGTCGATTTGGCCATTGGTGAACTCTTTTCCAGGCTCGATTCAAGCAAGGCGCGCGCACCCCGCTGGGTGCCGTTCGCCGGTTCGGCGGCACCCTAACAAGCCCCCAAAGAAGGCGCAATTGAACAGCCGGGCTGCTATTTCGCCCGGCGTAGAAAACGCACCATCCGACCGTCGATCGCGGCCAGCGAGAGGCCGATCAGCGTCATGCCGGCGAAGTGCCGCGGCGCCAGTCGCTCGCCCAGGAACAGGGCGCCGAGCAGGATCGCGGTGACCGGGATGAGAAAGGTAACCAGCAGGAGGTTCGTTGCCCCGGCAGCCGCAAGAATGCGGAAATACAGGACGTATGCGAGAGCGGTCGACAGCAGCGCAAGCCCCGCCAGGGCAGCCCATGTCGCGGGGCTGGGAAGGGTGGTCAGCATCCAGGGCTGGTCGGCAATCAGCATGATCGGCAGAATCAACATGGCGCTCAGGGTGACCTGGCCGGTGGCGGCTTCGAGCGGCGCTACACCCATCTTTGCAAAGCGCCGTCCGTATACGCCGGCGCAGGCGTAGGAGAGGGCGGCCCCGAGACAGGCGATCTGGCCTGCCGTGCTCCGGCTGCTGCCGATCGGGTCCGCTCCCATCAGCACCGCGACACCTCCGATTCCGAGCACCAGCGCGCCGAGCTTGAGGCCGCCGATGCGTTCGTCGTGAGTGATGAAGTGCGCAACGAGCAGGGTGAAGAGCGGCGTCGTGGCGTTGAGGATCGAGGCGAGCCCGGACTCGATCTGCGTCTGCCCCCAGAAGATCAGGCCGAACGGAATGAGGTTGTTGAGCAGCCCCATCGCGGCGTACGCGCGAAGGGGCGCCCCAGTGCGGAACAAGGGCCTGCCGGACGAAAGTATCATCAGATTGAGCGCAAGGGCAGCGAGTGCCACGCGGCAGAAAACAACCGTGAGCGGAGAGAGCGCGGCCAGAGCCACCTTGGCGAAGAAGAACGAACCGCCCCAGAGGACAGCCAGCGACAGCAACCAGATCCAGACTCGTGCGCTCATGGGCGGCACACTGGCCGCCCGCGGGCGTTGATTCTATCCGGCAGCCGCCAGCAATCGCGCCTGGTGTCGGAGCACCGCTGCTCTCAACTCTGGACCTGCACCTTTGCCCAGGTGTCCCGCAACTCGATCGTGCGGTTGAACACCAGAGCCTTCGACCGGCTGGCGAGGTCCGGGCAGAAATAGCCCAGCCGCTCGAACTGCACGGCTTCCCCTTCAGATGCCTCTGCCAACGAGGGCTCCAGCAACGCGCCCGAGAGGACTTCGAGCGAGCCTGGATTCAAGTCGGCGTCGAGATCGCCAGCGGCGCCCGGGTCAGGGCGGTTGAAGAGCGTGCTGTACAAACGGACTTCGGCGGGAAGTGCATCCCGGGCGGACACCCAGTGCAGGGTGGCCTTTACCTTTCGACCGTCCGGCGCGTTGCCGCCGCGGCTCGCTGGATCGTATGTGCAGCGCAGCTCGACCACGTTGCCGTCGGCGTCCTTGACCACCTCGCGGCAGGTGACGAGGTAGGCGTAGCGCAGCCTGACTTCTCGCCCAACTGCCAGCCGGAAGAATTTGTTCGACGGATTCTCCATGAAGTCGTCGCGCTCGACGAAGATTTCCCGGCCGAAGCGAAGGGTACGCGTGCCGGCGGCCGGATCCCCCGGATGGTTGACGGCCTCCAGCTCTTCCACGTGGTCCTCGGGAAAGTTCTCGATCACGAGCTTGAGCGGCCGCAGGACCGCCATGCGCCGATGCGCCACCTGATTGAGCCGATCGCGGATCGCGTGATCGAACATGGCGAGATCGACGACGCTGTTGGCCTTGGACATGCCGATGCGCCGAACGAAGTCGCGGATCGCCTCCGGCGGCACGCCGCGACGGCGCAGGCCTGCCAGCGTCGGCATGCGCGGGTCGTCCCAGCCGTTCACGATGCCGCGCCGCACCAGATCCGTCAGGTGGCGCTTGGAAAGGACGGTGTAGCCGATATTGAGGCGGGCGAATTCGGTCTGGCGCGGGCGCGCCGGCACCGGCAGGTGGTCGAGGAACCAGTCGTAGAGGGGACGATGGTCCGCGAACTCCAGGGTGCAAAGCGAGTGCGTGACATGTTCCAGGGCGTCGGACTGGCCATGGGCGAAATCATAGGTCGGGTAGATGCACCACTCGGTGCCGGTGCGCGGGTGAGACGCGTGCAGGATGCGATACAGGACGGGGTCGCGCAGGTTCATGTTGCCGGACGCAAGGTCGATCTTTGCGCGCAGCACACAGGCGCCGTTGGGAAACTTGCCGGCGCGCATGGCGCGAAACAAGCCGAGATTCGTTTCCACCGAGCGGTCGCGATCTGGCGAGGCACGGCCCGGTTCGGTCAGCGTGCCACGCATTGCCCGCATCTCGTCGGGCGGCGTGTCGTCGACATAGGCGAGGCCGGCGCGAATGAGGTGCTCGGCCCAGTCGTACAACGTCTGGAAATAGTCCGACGCATGGTGCAGGTGCTCGCCCCAGTCGAAGCCGAGCCAATGTACGTCCCGCTTGATGGCGTCGATATATTCCTGCTCCTCCTTCACGGGATTGGTGTCGTCGAAGCGAAGGTGGCAGCGGCCGCCATATTCGGTCGCAAGTCCGAAATTCAGGCAGATGGACTTTGCGTGGCCGAGATGCAGGTAGCCGTTCGGCTCCGGCGGAAAGCGGGTAACGATGCCTTGCACTTTTCCGCTGGCGAGATCCGACTGAACGAGGTCGCGAATGAAATCCCGCGCCTCTTCGTTCGCAGCGGCCTCCGGCATCGGCTTCTTGTCATCCATTATCTGTCTCCCGTTCAGGCCGCGGCCGCCAGCAAACGAACCTTGCTCTCGGCGGGCCCCAGCACGGCCAGCACCTCGAAGATGCCCGGCGAGGCGGTCGAGCCGGTCAGCGCGACGCGGAGCGGCTGAGCGACCTGGCCGAGCTTCAGCCCGTTCGCCTCGGCGAACTCGCGCACGGCTTCTTCCAGCGCCTTTTCGCTCCAGTCGCTCGCCTGCGGCTCCAGCGCCGGCGCGAGCTTCGCCATCACGGCGCGGGCGTCGGGTGTCAGCAGCGCGCGGGCCTTGTCGTCGGCGATCGGCGGCGCGCCAGCGCGGGCGTAGAAGGCAAGACTGTCCGCGAGTTCGATCAGGGTGCGCGCCCGCTGCTTCACGCCGGAGAGGCCGCGCACGATGCGCTCGCGGCCAGCGGCATCGACGGTGCCGAACTTCTCTTCGATGCGCGGCAGCACCAGCGGCAGCAACTCGGCATCCGGCGTCTCGCGCAGATAGTGGGCGTTGAGGTTCGTGAGCTTGGCCAGGTCGAAGCGCGAGGCCGAGCGGCCGACGCCGTCGAGGTCGAACCATTCGATCGCCTGCGCCGTCGAGATGATCTCGTCGTCGCCATGGCCCCAGCCTAGGCGCAGCAGGTAGTTGCGAAGCGCCGCCGGCAGGAACCCCATGTCGCGATAGGCATCGACGCCGAGCGCGCCGTGACGCTTGCTGAGCTTGGCGCCGTCGGGCCCGTGGATCAGGGGGATATGGGCATAGACCGGCTCCGCCCAGCCCATCGCGCGGATGATCTGGAGCTGGCGAAAGGCGTTGTTCAGATGGTCGTCGCCGCGGATCACATGGGTCACGCCCATGTCGTGATCGTCGACGACAACGGCCAGCATGTAGGTCGGCGTTCCGTCGGCGCGTAGCAGGATCATGTCGTCGAGCTGGGCGTTCTCGACCGTGACCTCGCCCTGCACCGCGTCCTTGATGACCGTCTGTCCCGACTGCGGCGCCTTCAGGCGCACGACCGGCTTCACGCCGGCGGGCGCGTCCTTGGGGTCGCGGTCGCGCCAGCGGCCGTCGTAGCGCATCGGCTTGCCGGCGGCCTTCTGCGACGCGCGCATCTCGTCGAGTTCCTGCGGCGAGGCATAGCAGTGATAGGCATGGCCCTTGGCCAGCATCTCGAGCGCCACCTCGGCGTGTCGGGCGGCGCGCGAGAACTGGTAGGTGACCTCGCCGTCCCAAGGCAGGCCGAGCCACGAAAGACCGTCGAGGATCGCGGCGATCGCCGGCTCCGTCGAGCGCGCGCGGTCGGTGTCCTCGATGCGCAGCAGGTACTTGCCGCCGTGATGTTTGGCGAATAGCCAGTTGAACAGGGCCGTGCGGGCGCCGCCGATATGCAGGTAGCCGGTGGGCGAGGGGGCGAAGCGGGTAACGACAGTCATCGGCCTGGGATCATGCTCGGTAAGCGCGGGTTTTGCCGCAATTTGGGCGGAAAAGCGCGCCGTAGGTAGGGGAGCGTCCGGTTAGTGTCAAACCTGCGCGCCTGGATCCTCGAACAGCTGGACGCCGAGCGCGGCCGATGGATGCTGTGGCTCCCGGTGGCCCTGGGTCTGGGCATTGCGATCTACTACGAGCTGCCCACCGAGCCGGCCTTGTGGCTGGGACCGGCGCTGGCCGCGGGCTCCCTGATCGTTGCCGTATTCGCTCCGTCCGGCAGCTTCGCCCGCGCCCTGGCGATCGCTGCCGTCGCCGCCTCGACAGGCCTCGGCCTCGTCGCCTGGCGTACCGCGAGCCTCGCCGCGCCGACGCTCAGCCGGCCGCTGTTCAGCCTCAACGTCGAGGGTCGGGTGGCCGACATCCAGCGCCTGCCCGAGGGTGTGCGGGTTGTGCTCGAAGCCGTGCGCTTGCGGGGCAATGGCGTGCCGCCACCCGAGATGATGCCGGCGAAGGTTCGCGTGACCCTCAACCGGGGGGCGCCGCCGCTGGTAATCGGGGACCGCCTGCTCGTGCTGGCGAACCTGTCGCCGCCGGCCGGGCCCGCCACGCCCGGCGCCTTCGATTTCCAGAGGGTCGCCTGGTATCAGCAGCTCGGTGCGGTCGGCTACGCGCTCGCGCCCGCGACCGTGATCGAACGCGGCCGGCCCGACGGGTTCGTCCGCAGGATCGACGCGCTACGCGCCGACCTGGCCGCCCGCATCCTGCATGTGCTGCCGGGGCCAGCGGGCGGGGTGGTCGCCTCGCTGCTGGTCGGCGAGCAGACCGCCGTCGACAAGGACGTGGCGCAGGCCATGCGCGACTCCGGCCTGGCGCACATCCTGTCGATCTCGGGCCTGCATATCGTCTTCGCGGTCGGCCTGGTGATGGGCCTCGTGCGCTACGGTATCGCCCTCGTTCCGCCCCTTGCCCTGAGGGTCGACGCCAAGAAGGTGGCGGCCGTGCTCGCGCTCATGGCCGCGCTCTTCTACACGGCGCTCGCCGGGGCGCCGGTGCCGGCACAGCGCGCCTGTGCCATGGCGGCCTTCGCGCTGCTCGCCATTCTGCTCGATCGCACGGCGCTGTCGCTGCGTCTCGTCGCCTGGTCGGCCGTCATCGTGCTCGTCGTAGCACCGGAGTCGCTCACCGGCGCGTCCTTCCAGATGTCGTTCGCCGCCGTCGTGGCGCTGATCGCGGGCTGGGAATCGGCGGCCCCCTGGCGCCGCCGCCTGCACGAGCGGGCCGAGATTTCGCGCCACCGCTGGCTGTGGCGGCTCGGCGCGGCGCTGGGCGCCAGCCTGGTCACGACCCTGATCGCCTCGATCGCGACCGGTGCCTTCGCCGCCTACCACTTCAACCGCCTGTCGCTGCTCGGCGTCGTTGCCAACCTGTTGGGCGTGCCGCTCACGGGCTTCTGGATCATGCCCTGGGGGCTGCTCGCCATGCTCCTGATGCCGTTCGGGCTCGAGTCCGTGGCGCTGGTGCCGATGGGCTGGGGCGTCGATGGGCTGAATGCCATCGCCTTTCGCGTCGCGGCGTGGCCCGATGCCGCGATGCTGGTGCCATCGCTGCCGGGGACCAGCCTGTGGCTGGTGACCGTCGGCGGCCTGTGGCTCTGCCTGTGGCGGCGGCGCTGGCGCTATGCGGGAATCCCGGTCGTGGTGATCGGGCTGATGCTGGGTCCGCCGCCGGCGCCGGACCTGCTGATGAGCGAGGACGGTCGCGTGCTCGGCCTGCGCGACGAACGCGGCGTGGTGCATGTCGCTTCCGCCCGCATGGATCGCTACGTGACGGATGCCTGGGCGCGCCGGCAGGGACAGGACGGAGCAAGGCGCTGGACGGTCAGCGCCGACGAGCAGGCGGCCGGCCTCGGCTGCAGCACGGGACTCTGCCGATGGCGCAAGGGTCCGTGGCGCATCGCGCTGGTGAGCGACGAGAAACGCCTGGCCGAAGCCTGCGGCTCGGCCGACATCGTTCTGTCGACCGTCGATGCACAGGCGCGCTGTCGCGGTCCGCGGTTGGTGATCGATCGTCGCGATGCCTGGAAGGACGGCGCCCACGCGTTGTGGCTGGACGATCTCAACGTCCGGCGTGAAACCGCAAACGCGCGCCGCGGCGACAGGCCCTGGGTCCCCAACAGCTCGATGCGCCAGACCGCGCCGGTCAAGGCGCCCGGCGCCTGAACTCAGTGATAGCGCCGGTAGAGGCCGGCAAGGCGACCCTGGATCTTGACCCGGTCGGGTCCGAAGATGCGTGTCTCGTAGGCGGCATTGGCGGGCTCCAGCGCGACCGACGCGCCCTTCTTGCGCAGCCGCTTCAGGGTCGCTTCGGTATCATCGATCAGGGCCACGACGATCTCGCCGGACTCGGCGGTGTCGGAGCTCTTGATGATGACGATGTCACCGTTCTGGATGCCGGCCTCGACCATCGAATCGCCCTGGACCTCCAGGCAGTAATGGGCGCCCGAGCCCAGCAGCGAGACGGGCACGTCCACGGTCGTCGAATTGTCGCGCAGCGCCTCGATCGGCGTACCGGCGGCGATCCGCCCATAGAGGGGCAGGCTGAGCGCCTGCGCCTCGTTGGCGGCCATGATGGCGCCGGCCAGCGGCACGCGATCGCCACGCACGATCTGCGGCACGAAGCCTTCGCGGCCCTCGGAGAAGCCGGCCCGGCGCGAATCGGCGAGCAGCGGCGTGACGTTGGGCGCGGGCAGGGCGGCGCTGTCAGGCAGTTTCACGACCTGCAGCGCGCGTGCGCGGTGCGGCAGGCGGCGCAGGAAGCCGCGCTCCTCCAGCCCGGTGATGAGGCGATGAATGCCGGACTTCGATTTCAGCCGCAGGGCTTCCTTCATCTCGTCGAAGGAGGGCGACACGCCATCGTCGTTGAGCCGCTTGTTGATGAACAGGAGCAGTTCGTTTTGCTTGCGGGTTAGCACCGTCTTCTCCCCGGAACGCCTACCGGATTTAGGAACAAATCCTGAAACCCGGCACATGTTCTAGTTTAGTTCTGCCCGGGGGTCAAGTTATCCCGAGGTCACGGAGGAGTGGGGAGAAGAGGTCGAGCGTCAGACGGCCTTCGCGGAACGCCTGTGGTGCGGTGCGACGGAACTGTCGCAGGAGAGTCTCGGGGCCGCCAGCCGGGGGGACCGGAGAGAAAGGCCACGGCGTCACCTCGTCCTCAGTCCGGTCGCCGGAAGCTGGTGATGACAAAGCACATGGTGCCTGAAGACCATAGACCGAGTCTCCGGCTGCCTTCGTGGGAAAGCATCTCCTTCAATGAGTCCCGGATGAATGGAAGAAGCGTGAAGGCGATCGGCAGGGTGCTCGTGCTGCGTTCCAACACCGCCCCCCGAACGCCCGCCGAGGCGTCATGACAACCGATGAGTTCGAAACCGGCGGCGCCGGCTCGGCGATGGTAGTGGTCACGCGCCGCATCTGGATTGCCCCGAAACGACTCCCCGCACAGCAGGATGCCGCCGGGCTTTAGCACCCGGAATGCTTCCGTGAACGCCGCTGGTGGAAGGTAGCCCAAGGAGTCCAGGCAGAAGATGCCATCCAAGCGGCCACTTTCTATCGGGAGCCGCGCGGCGTCGCCTTGTCGGACGTCAAGGCCCAGGCGCCTCGCTCGCCACGCCGCGACATGGGACTGTTCGATGCCCGACGCGGACCGCGGCGCATGCTGCGTGTGCAGGTAGAGGAGACCGCCCCCGCAACCCGCCGCCAGTTCGAGCCAGTCGCTGCGGCGCCATTGCTCGGCATCCCATCGGACCTGGTCGAACATCTGGGCGTAGAGTTCGATCTGGGTCGGGCGGACCGCAAACGCCGGGTTCGCGAGGATGCCTTGCCGCGCCGGGGCAAAGCCCACGTTGAACATGCCCGAGCGGCTGAAGCCGAACGCCAGGTAGATCAGCTCGTACGCGAGGCGACGGCGCCACCCCGACCTCGGAATGAAGGAAGACGCCACTAAAAAGGCCCGAGCGCTCGCAGATCAACCACATGTACGAGGTCGCCCGCCTTGCGCGCGGGATCGTGCGGCGGGCGGATCATCAGCCCGTCGCAGGCGGCCAGAACCGACAGCATCGAACTGTCCTGCACCGGGTGGGGATCGACGGTGAGGGCGCCGTCGGCGCTGCGACCAAGGTGGGAGCGGACATAGTCCTCGCGCTGGTCGTTCTGCTTCAAGTCGACCGCGAGGCGGGCGGGCTGGGTCCGCACCAGGTCGCCCGACTGGCCGAGCATCCGCTCCAGGGCGGGTTTCAGGAACAGGAGCGCGCAGACCATGGTCGAGACCGGATTGCCCGGCAGGCCGAGCACCCGGGCGCGATCGCGGGCGGCGAACATCAGCGGCTTGCCGGGGCGCATGGCGATCTTCCAGAAATCCATGTCGAAGCCCTGGGCCTTGAGCGCACCCTGCACCAGATCGTGATCGCCGACCGAGGCGCCGCCGAGGGTGATCAGCAGGTCGTGCTGGGCGCCGGCCTCGATGCAGCTCTCGATCAGCCTGGCATCGTCGCGCGCGATGTCGAACAGGGTTGGTTCGCCGCCCCAGCCGCGCACCAGTGCCGCGACCGCAATGCCGGAAGAGGAGACGATCTGGTTGCGGCCCACGGGCTCGCCCGGCATCACGAGCTCGTCGCCAGTCGACAGGATCGCGACCCGCGGCTTGCGATGGACGGAGAGCCAGGGGTGGTTCATCGCCGCCGCCAGGGCGAGATCGCGCGAGGTCAGGGTGCGGCCTGCCGGCAGCGGCGTGTCGCCCGCCGAGAAATCGAGTCCGGCCTTGCGGACATGCCGGCCAAGCCGCGGCGCCTCGAGGATGGCGATGTTCGTGCCATCGGCTTTGGTGTCTTCCTGGATCACGATCGAATCGGCACCCATCGGCAGCGGGCCGCCGGTGAAGATGCGCACGGCTTCGCCGGCCTTCAGCGTCTGATCGTAGGAGCCGCCGGCCGGCGCCTGGCCCACGAGGGTGAGTGTCGCCGGTGCGGCCGGCACGTCCGCGGCGCGCACGGCATAGCCGTCCATCGCCGAAAGATCCGTGGGCGGCTGCGTCAGCCGCGCTATCGGCGAGACCGCAAGCACGCGCCCTGCCGCTTCGGCGACGGACACGGTTTCCGACGGCAGCGGAGAGAAGGCCGCGATCACGCGCGCATGGGCTTCACGAACGGTCAGCATTGACGCCTCATTGGAGCGCGCCACTCCAGTGGCGCTCAAACCATCGTCGAGAGGGAAAGACACGAGCGCAACTGGAGTTGCGCGCTCCCAGGAGCGTCAGGCATTCCACGTTCCGGACTTGCCGCCGGACTTGTGAATGAGCTTCACCTCGGAAATCACCATGCCCCGGTCGACCGCCTTGCACATGTCGTAGACGGTGAGGGCAGCGACGGAGGCGGCGGTCAGCGCCTCCATCTCGACGCCGGTGCGGCCCTTCAGCTTGCAGGTCGCCTCGATGTCGACCGCCTTGCGCTTCGCGTCGAGCGACAGCTTCACGTCGACCGATGACAGCGCCAGCGGATGGCAGAGCGGAATCAGGTCCGGCGTCTTCTTCGCCGCCATGATGCCGGCGAGCTGCGCCACCGCCAGCACGTCGCCCTTCTTGGCCTTCTTGTCGCGGATCAGCTTCAGGGTGGCGGCCTGCATGGTGACGCTGGCCCGGGCCACAGCGACACGCTCGGTGATCTCCTTGTCGCCGACATCGACCATGCGGGCATTGCCGCCCTCGTCGAAATGGGTGAGCGCCGCCTTCCGCGTCATGCCGCCTCGCGCACCAGCATCTCGCGCACCGCCGCCTCGACGTCGGGCTTTCGCATGAAGCTCTCGCCGATCAGGAAGGCCGAGGCGCCGACCTTGGCCATACGCGCGAGATCGGCGGGAGAGCCCAGGCCGCTCTCGGCCACCAGCACGCGGTCCTTCGGCACCAGCGGCGCCAGCTTCTCGGTCGTTGCGAGATCGACGGCGAGCGTCTTGAGGTTGCGGTTGTTGACCCCGATCAGGTCGGCATCGACCTGCAGCGCGCGTTCGAGTTCGGGCGCGTCATGCACCTCGACCAGGACGTCCATGCCCCATTTGTGCGCCAGCTTCGCCAGTTCGGCGGCCATCGCGTCGTCGAGGCAGGCCATGATGAGCAGGATGCAGTCGGCACCCAGCGCACGGGCCTCCGGCACCTGATAGGGATCGATCATGAAGTCCTTGCGCAGCACCGGCAGCTTCACCGCCGCGCGCGCCTGGGTCAGGAACTCGTCCTTGCCCTGGAAGTAGGGCTGGTCGGTCAGGATCGACAGGCAGGTGGCGCCGCCGCGCTCATAGGACCGGGCGAGGGAAGGCGGGTCGAAGTCCTCGCGGATCAGGCCCTTGCTGGGCGAGGCCTTCTTGATCTCGGCGATCAGGCCGTAGCGGCCATCCGCGATCGTAGCCTTGAGCGCCCTGGCGAAGCCGCGCGGCGAATCGGTGTCGCGGGCCAGGTTCTCGACGACCCTGAGCGAGCGCTGCGACATGCGCCCGGCCACATGGCGCCTCTTGTCGGCAACGATCCTGTCGAGCGTGTCGCTCATGCGCAAATCCTCTTCAATGTCGCCAGCGCGTCCTTGGCCTTGCCGCTGTCGATCGACTGGGCGGCCATGGCCGCGCCTTCCTTCAGATCCTTCGCCTTGCCCGCGACCATGATCGCGGCGGCGCTGTTCAACAGGACGATGTCGCGGAAGGCGTTCTTCGCGCCGTCCAGCAGCGCGTGGATCGCCTCGGCATTGTGCGCCGCGTCGCCGCCCTTCAGTTCGTCGAGCGTCGCGCGCTTCACGCCGATCTCCTCGGGCGCAATCTCGATCTCGGTCACCTGGCCGTTCTCGAGCGAGGCGGCCCAGCTCTTGGTCGTGGTGGTGAGCTCGTCCATGCCGTCCTGGCCGTGCACGACCAGCGCGCGTTCCAGCCCGAGCTGGCCCAGCGCCTGCGCCACCGGCTTCAGCCAGCGGCGGTCGAACACGCCCACGAGCTGGCGCGTCACCAGGGCGGGGTTCGACATCGGGCCCAGCAGGTTGAAGATGGTGCGCGAGGGCGCGAGCTCGACCCGCGGGCCCGCGACGTTGCGCATGGCGCTGTGGTGGCGCGGCGCCATGAGGAAGCACACCTTGGCTTCGACCAGCGCCTGCTCGAGTTTCTCGAGGGGCACTTCGAGGCCGATGCCCAGCGCCGACAGCACATCGGCCGCGCCGGACTTGGAGGTGAAGGCACGGTTGCCGTGCTTGGCCACCGGAATACCGGCGCCCGCCACGACGAAGGCCGAGCAGGAGGAAACGTTGTAGGTGCCGTGATGGTCACCGCCGGTGCCCACGATGTCGATGGTGCCTTCGGGTGCTTTCACACGCAGGACCTTGGCCCTGAGCGCCCGCGAGCCGCCGGCCAGTTCCTCGGCCGTCTCGCCGCGGACTTTCAGGCCCATCAGGAAGGCGCCCATCTGGGCAGGTGTCGCGTCGCCCGAGGTCATGATGTCGAAGGCGCGCTCCGCCTCGTCGATGCCCAGGGTCTCGCCGTTGCCCACCTTGGCCAGAAGGCCGCGAAAATCGTCGATGTCGCCGCTCACCCAGAACCCCGCGCTTTTGCCTCTTGCCGGCTCGACCGGCCGGCGCGAAGCTATATCACATGGCTCAAGAACTCATCCTCAAGGTCACCGGCATGGATTGCGACGGCTGCGTAAAAGCCGTCACCCGTGCCGCCACCGGCGCGGGCACCGCGCCTCTCTCCGTCGACCTCAAGAGCGGGGAGATGCGTCTTCCCGAGGGCGCCGACGTCGCAGCGATCACCAAGGCGGTCCAGCGCGCCGGCTTCGGAATCGCTTCCTGAGCATCGGTTCGGCATGAGGGTTCAGCCCTAATGGGCTGATTTAACTCATCTTTTTAATATTTCAGGTTCAAGTTCTTGATGGTCTTGCCAAAATAGTAAGCAAGCTTATTTTAAGCGGACTTAGAAGATAGGCTCATGGAACTTCCCGAACGAAATCTAGGTTTTCTGCTGCACGACGTGGCGCGCCTGATGCGCAAGCGCTTCGAGCAGAAGGCGCGCGGCCTCGGCCTGACGCGCTCGCAATTTCAGGTCCTGGCGCATCTCGCCCGCAACGAGGGCATTCAGCAGAGTGGATTGGCCGACATTCTCGAGGTCGAGCCCATTACCCTGACCCGGTTGCTCGACCGGCTGGAGGAGGCAGGCTTCGTGGAGCGGCGGGCGCACGCGACCGACCGGCGCATCCGGCAGCTCTACCTGACCGAGAAGGCCCATCCGTTGCTGGCCGAGATTTTCACCATTGGAGCCGCGACCCGCGCCGAAGCGTTGGAGGGAGTCGCCGAGGAAGATCGCGACCGCTTGTTTGCCCTGCTGTCGAGCATGAAGGCCAATCTTCTGGCCAAGGCGTCGCCGGCGGCGGCCGAGAGGAGTACGAGCAATGGCTGACAGGAGTTCCTTTCGTCGCAGTGGCGACGAGGTCACGGCCCCGGCGCCGGTCGCCAACGACGCCGACCAGGTCGCGGCCGAGACGCTGCTGAAGCGCTTCGAGGTGGCCGGAAAGCCCGCGGAGAAGACCGGTGCGGCGCGCAAGCCACGCAACCTGCGCCGCATCATGCTGGTCCTGGGACCCGCCGTGGTCCTGGCCGGAAGCCTGTTCGCTTACATGACCGGCGGCCGCTACGTCTCGACCGACAACGCCTATGTCCATGCCGGCAAGCTCACCGTGGCCACCGACGTTTCCGGCATTGTGGCCAATGTCGCCGTGCATGAAAGCCAGAGAGTGGAGAAGGGCCAGGTCCTGTTCACCCTGGACCAGGAGCCGTTCAGGATCGCGCTGGCGGGGGCCGAGGCCAATCTCGGGACCGTGCGCAACCAGATCGTGACGCAGCAGGCGACCTATCGCCAGAAGCTCGCGCAGATCGAGCAGGCGAAGACTGACATCGGCTTCTTCGAGACCAGCGCGCAGCGTCAGCAGGATCTGCTGAAGCGCGGCGTCTCGGCCCAGGCGACCTACGACCAGGCCAAGCGCGACCTCGACACGGCGCGCGAGCGGCTGCTGGTGGCGCAGAGCGACGCCGAGGCGACCCTGGCCCAGCTTGGCGGCCGGGCCGACGCCCCGATCGAGCAGAACGCGAACTACCTCGCGGCCAAGGCGCAGGTCGACAAGGCGCGCCGCGACCTCAACCGCACGACCGTCGTCGCGCCGATGCCCGGCATCGTGACCAATGTCGACGCCTTGTTGCCCGGCGAGTATCTGCCGGCGGCCCAACCCGCATTCAGCCTCGTGTCGACGGCCGATGTCTGGGTCGAGGCCAACCCCAAGGAGTCCGACCTTTCCCACCTCAAGCCGGGCGACAAGGCGACGGTCTCGATCGATGCCTATCCCGGCCGCGAGTGGCAGGCGACCGTCAGCAGCGTGGCGCCGGCGACTGGCGCGGAGTTCTCCGTGCTGCCGGCCCAGAATGCGACCGGCAACTGGGTGAAGGTCGTGCAGCGCGTGCCGATCCGCCTCAATGTCGAGATGCCGGAAGGCGCACCGCCGCTCCGCACTGGGATGAGCGCCTATGTCGAGATCGACACCGGCCATCATCGCCAGCTCGCGGATTTGTTCAGCGGATTCTGATCATGGCTGGCAGCGCCCCCAGGCACATCGTGCCGCTGACGCTCTGCGTCATGCTGGCGACGATCATGCAGGCGCTGGACACGACCATCGCCAACGTGGCGCTGCCCTACATGCAGGGCTCGCTGTCGGCGACGACCGACCAGATCAACTGGGTGCTGACCTCCTACATCGTGGCCGCGGCCATCGCGACGCCGGTGACCGGCTTCCTCGAAGCGCGCCTGGGGCGCAAGCGGCTGTTCCAGATCGCGGTCGCGGGCTTCACCGGCGCCTCGGTCCTGTGTGGCATCGCCACGTCGTTGCCCGAGATGGTGGCCTTCCGCTTGATGCAGGGCCTGTTCGGCGCGTCCTTGGTGCCGCTGTCGCAGGCGGTGCTGCTCGATTCCTACCCGAAGGAGAAGCACGGTTCGGCGATGGCGCTGTGGGGCATGGGCGTCATGGTGGGCCCCATCCTCGGGCCGACCCTGGGCGGCTGGCTGACCGAAGCCTACAACTGGCGCTGGGTCTTCTACATCAACGTGCCGATCGGCCTCGTCACCTTCCTCGGCCTCTCGGCCTATCTCGAGGAGACGAAGACCCGCCGCGATTCCTTCGACTGGTTCGGCTTCCTGATGCTCAGCCTCGCCATTGGCTCGTTCCAGATGATGCTCGACCGCGGCGAGCAGATCGACTGGTTCTCCTCGACCGAGATCGTGGTGGAAGCGGTGCTGGCGGCGCTCGCCTTCTACCTGTTCCTCGTCCAGACCTTCACGGTGAAGCAGCCCTTCATCGATCCCACCATCTTCAAGGACCGCAACTTTTCGGTCGGGCTGTGCTTCATCTTCGTGGTCGGCATCATCCTGCTGGCCTCGCTGGCGCTGATAACGCCCTATCTGCAGAACCTGATGGGCTATCCAGTGGTCACGGCGGGCCTGATCCTGGCGCCACGCGGCATGGGCACGATGCTGGCCATGATGATCGTGGGCCGCATCATCAACCGGGTCGATCCGCGGCTGCTGCTGGCGGCCGGCCTGCTGATCACCGCGGCGGTGCTGTGGGAGATGACGGGCTTCACGCCGAACGTGTCCGAATGGACGCTGGTCCGCACCGGCGTGCTGCAGGGCATGGGGCTGGGCTTCATGTTCGTGCCACTGTCGACCATTACCTTCGCGACCCTGCCGGGCCATCTGCGCACCCAGGGCACGGCGCTCTACAGCCTGATGCGCAACATCGGTTCCAGCATCGGCATCTCGATGGTGATCTTCCTGCTGACGCGCAACACGCAACTCGTCCATGCCGAGCTGGCGGGCCGCGTGACGCCATTCAACGACGCACTCGCTCTGGGCGGGCCGGCGCAATTCTGGAACATGGCCACCACCGTCGGCCGCGCAGCCCTCAACGCCGAGGTGACCAAGCAGGCGGCCGTCGTGGCCTATGCCAACGACTTCAAGCTGATGATGCTGGTGGCTTTGCTGGCGCTGCCGCTGATCCTGCTGCTGCGCAAGGCCAAGGGGCAGGGCGGCGCGGGCCACGCGGTGCTCGAGTAGGGCCGAGGGCGTGCGCCCCCGGCATCACTCGATCTTCACGCCGGCATCCTGGATGATCTTGCGCCATTTGGTGTTCTCGATGGCGATATAGGCCTCGAACTCCTGGCGCGATTCCTTGGCGGGGACGAAGGACAGGCTCTTCATCTTCTCCAGCACGTCGGGATCCGTGAGGATGCGCATGACCTCGGCGCTCAATTTGTCGAGGATCGGCTCGGGCGTCTTCGCGGGCGCGGAGAGGCCGATCCAGCCGACGGCAACGACGCCGTAGAGCCCCTGTTCCGCGACCGTCGGCACGTCGGGCAGGAAGGGCGAGCGGCGCTCGTCGGCGATGCCGATGGCCTTCACCTTGCCGGACCGAACCGGGCCGACCGCGCCGGGAACGGCATCGGACAGGAGCTGGATGTCGCCGCTCTGCAGCGCGAGCTGGGCCTCGGCATTGCCCTTGAACGGCACGTGCGTGAGCTTGATGCCGGCCGCGCTCTTCAGCATTTCGACCGCGAGATGGCTGGCCGAGCCGTTGCCCGAGGAGCCGTAGTTGAGATCGGCGCCGGCCTTGGCCTTGGCGACGAGGTCGGCGACCGAGCCGATGCCGCTCTTCAGGCTGGTCATCAGCACCTGCGGCGTCAGACCGATATTGGCGATCGGCGCGAAATCCTTCTGTGGGTCGTAAGGCAGCTTCGGGTAGAGCGCCGGGCTGATCCCGTGCGTGGAGATCGTCACCATCAGCAGCGTGTAGCCGTCGGGCGCTGCCTTCGCCGCCACGTCGGCGCCGATCTGTCCGCCGGCGCCGGGTCTGTTCTCGGCGATCACCTGCTGCCCCAGCGCCTTCGTGAGCTGGTCGGCCATCATGCGCGCCAGGATGTCGGTCGCCTGGCCGGCCGGGAAGGGGACGATGATGCGGATGGGCTTGGCCGGCCACGCCTGTGCGAAGGCCGGCGGCGCGACGCTCGATGCGGCGAGCAGGGTAACCAGGGATCGCCGATCAAGCATTCATGTCATCCCGAGCGAAGCGAGGGACCCTTGCGGGCACCAGTGAAAGGTCCCTCGCTTCGCTCGGGATGACAATGTGTTTGTTGCGCGCGCCTAGGCCGCCTTCTTGTTCTGCTGGCTCGGGTGATCGCCCGCGATCTTGAGGAAGTTCTCGAGGATCTTGTGGCCGTGTTCCGACGCGATGCTCTCGGGATGGAACTGCACGCCGTGGATCGGCAGGGTCCGGTGGCGCAGGCCCATGATGATGTCGCCGGTCTCGGCGGTGACCTCGAGGTCCTTGGGGAAGTCCTTCCGGTCGACGATCAGCGAATGGTAGCGCGTCGCCTGGAAGGGCGAGGGCACGTCCTCGAAGACGCTCTGGTTCTTGTGAGAGACGCCCGACAGCTTGCCGTGCATCGGCTCGGGCGCGCGCACGACATGGCCACCGAACACCTGGCCGATCGCCTGGTGGCCAAGGCAGACGCCGAACAGCGGCACCTGTTCCTTCGCGGCGGCGCGGATCAGGTCCATGCAGATGCCGGCCTCGTTGGGCGTGCAGGGGCCGGGCGAGAGCACGATTCCGGCCGGCTTCAGCGCCAGCGCCTCGTCGACCGTGATCTGGTCGTTGCGATGCACGACGCAACGCGCGCCGAGGTCGCCCAGGAAGTGGACGAGGTTGTAGGTGAAGCTGTCGTAGTTATCGATCAGGAGGAGCATGGGGTCATATTAGCGGCCCGGAGCGCCTTCTCCTAGAGGCTCCGGGCGTCCTGCCGGCCGTGTGCAAGGCCCGATCCGCCGACGGTCGTTCACTGCACGTTGGTTGGCGATCCATCGTCGAAGCGCTGGGTGGCCTTGTTCCAGATCAGCGGAACCTGACAGGTCGTCGTCGTCGCGGGCGGCACGGCCGCGGAGCCGCGGCATTGCTCGCCACGGCTTCCCAGCCAGACAGTGCTGCCGCGGATCTCTACCCCGAGGGCGTATCGCGCAAAGACCTTGCGAGCATGGCCGTCGGGCAGCCCGACGAAAATCTCAACCAGGGAGCCGCCGCCACCGGCCAATCCCGCGCAGGCGATACGGCCGGTATTGATCAGCCAGTCGTCGACGCCGCTGCCCGTCAGCCCGATACGGGTGACGTAGTCGCCGATGGGCGGCGGCGTCTTGTTCATCACCTGGCAATTGCCCTGCAGGCTGGAGACTTCCTGCGCGACCTCGGGCGGCATCCCGGCCGGCGCCGGCGTTGCCGCAGGAGTCGTAGGCACCGCCGGCGGCTGCGCCGCGGCTTGTGGCGATGGGGGCGGCGCTACTGCCGGTGGCGCAGTGCTGGCGGCGTAGCCCTGCTGACACAAGGCGGCCGCATTGATCGCGGCCGCGCTGCCGTCGAGAGAGAAGGTCGTGTACACGGCGCCGAGCTGGAGGGTGAGCATGTCTCCCTGGCGCAACGCGTCGAGCAACGTGGTGTCCGGCAGCGCCGTCGAGAAGGTCGTGGGGCTCGACGTGCGGAGCACGAGCGGATAGGGCACGCGATCGATGAACAGCGTGACCGGGACATCCTGCCCGACGGCGAACTGCCAGCCGCTATTGGTAAAGCCGATCTGCCAGCTGCCCGACGCGGACTGGCCGATATGCACCGAGGCACCGCCTCCGTCGCGGGTTGCGTCGCAATATGCGAACTTGCCGCTCGCGTCGTTGTCCGCCTGCACGATCCAGCTGCCCACCAGCTGAACCGATCCGGGAACGGGCGCGGCGTCCGCCGTCCATCCAATCAGCGCCAACACGGCGGCACCCAGCCCGATCCGTCGCAACATCCTGGCCTCTCGAAGTAGCCTCCACACTCGATCCTACTTCGCCAGCTCCGGGAAATCCTCCTCCCGGAATTCGCCCGTACCGCGCTGGTTTTCAGACGCCCGCTTTTCCTCGTCGCGGCGTAGTTCGACCCGGCGGATCTTGCCGGAGATGGTCTTAGGCAGCTCGGCGAACTCGATCCGACGGACGCGCTTGAAGGGGGCGAGGCGGCCGCGCAGGTGCTGGAAGATCGAGAGCGCGGTCGCGCGGTCGGGTTTGCCGCTGGCCGTCAGGGTTATGTAGGCCTTCGGCACGGCGAGCCGCATTGCGTCGGGCGCGGGCACGACGGCGGCTTCAGCCACGGCCGGGTGCTCGATCAGCACGCTTTCCAGTTCGAACGGGCTGATCCGGTAGTCCGACGCCTTGAACACGTCGTCGGCGCGGCCGACGTAGGTGAGGTAGCCCTCGGCGTCGCGCGATGCGACGTCGCCGGTGCGATAGACCGCGCCGGTGAGCGGCGCGATCGACCCGTCATCCTGCTGATACCCCTGCATCAGCGCCGCCGGCCGGGCCGAAAGGTCGATGCAGATCTCGCCTTCCTCGGCGTCCTTGTCGTCGGCATCGAGCAGGCGGATCCTGTAGCCGGGCAGGGGGCGGCCCATCGAGCCGGGCTTGATCGGCTGGCCGGGCGGATTGCCGACCTGGGTCGTGGTTTCGGTCTGGCCGTAGAAGTCGCGGATGGTGAGGCCCCAGGCTTTCTCGACCTGCTCGATCACCTCGGGGTTCAGCGGCTCGCCTGCGGCCAGCACCTCGCGCAGCGACGTCCTGCAGGACTTCAGGTCCTCCTGGATCAGCATGCGCCACACGGTCGGCGGCGCGCACAGCGTGGTCACCTTGTTGGCGACGACCGCGTCCAGCAGGTAGCGCGCGTTGAAGCGCGGCTGGTTGGCGATGAAGATCGTGGCGCCCGCGATCCACGGCGCGAAGAAGCAGCTCCAGGCGTGCTTGGCCCAGCCCGGCGAGGAGATGTTGAGGTGCACGTCGCCGGGGCGCAGCCCCAGCACGAAGATCGTTGTCAGATGTCCCACCGGATAGCTGCGATGGGAATGCAGGACGAGCTTGGGCTTCGCCGTGGTGCCCGAGGTGAAATAGAGCAGCATCGGATCGAAGGCGTCGGTCGGCCCGTCCGGCACGAACTCGGCTGGGTGATCGAGCAGCTTGGCGTAGGCGTGCCAGCCCGCCGGTGCGTCGCCGACCGCGATGCGTGTCAGGCTCTTGTCGAAGCCGTCGAACTTGGCGGCCTCACCGGCGGCGGCCACGACGTGGCGCGCCCGGCCGCGCTCGAAGCGGTCGGCGAGATCGACCGGCGTCAGCAGGGTGGTGGCCGGGATGACGACGGCGCCGAGCTTCATGGCGGCCAGCATGACTTCCCAAAGCGGCGCCACGTTGCCCAGCATCAGGAGCATGCGGTCGCCACGCTTCACGCCCAGCGCGCGCAATCCGTTGGCGACGCGGTTGGAGCGTTCCGACAGTTCGGCGAAGGTGAGGCTCGCCGCGCCGTCGCCGACGATCGTCAGCGCCGGCTGGTTGGCCTGCGGTCCGCGCGCCAGCTCGCCATCGAACCAGTCGAGCGCCCAATTGAAGTGCTGCATCTCGGGCCAGCGGAAATCGCGGTAGGCCGTCTCGTAGTCACCGCGATGGGACAGCAGGAATTCACGCGCCGCCTTGTACGCCTCAACCGTCATCGCATGCCTCTCATCTTGTTTCCGCCCTTTTGCGATCTTGGACACGGGCGTAGGTTGAGGGCAACAAGAAGAAAGTAGCCCCCTTGGTCGTCGAGCCCCTGATCGTCGCGCTGCTGCTCGCAGCAGCGCTGATGCATGCCACCTGGAATGCGATTCTGAAGTCGGATCAGTCCGACAGGCTGGCCACGTTCGGCCTGATCATGACGACGGGCACGGTCATGGGCCTCTGCGTCGTGCCCTTCGTGCCGATGATCGAGCCGGGGGCCTGGAAGTTCCTCATCCTCTCGGTCGCGATCCACGTCGCCTACTATTTCTTCCTGCTGAAGGCCTATTCCTACGGCGACCTCAGCCACACCTACCCGATCGCGCGTGGCCTTGGCCCGTTGCTGGTGGCGCTGGTATCGGGCCGGGTGATCGGCGAGCATCTGCGGACCCAGGACATCGTCGGCGTTTTCCTGCTGAGCTTCGGCCTCGTGGCCCTGGCCCTGCCGCTCAAGAACATCGTGCCCAAACCGGGCAGCCGCCATGGGCTGGCGACGCTGTTCGCGGTCCTCACCGGCATCACCATCGCGGGCTACATCATCTCCGACGGCATGGGCGTGCGGGCGGCGGGCGAGACCCTGGAGCATCGCATCTCCTACATCGCCTGGCTGGCCGTGCTCGAGGGGCCGTGGCTCTTGGTGCTCGCCTTCTGGAAGCGGCCGGCGACCGTCTGGTCGCACATGAAGAAGACCTGGTATCGCGGGGTCGGCGGGGGCGTGATTGCCAATGTCGGCTACGGCATCGCGATCTACGCGCTGGCGCTGGGACCGATGGCCCATATCGCGGCCCTGCGCGAGACTTCGGTGCTGTTCGGGGCGCTGATCGGCACGCTCGTGCTGGGCGAGCCGTTCGGCGGCCGGCGGGTGGCTGCGGCGTTCGTGATCGTTTCAGGGCTTGTGCTGATGAACGGTCCGGCGCTCTTCTAGGGGCATGTCGACCCGCAATCTCGATAGACTCATGTCCCCGCGCTCGGTCGTCATGATCGGCGCCAGCGAACGCCCCGGTTCCGTGGGGGCCGCCGTCACGCGCAACGTGCTGGCGGGCGGCTTCCAGGGCCAGATCCATCTCGTCAATCGCAAGGGCGGCACGATCGCGGGCCGCACGGCCTTCCGCAAGGTGTCGGACCTGCCGGAGCCGGCGGACCTCGCCGTGATCATGACGCCGGCCCCGACCATCCCCGGCCTGATCGTGGCGCTGGGCGAGGCGGGGACGCGCGCCGCCGTGGTGATCAGCGCCGGCCCCGGCAACGGCCCCGATGCGGCGTCGGTCAATGCGCAGTGGCGGCAGCGGCTGCTGCGCGCGGCCCAGCCCTACCTGTTGCGCATCATCGGACCCAACTGCATCGGCTACGCAGCACCCCGGCTCGGCCTCAATGCCAGCTTCGGCCCGACGCGGTTCAAGGCCGGACGCATCGCCGCGGTCGCCCAGTCGGGCGCCGTCCTGGCGGGACTTGCCGACTGGGGCGTCGCGCAGGGGATCGGCTTCTCGCACCTGATCTCGATGGGCGACATGGCCGATGTCGATTTCGGCGACGTGCTGGACATGCTGGCCCGCGATTCCGACACGCGCGCGGTGCTGATGTATGTCGAGGGCATCACCCAGGCGCGGAAGTTCATGTCGGCCGCGCGCGGCGTGGCGCGCATCAAGCCGGTAATCGTGCTGAAGGGCGGCCGTCATGCCGCGGCCGCCCAGGCGACGGCCTCGCACACGGGCTCCATGGCGGGCTCCGCCGCGGTCTATGACGCCGCCTTCGCGCGCGCGGGCCTCGTGCGCGTCCTGGGCCTCGGTGAACTGTTCGACGCGGCCGAAACTCTGGGCCACAGCATCGCCCCGCGCACCGAGCGGCTGGCGATCCTGACGAACGGCGGCGGTGTCGGCATCATCGCCACCGACCTGCTGATCGACGAGGGTGGCGAACTGGCCACGCTGCTGCCCGCCACGGTCGCGCGGCTGGACAAGCAGATGTCGCAGAGATGGTCGCGTGCCAACCCGGTCGACATCGTGGGCGACGCCGACGGGCCGCGCTATGCCGCCGCCCTCGACGGGCTGGCCGACGATCGCGGCGTCGGCGCCGTGCTGGCGATGAATGTGCCCACGTCGCTCACCTCGTCGATCGACGCGGCCCGCGCCATCACCGGCGCGGCCGGGCGCAAGGTCGTGCCCGTGATCGGCTGCTGGATCGGCGGGCGCGAGGCCCAGGCCGGGCGCGACGTGCTGCACGATGCCGGCATTCCCGCCTACGACACGCCGCTGCGCGCCGTGCGCGGCTTCATGCACATCGTCGAGTATCGCCGCGGTCAACGTGCGCTGCAGCGTACGCCGCCCTCCGTGCCGGAGTCGCGGTCCGACACCGCACTCGTGCGCGCGATCGTGCAGGGGGCTCTGGCAGAGAAGCGCAAGGTGCTGACCGAGCCGGAGGCCAAGCGCGTGCTGGCCGCCTACGGGATTCCCGTGGTGCCCACCGAGATCGCGCGCGATGCCGCCGAGGCTGCGGCGATCGCGGTGCGCATCGGCTTTCCGGTCGCGGTGAAGCTGCTGTCCCGCGACATCACGCACAAGAGCGATGTCGGCGGCGTGTCGCTCGACCTGGCGTCCGAGCAGGCCGTCCACGACGCCGTCCGCGAGATGACGGGCAAGATCCTGGTGCTGGCCAACAAGGCCCGCATCGACGGTTTCGTGGTTCAGCCCATGATCCGCCGGCCGCATGCCGTCGAGCTGATCCTGGGCGCCGCCGAGGATCCGGTGTTCGGACCGATCCTGCTGGTCGGGCATGGCGGCGTGGCCGCCGAGGTGATCGACGACAAGGCGCTGGCCTTGCCGCCGCTCGATCCCGTGCTGGCGGAGGATGCGCTGAGCCGCACCCGCGTCGATCGCCTGCTGCGCGGCTTCCGCGACCGCGCTCCGGCCGACCGGGAGGCGGTGGGCGCCGCCATGGTGCGCCTGTCGCAGCTCATCGCCGATGTCGGCGAGATCGCCGAACTCGACATCAATCCGCTGCTCGCTGATGCCGACGGCGTGATCGCGCTCGATGCGCGCATCGTGGTGAACCACCCGAAGAAGGGACAGGAGCGGGCGGCGCGCTTCGCCATCCGGCCCTATCCGGTGGAACTCGAGGCCGAGATCCAGCACGGAGAGGAGAAGCTCCGCATCCGTCCGATCCGCCCCGACGACGAGCCGACGCTGCAGGCCTTCACGCGGCGGCTGACGCCCGAGGACGTGCGCATGCGCTTTTTCGGCCCCATGCGTGAACTCAGCCACGAACTCGCGGCACGGCTGACCCAGATCGACTACGATCGCGAGATGGCCTTCGTCCTGCTCGATGGCGACGAGATGGTCGGCGTCGGGCGGCTGGTCGCCGACCCCGATTTCCAGCAGGCCGAATTCGCGCTCACCGTTGCGTCGGATCGACAGGGCCGCGGCTACGGCGAACTGCTGCTGCGGCACGTGCTGCACTACGGCAAGGCGCGCGGCATCAAGCGCGTCGTCGGCCATGTGCTACGCGAGAACCGCAAGATGCTGGACCTCGCCAAGCAGGTCGGCTTCCGCCGCGAGAGCGGCCGTTCGGGCGAGCCGGACATCCGGGTGATGAAGTCGCTCTCCAGCCTTGATTGAGGCCAAATAGTGGCCCGCGCCAAGAGGTTAGGGCATAACTCTCAGATGGCGTCGAGGAAGAACAGAAGCGGGAAGACGAACAGAAGGAGTCCGAAACGGCCGCCCGGCTTCGCGGATCGCCTTCGGGCCCGTTTCGACGGGCTTTCTGCGTGGGTCGCAGCCCATCGCTGGCACTCGATCGCCATCGCCGTCGTCCTGATGTTCGCCGGCAGTGTGTTCGGCGGTTACTGGATCGCCGAGCGCCTCGATTTGCGCAGCGGTGACCAGGTGGCGCGCGACACGCTGGAGGACATGAAGCGCAGCGCCGCGACCACGGGGCCAACCGTTGCACCGAGATATTCACGCATCGAGGAACTGCCGGACTTCCCGAGATACTCCGAGGCCGAGCCCGGCAAGCCGACGCCGAACGTCGAAGAGAAGCCGCCGGTGAAGAAGGTCGCCGCTGCGTTCCCGGCGGAACAGACCTGGCGCCGCAATGCCGTGCCCTTCCGCGATCTCAAGAGCAGGCCGCTGGTCGCGATCGTGATCGACGATGTCGGGCTCGACCGCGCGCGCTCGAAACGCGCCTGGGAGCTGCCGGGGCCGATGACCATGTCGTTCCTGCCCTATGCGAAGGATCTGCCCGAGCAGGCGCGCGCCGCGCGGGCGCGAGGCCATGAGCTGATGCTGCACATGCCGATGGAGCCCAACGGTCGCAACGATCCCGGACCGGGGGCGCTGATGGTGTCGATGCCAGACGTCGAGCTGCGCCAGAAGCTGCTGGTCGCGCTGGAGAGTTTCGGCGGCTATGTCGGCATCAACAATCACATGGGCAGCCGCTTTACCGCCAACCGGCCCGACATGGAGCTGGTGATGCGCCAGCTCAAGCCGCGTGGCCTGATGTTCCTCGACTCGCGCACGAGCCCGCAGTCGGTGGGCGACCAGACGGCGCAGGAGATCGGCGTGCCGTCGATCGTGCGCCACGTCTTCCTCGACGACGAGGACACGGTCGAGGCCGTACGGCGCAAGCTTGCCGAGACCGAGGCGGTAGCGCGCCGGCAGGGCTTCGTGGTGGCGATCGGCCATCCGCACGATTCGACCCTGCAGGCGCTGGCGGAGTGGCTGCCGACGGTGCAGGGCAAGGGGCTCGCGCTGGCGCCCTCGACCGCGATATTGCGCAAGCGCAACGGTTGGGATTGAGTCGCGCCAACGAACAAGTTGGAGGAAGCGACGTGCGATACAACAAGCAGGCGATGATCGTGGCGCCGCAGCCCGAGCCGACGGAGGCCGGCGCCGACGTGCTGCGAGAGGGCGGCAACGCGGTCGATGCCGGAATCGCCTGCGCGCTCGTGCAAGGCGTCGTCGATCCGCAGATGTGCGGCATCGCAGGCTTCGGCTCCTGCGGCATCTACATGCCGGGCAAGAAATTCCACGGCTATATAGACGCCCATGCGCCCGCGCCGCTCGCCGCGCGGCCCGACATGTGGGCCAACCTGATCGAGAGCGAGGCGCGCGACGGCTACGGCTTCATCCTCAAGGGCCGCGTGAACGATATCGGCTACAAGTCGATCTGCGCGCCGGCCAATCTCAAGATGTACTACGACGCGCACAGGGAGCATGGCAGCCTGCCCTGGTCGCGCATCGTCGAACCGGCCATCCACTGGGCAGAGAACGGCTGGACGGTGCGGCCGCACGTCCATTTCTGGTGGGCCGACGACGGCGCCTTCGGCCGGGCGCCGAACTTCGAGCGCACCGGCTTCACCCCGGCCGCGCGCGAGCTCTACTGCCGCCCCGACGGCGTGCCGAAGCGGGTGGGCGACCGGGTCGTGAACCGCGACTATGGCCAGACCCTGCGCGCCATCGCCAAGGGTGGCGCCGATGTCTTCTATTCGGGCGAAATCGCTCACACGATCGCCGAAGACATGAAGAAGAACGACGCGCTGCTGTCGATCGAGGATCTCAAGGCCTGGAAGACCGTGCGTAACGCGCCGCTGTGGGGCGACTATCGTGGCTACAGGGTCTCGACCAACCAGCCCCCGGGGGGCGGCGTCATGTTGATCGAGATGCTGAACATCCTCGAGAATTTCGACATCGGCGCACTGGAGCACGGCGGGACGGAGCATCTGCGCATCGTGGCCGAGGCGATGAAGCGAGCGACGATCGACAAGGATGCCAAGGTCGGCGATCCGAAGTTCGTCACCGTGCCGGTTGGCGAGCTGACCTCCAAGGGCTACGCCAGGGCGATGGCGGCCGAGATCGCGCGGGGTGAGAAGGCGAGCGTCACGCGCTTCAATTCGGGTGCGGTCTCGAAGGACACGACGCACATCTCCGTGCTCGACAAGGATGGCAACTGTTTCACCATGACCCATTCGCTGGGCATGCCTTCGGGCGTGATCACGCCGGGTCTGGGCTTCATGTACAATGGCTGCATGGGCGTGTTCGATCCGCGTCCCGGTCGCGCCGGATCGATTGCGCCGGGCAAGGCGCGTTTCAGCTCGGTCGTGCCGTCGATCCTGTTCAAGGACGGCAAGCCACACCTGATCATCGGCGCGCCCGGCGCCACCCAGATCGCCATGGGCGTGCTGCACGTGATCCTGAACGCGCTCGATTTCAACATGACCATGGTCGAGGCGGTGAGCGCGCCGCGCTTCTCGGCGACCTCGGACGCGATCGACATCTCCAACCGCATCCAGGGCCGGGTCGAGCGCGAGCTGCAGGCGCTGGGCTATCCCGTCGTCCGCAGTCCCTACGGCTTCGGCTTCGCCGCCGTCCACGGAATCCGCATCCACGAGGACGGTCTGGATGGCGGCGCCGATCCCGGCCACGACGGCGTGGTGATCGCGGTCTAGCTACGGCGCGGGCAGGTCGGGCGGCGGACGGCGCGCCTTGGTGGCCTGCTCGAAGGCATAGGCGAAGCGCAACAGCGTGGCCTCGCTCCACGGCCGGCCGGTGAAGGTGAGGCCGAGCGGATAGTCGGGCGTTTCTGTCGCGCCGACGCCGGAGATGAAGCCGGCCGGCACCTGCACGCTGGGATAGCCCGGCTTGGCGGCGACCGCGGCGCCGCTCGCGCCAGGAAAAACGACCGCGTCGAGCCGGTGGCGGGTCATGTAGGTGTCGATGCCGCGTTCTGCCGCCGCCAGGTCCATGGCGCGCGCGGACTTGTATTCCGGCTCAGAGAGATCGCCGCGCGTCGCCTCGGCGGCCAGGAACAGGTCCTGCCCGTAGCGCAGCGCCTTGTCGGCGTGGGCCGCGTTGAAGGCTACGATGTCGGCCATCGTCCTGATGTCGGTGCGGGTCGCCCAGTTGCGCAGGTAGAGATTGAGATCGCGCTTCAGCTCGTACAGGAAGACGAGCGACGCGCTGCCGGCCGTTCCCTTCAGCGGACTGAACGGATTGCGGTTTAGCACCGCCATGGTGGTGCCCGGTCCGCCCATCCAGGCGATCGGCGGAAGGGCGGCGCGCACGACCGTGGCACCGAGGTCCTCCAGCGCCGTGATCGCCTGCGCCATGACCTGCTTTCCACGGGGGCTGAGCGGCCCGAAGAAGGGATCGTTGAGCGGATCGGCCGGATCGCTGGGAATGCCGATGCGCGCGCCGTTCAGGCCGTCCTTGTCGAGCCCCGCCGTATAGTCGTCAGGCCGCTGCAGGAGATGCGTTGCCGGATCGTCGGGGTCCCGCGCCGCCAGCACGTTGAGCAGGATCGCGGAATCGCGCACGGTACGGGTGAGGGGGCCGGCCGTGTCCTGGCTGTGCGAGATCGGGATGATGCCGCTGCGGCTGATCAAGCCGACCGTCGGCTTCACGGTGACGATGCCGTTCTGGGTGGCCGGGCTCAGCAACGAGCCCGAGGTCTCGGTGCCGATCGCTGCGGCGCAGAGGCCGGCTGCGACGGAAACCGCAGAACCGGCGCTCGACCCGCCGGGCAGCACCACCGGCGCAGGACCGTCCACCAGGCTGGGCGAATAGGGGTTACGGACATAGCCGGCGATCGAGCTGTAGCCCGAGGGCATGCCGATCGCGAGGACGTTGGCGAACTCAGTGAGATTGGCCTTGCCCAGGATCACCGCGCCGGCCTCGCGCAGCTTCCTGACCACCGGCGCATCGTCCCTGGCATGGGCACCATCGAGGGCCAGCGAGCCGGCGGTCGTGGGTTGGCTGTCGCCCGTCGCGATATTGTCCTTCAGCAGGATCGGCAGGCCCGCCAGCGGCTGGCTGGCCGAGGGCTTCGCGCCGTCGAGGGCGGCGGCGATGGAGAGGGCCTCGGGGTTGGTGACGCGCACCGAATTCAGGCCCGGCCCCTGGCGGTCGTAGGCGTCGATGCGCGCGAGATAGGCACGAGTCAGATCGGTCGACGTGACGCGACCCTGCGCCAGGGCGTCCTGCAAGGCCGACAATGAGGCATCGTCGACAGCCGTCTTCGGTTGTTCTGACACGGAAACACACCCTCTGTTCCGCCGCCAAGATGGGCGGCTCGTGCATCTTTACATCATGCGGCCGGCCGGGGCGCGCCGGCCTCGATGTTCGCCACGCGAAGGCGCTGCATTGCACGTGGCCTGTAGCGCCCTAAACTTCCGTCAAAAGCGGAGGAAACAATGAAGGGCATCGGGCGACGCCGCCTCGTGGCGGCGGGCATGGCACTTGCGGCCTCGACCGCCGGGGCGAGGGCTCAGGCCTCCTATCCGGACCGGCCTATCCGCCTGGTCATCGGCTTCACGCCGGGCGGGCCCACCGACATCGCGGGGCGGCTGCTGGCGCAGCGGCTGAGCGAGATCCTCGGTCAGCAGGTCATGATCGACAACAAGCCCGGCGTGGCGGGCAACATCGCCTCGCAGATCGTGGCCGACGCCAAGCCCGACGGTTACACGCTGCTGGTCGGCACGTCGATCATGGGCATCGTGCCCGCTCTCTACGACAAGCTGCCCTACGACCCGATCAAAGGCCTGGAGGCGGTGGCCCACTTCACGACCGTTCCCATGATCGTCGTGGCGCCGGCCGGCGGCATCGGTTCGATCGAGGAGCTGGTGGTGGCGCTGCGCAAGGAGCCGGGCAAGCATTCCTATCCCTCGCCGGGCAATGGCAGCCTGATTCACATGGGCAGCCTGCTGCTCGCCCAGCGCGCCGGCGGCGACGCGCTGCACGTGCCTTACAAGGGCTCGGCGCCCGCCATGCAGGACACGCTGGCGGGCCGGCACGCCTTCCAGATCGACACGCTGGGCAGCAGCAAGGGGTTCGTCGATGCCGGACGCCTCAAGATCCTGGCCGTCTGCGACACCAGGCGGGCGGCCTCCATGCCCGACGTGCCGACGGTCCAGGAGAAGACCGGCATCGCGATCGAGGTCATCACCTGGAACCTGATCTTCGCGCCGGCCGGGACGCCCAGGCCGATCGTCGACCGGCTCAATGCCGCGATAAACCAGGCCGTCCGGACTCCAGAGATGATGGAGAAGGCCAAGGCCGTGGGCATCGATCTCGTCCAGTCGACGCCGGCGGCGTCGCAGAAATTCTACGAGGACCAGATGGCGATGTGGGCGCCGATCGTGAAGGCGTCGGGCGCCAAGGTGGAATAGGGGGGAAACGATGACGTTCACACGACGGAGCGCGCTCGCCGCGCTCGCAGCGACGGCCCTGGCGGCGCCGGCGGCCGCGCAGACCTATCCCGACAAGCCGATCCGCATGATCATCGCCTTCGCCGCCGGCGGACCGACCGACGTGGTCGGTCGCCTGCTGGCGCCGCGCGTTTCCGAAATCCTCGGGCAGCAGGTGGTGGTCGAGAACAAGCCGGGCGCCACCGGCAACATCGGCACCGCGATGGTCGCCGACGCCAAGCCCGATGGCTACACGATCCTGTTCAGCGCCTCGACCATGGCCATGGCGCCGGCGCTCTACGGCAAGCAGCTGGGCTACGACCCGGTGAACGGGCTGGCGGCGATTGCCTATGTCGCCAGCGTGCCGCTGATCCTGCTGGCGCCGATGGACGGCGCGAAGACGACGCCGGAACTCGTCGGCATGCTGCGCAAGGATCCGGGCAAGTATTCCTACGCCTCATCCGGCAATGGCGGGATGATCCATCTCGCCAGCTATCTGTTCGCGACGCGCGCCGGCGGCGATGCCCTGCACGTGCCGTACCGCGGCTCGGCGCCCGGCATGGTCGACATGATCGCCGGCCGGCACGGTTTCCAGATCGACACGCTGCAGTCGAGCAAGGGCTTCATCGACGGCGGCAAGGTGCGCGTGCTGGGCGTCGCGTCCGACAAGCGGCTGAAGCAGCTTCCCGACGTCCCGACGATCAAGGAGTCCGCAGGCTTCGATTACGCCATCAACACCTGGTACGCGGTCTATGCGCCGGCCAGGACGCCGCGCCCGATCATCGACAGGCTCAATGCCGCCTTCAACCAGGCGCTCAAGCAGCCCGACATGGTGAAGAAGGCCGACGAACTCGCCATCGAGCTGATCCAGTCGACGCCCGAGCAGGCCAAGAAGTTCTACGACGACCAGATGGCCTTCTGGGATCCCATCATCAAGCAATCCGGCGCCAAGCCGGAGTGACGATCCGTGGTAGAGAGTGGCCGGAAACGGAGAGTGTGATGATCAAATTCTATTACAACATGGCGCCCAACCCGATGAAGGTGGCGCTCTGCCTCGAAGAGATGGGCCTGCCGTACGAGCTGGTGCCGGTGGACACCCGCAAGGGCGAGCAGCATGCGCCGGAATACCTGGCGATCAATCCCAACGCCAAGGTCCCGGCCATCGTCGACGGCGGCGAGACGGTGTTCGACAGCAACGCCATCCTGCTCTACCTCGGCGAGAAGACGGGCAAGTTCATGCCGGCTCCAGGCTCGAAGGGGCGGGGCGAGATGCTGTCCTGGCTGATGTTCGTGGCGACGGGCATCGGCCCGTACTCCGGTCAGGCCGTTCACTTCCGCAACTTCGCGCCCGAGCCCAAGGAATACGCCGTCAATCGCTACACCTTCGAGGCGCAGCGTCACTGGGGCATCCTCGAGGCGCGGCTCGGCAAGCAGGCGTACATGTGCGGCGACAGCTTCACCATCGTCGACATGGCGCTGTGGGGCTGGTCGCGCCTGATCCCGTTCGTGCTGGGACCCGACGCGCCCAAGCAGTTCCCCAACCTCCAGCGTCACCTCGCCGAGATCAACGCGCGGCCGGCGGCGGTCCGTGCGCTGGCCCTCAAGGACAAGCACGCGTTCAAGGCCGAGATGGACGAGGCGGCCAAGCTCGCAATGTTCCCGCACCTCGGCAAGAAGGTCGCCTGACCCGGGCCTGACCCGGGCCTGACCCGGGATTGTCTCTCGACATCGGCACGCACCGGGCGCACATCGGTCCCATGACCGAATCGAGCGTACCGGCGCTGCCGGCCGGGTTTCGTGCGCAGCAGATCGCGACGAAAGGTGCAGACATCCACGTCTGGGTGGGCGGCAAGGGACCGGCGGTCCTGCTTCTTCACGGGTACGGCGAGACCAGCGAGATGTGGGGGCCGATGGCCGCCGCGCTGATGGACAAGCGGACGGTGATTGCACCCGATCTGCGCGGGCTTGGCCTCTCGTCCAAGCCCGACTCCGGCTACGACAAGGCAACCCAGGCGCAGGACATCCGAACGGTCCTGCAGACGCTCGGTGCGGGGCGCACCGAGATCGTGGCGCACGATATCGGCAACATGGTCGCCTACGCCTATGCCGCGCAGTATCGCAACGACGTGGCCAAGCTCGTCGTCATCGATGCGCCGCTGCCCGGCATCGGCCCGTGGGAGCAGATCCTGCGCAGCCCGCTGCTCTGGCACTTCAACTTCCGCGGCCCCGATGCCGAGAGGCTGGTCGAGGGACGCGAGCGCATCTACCTCGACCGCTTCTGGAACGAGTTCTCCGCCGATCCGGCGAAGTTCGGCGAGGCGGCGCGCGAGTTCTACGCCGCGCGCTACGCCCAGCCAGGCGGCATGCGCGCAGGCTTCGCCCAGTTCGCGGCCTTCGCCCAGGACGAGATCGACAACAAGCGCTTCGCCGAGACCAAGCTGGCCATGCCGGTGCTGGCGCTGGGCGGCGAGAAGTCGTTCGGACCGACGATGGCCGCCGTGATGCGCTTCGTCGCCAGCGACGTGACGGAAGGCATCGTGCCGAACGCCGGGCACTGGATCATGGAAGAGAATCCCGACGCGACCGTCGCCCTCGTGACGAGATTTTTCGGCGTCTGAGTCGCGGCGCCGGTCCGCCGGCTCGGCCTGGATACAGGCCGACAGGGACGTCGGGGTCTTCCAACTACATCATTCCCGGCGCGCCGAGGTCGGTGCCGTCGATCATGCGGCTGTAGCGGAACGGCGTGGGATCGACGATCGGTGGGTCGCCGGCGATGAGGTCGGCGGCCAGCCGGCCCGCGCCGGGACCGATGCCGAAGCCGTGGCCGGTATAGCCGGTCGAGAGGAAGAGGCCGGGCAGGGGATCGACGGCTGAGATCACGGGGATGCCGTCGGGTGTCGAATCGATCAGGCCGCCCCACGCGTGCGCCACCTTCAGCCCCTTCAAGGCCGGATAGTGATCGCCGAGGCGGCTCAGGCCGCGCTCGACCAGCACCGGATCGGCGGCGGGATCGAGCGTGCGCTGCCGCTCGAAGGGGGATTCCAGATCGAACGACCAGTTGGCAAACGACTCAGGCCCTTCGAGGAAGGAACGGCCGATGCCGAAGGTGAGGCCGGCGCGACGCTTCTTGAAGGTCGGCCAGAACGGGCGGGCATAGAGCAGGCCCTGCGGCGACAGTTCGACCAGACCGCGGCCGCCGAGCCCCACCGTATAGCCTCCGTCGAGGCGGCGGCGGATCGTGACGTCGGGCAGGGACAGGCCGCCGCCGGTCACCTCGGGCGCCGCCATCGTGGCGAAGGAGGTCGACCGCACGCTGGCCTGTGCGAGGCGCAGGTCGTGGCGACGGCAGAAGAGGGAGCTCCACGCACCGCCGGCCAGCAGGACGGTGCGGGTCCGGACGATGCCATGCTCGGTGATGACGCCCGCGACCTTGCCGCCTTCGATGTCGAGGCCGCGTGCGGCGCAGTTCTGGTGGAGCGTGGCGCTGTGGCTGCGGGCACCCTCGGCGATCGCCGGGCCGGCCAGCGATGGCTCGGCGCGGCCGTCGGTCGGCGAATGCACGCCGCCGATCCACTGGCCGGTGCTGCCGGGCGTGAGTTCCTTCGCCTCGGCGGCGCTCAGTACCCGGCTGTGCATCTGGTACTCGCGCGCGCGCAGGCTCCATTCCTCCCATTGCGCGAAATCGCCCGGGCGGTCGGTGACATAGGTGAGGCCGGTGCGGCGAAACCCGGTCTCGGCGCCCAGCTCGCGGGACAGCTCGCCCCAGATCTCCAGGCTCTTCATGGCGAGCGGCAGCTCGCGCAGGTCGCGATGCTGCTGGCGACACCAGCCCCAGTTCCGGCTGGTCTGCTCGCCGCCGATCACACCCTTGTCGAGCAGAGCGACTCGGTGCCCGCGTTTCGCCAGCCAATAGGCGGCGGTACTGCCCGCAATGCCGGCGCCGATGACGACGATCTCGGAGGAGGGCGGGAGTTTCTCGTCGCTGACGACGGGCTGGACGGGTGGGGACATCGGCTTCCTGCGGGCTGAACGCACTGCGGAACAGTGTATCGCACGCTTTACGCGCCGGAACCCGGCGCGGTACCTTCCGGACCCTAAAAGGAGCCCCCAATGGACCTGACGTTCGGCAAGGAAGAACTCGCCTTCCAACAGGAAGTACGCGACTGGCTGAAGGAGAACCTGACGCCCGAGATCCAGGGCGAGATCAAGGTCGGCCGAAACGCCTACATGCCGAAGGAGCGGCTGGTCGATTGGCAGAAGCGGCTGGCCAAGAAGGGCTGGCTCTGCACCGGCTGGCCCAAGGAATTCGGCGGCCCGGGCTTCACGACGACCCAGAAGTACATCTTCGAGATGGAGATGGCGAAGGCGGGCGCGCCCGGCACCTCGCCGTTCGGCCCCAAGATGTGCGCGCCCGTGATCATGAAGTACGGCTCGGCCGAGCAGAAGGCGCGCCACCTGCCGCCGATGCTGAACTCCGACCTGATCTGGTGCCAGGGCTATTCCGAGCCGGGCTCGGGCTCCGACCTCGCCTCGCTCCGCACCAAGGCCGTGCGTGAGGGCGATTTCTACATCGTCAACGGCCAGAAGACCTGGACGACGCTGGCGCAGACCGCCGACTGGATCTTCTGCCTGGTGCGCACCTCGAACGAGGGCAAGCCGCAGGAGGGCATCTCGTTCCTCCTGATCGACATGAAGACGCCCGGCATCTCGGTCGAGCCGATCATCACCGCCGACGGCAACCGCGCCGGCACGCAGGAGGTCAACTCGGTCTTCTTCACCGACGTGAAGGTGCCGGTCGAGAATCGCGTGGGCGAGGAGAACAAGGGCTGGACCTACGCCAAGTACCTGCTGGAGTTCGAGCGCGGCGGCAATCCCTACAGCCCGCGCCTGCGCTCGGGCTTCGAGCGGCTGAAGCGGCTGGCGCAGTCGATGCCGGAAGGCGACGATTCGATCATGGCCGACTCCGCCTGGCGCGAGAAGCTGGCGCGCATGGACATCGAGATCTCCGGCCTCGAGATGTTCGAGCAGGAGTTCTATTCCAAGCTCGCGTCGGGCCAGAATCCGGGCCCGCTCTCGTCGATGATCAAGCTGCGCGGCACCGAGGTGATGCAGCGGGTTCAGGAATACGCCGTGGAGGCGGCCGGCTACTACGCCCAGCCTTTCCCCGAGCAGCGCGCCTGGAACGCCAATGTCGAGCCGATCGGCCCCGAGGGCGCCGACGTGCTGGCGCCGCGCTACTTCAACGGCCGCAAGATGACGATCTACGGCGGCTCGTCGGAAGTGCAGCGCGGGATCATGTCGAAAGTGATGCTCGGCCTTTAAAACAGTGTCGTCCTGAGCGAAGCGAAGGACCTCACGGAACGAACACAGTACCCTGTCGAAGCGTTAGATCCTTCGCTTCGCTCAGGATGACAAGATAGGGCAAGGAAATGCGTTTAGCCTTCAGCGAACAGGAACTGGCCTTCCAGCAGGAAGTGCGCGAGTGGATCGCGGCCAACATGCCGCCGGAAGTGGCCGAGGAAAGCCGCCGCAGCCGCACCAGCCACGTCTCCAAGGAGCGCCTGGTCCAGTGGCAGAAGAAGCTGGCGAGCAAGGGCTGGCTCTGCCCCAACTGGCCCAAGGAATATGGCGGGCCGGGCTGGACCTCGACGCAGAAGTTCATCTTCGAGATGGAGATGGCGCGCGCCGACTCGCCCTATCTTTCGTCTTTCAGCATCAAGATGGTGGCGCCGGTCCTGATGAAGTTCGGCAGCGAGGCGCAGAAGAAGCGCTTCCTGCCCAAGATCGCCGCCGCCGAGGAGCTGTGGTGCCAGGGCTATTCCGAGCCGGGGTCCGGCTCCGACCTTGCGTCGCTCCGCACCAAGGCCGAGCGGCAGGGCGACCACTATGTCGTGAACGGCCAGAAGATCTGGACCACCAACGCCCACTTCGCCGACTGGATCTTCTGCCTCGTCCGCACCTCTAACGAAGGCAAGCGCCAGGAGGGCATCTCGTTCCTGCTGATCGACATGAAGACGCCGGGCATCACGCTCGATCCGATCTACATGGTCGACGGTACGCGCACGCCGATGCGGCATGAGATCAACCAGGTGTTCTTCAGCGACGTGAAGGTGCCGGTCGAGAACCTGGTCGGCGAGGAGAACAAGGGCTGGACCTACGCCAAGTACCTGCTCGAATTCGAGCGCGGCGGCCAGGCCTTCGGCCCGCGCCTGCGCAAGGCCTTCCGCCATCTGCAGACCCTGTCGAAGACCCAGATGACCGGTGGCGAGCCGCTGTCGGCCAATCCGAACTGGCGCGAGAAGATGGCTGCGCTCGAGATGGAGATCGATGCCGTCGAGATGAACGAGCTGATGTTCTATTCGAGCCTCAAGACCGGCGACGCGCCGGGCAACATGGGCTCGGTCGTGAAGATGCGCGGCACCGAGGTCGGCCAGAAGGTCACCGAGCTCGCGGTCGAGGCGGTCGGCTGGTACGGCACGCCGTTCACCGAGCTGCGCAACTACGACAGCAACATCGTGCCGGTGGGCGGCGAGTATGTCGACGACGTCTCGCCGCGCTACTTCAACACCCGCAAGACGACCATCTACGGCGGCTCGTCGGAAGTGCAGCGCAACGTGCTGGCCAAGGCGATGCTCGGCCTCTGAGTCGAGCCTCGCGTGAGCAGGCCGAAGAAGGCGATCTTCTACGCGATCCTGGCGGCCATCGTCCTGGTCGCGCTGGAGATCGGCGCCTCGGCCTTCCTCTACGCCGTCAACAAGGACAGGATCGCCGCTCTGCCGGGGGCGCCCTCGGAGCCCGCGATCCTGCTGGCGCTGCGCACCGGCTTGAGCTGGTTGCTGCCGGGATCGTTTCCCGATCCGGCGAGCTACCGGCGCATGACGCGCCTGCCGGCGGGCTTCTTCGCCGAGGATGCCGAGCAGGGATATCGCGCCAACCCCGGGCGATACATCTTCCGCTACAGCGGGATGCGGCAGGGAAAGGTCGAGCATCTCGACGCCGTGGTGACGATCAATCCGGACGGAACGAGGCTCACCGGCAAAATGCCCGCCGACGCGGCCCGCCGGATCTTCGTGCTGGGCGATTCCTATGTGTTCGGCGACGGCGTCAACGACCAGCAGACCTTCGCCTTCCTGCTGCAGACGGAATTTCCCGGCGCCTCCGTGCAGCTCCATGCGCTGGCCGGCTACTCCTGGGCCAATGCGCTGGTCACGATGCAGCGCATCAAGGACCGGATTCGTCCCGGTGACGTCGTCATCCTGGGCTATGCCCAATACTACAAGGAACGCCACGTCGCCGCGCCCGCACGGCTGCGCAGCATCCGCGACTGGATGGCCTCGACCTTTCCCGAGGTCGAACTCGACCCGAAGGACAGGGTGATCCGCGCCCGGCTCGACACGAGCAATCGCCTGGCCCTCGACACGATCCCGATGCATTGCAAGTTCGATCCGGCCTATTGCGCCGGCCCGGAGCCCGCGCCGGACTATGTGGACAGGGTGTCGAGCGAACTCCTGCGGGCGATTGCAGCGAGCACGCCTGAGAAGATCCATCTCCTGCACATGTTCGGCGCGAAGAACGATCCGGTGCTGCGGAACCTGCCAGCCAATGTCGAGATCGTTGCCGCGACTCCGCAGGACTTCAGCTACGTCATGCAGGACAACATCATGGGCCTCGACGATCATGGCGGGCCCTATTGGCACTACGCCATGTACTCGAAGCTGAGGCCGGTCATCATCGCCGCACGGCAATGACTCCTTCGCTGCGCGCCCGGACTTCCGGTGTCGCCAGGCAGGACGCCAGCGCCTCGTAGCCCGGCGCGCCGGGATAGGGCGCGACGCGGAACGGCGGCGCGTGGTTGGCCGGGCAGAAGAGCACCGTCTCGTCGGGACCCAGCGCGTCGAGATCGAGGATCGAACTGGAGCGCGTCATCACGAACAGCGGCGGCACGCCGGGAGTACGGCGACGCAGATGGGCGATCAGCGCTTCCTGCGTGGCCCTGTCGAGGCCTTGTTCGATGAGGTCGACGACGACTGGCTGGGACGCTTCGAGGGCGCAGAGAAGCGCCCTGAGGGCCGCCGTGTCGGTCGCGCCGTCCTGCACGAGCAGGCCGACTGTGGCCTCGATCTTCAGCTGCAGCGACGGATCGGCGGCCCGGTCGAGAGCCAGGAAGACACCGCCGATCTGTTCGGCGATCCGCATCGCCAGCCGCGTCTTGCCGCTGCCCAGGGGGCCGGTGATGTAGGTGAGGGGGCGGATGTCGCGCAGTTCGAAAGTCTCACCGCCCCACGGCCACGGCAGCGCGAACGCGACGTGGAGCCCTGGCTTGAGGACAAGCATGCGGGCGAGGTCGGAAGTCGTAGGCGCGCCGCCGTGGGCGAGGTCGCCACGCAGCGCCCGCACGCCGTCGATGGCCTCGACCAGCTCGCGCAGGCGGCCTTCGAGTGAGGCCTGGTGAGCGGCCAAAGCCGGCTCGAGGCCGCTTGCATCGCCCTTCAGGATGCGCGCCACCTGCGCGAGGCTGAAGCCCAGTGCCCGCAGGGCGACGATCTCCGAAGCGCGCTCCAGATCCTCCGGCCGGTAGGCCCGCCATCCTGCGTTGGAGCGTATCGGGGCGAGCAGGCCGCGCTCTTCGTAAAGGCGGAGCGCCTTGGTGGAAATGCCGAGACGCCGGGCGGCGTCGGATGCGTTCAGGAATTGGCTCACGATCGACCTCGTCTGATGTTGACCGTTCGCCTTATGAGGGCGGACCCTGGGGCCGGGTCAATACGCTTTTCGAGGCGCAGTCATTCCTTCGTCACCGCAGGACGGCGTAGTCTCGGTGTCGGATGACGGAGGAAGCGCATGGACTACCGCAATCTCGGCCGTGCCGGCCTGAAAGTCTCGGAGATCTGCCTCGGCACCATGACCTTCGGCAACGGCGCCGACCAGGAGGGCGCCACGACGATGGTAAACGCCGCGCTGGATGCTGGCGTCACGTTCTTCGATACCGCCAATTCCTATGTCGGCGGCACGTCGGAGACGATGCTGGGCGTGGCGCTGAAGGGCCGGCGCGCGGACGCCGTCATCGCCTCCAAGTTCTTCAATCCGATGGGTGGCCGCCCCAACGATTCGGGCATGTCGCGGCTGCACATCAAGCAGCAGATCGAAGGCTCGCTGAAGCGCCTGCAGACCGACTACATCGACATCTATTACATCCATCACGTCGACCATCAGACGCCGCTCGAGGAGATGCTGCGCGCTCTCGACGATCTCGTGCGCGACGGCAAGATCCTCTACACGGCCTGTTCGAACTTCGAGGCCTGGCGCCTGATGGAGGCGCTCTGGATCAGCGACACCAGGGGCTGGGAGCGCTTCGCCGCCTACCAGCCGCAATACAGCCTCGTGGTGCGCGACATCGACGAGGAGATCGTGCCGGCGCTCCAGCTCAAGGGGCTGGGCTGCGTGGCCTGGTCGCCGCTCGGTAGCGGATATCTCGCGGGCAAATACACGCCGGGCAATCTGAAGGTCCAGGGCAGCCGCTCCGCCGAGGGCTGGGGCTTCCAGAGCAGGTTCTTCGCGCCCAACCACGGCGAGATCCTGCAGACGCTGCTCGACACCGCGAAGGAACTCGGCAAGCCGCCGGCCGAGGTGGCGCTGCGCTGGGTGATGGATCAGCCCTTCATGACCAGCGCGATCGTCGGCGCCCGCAACGGGGAGCAACTGCGCGAGACACTGAAGGCGGGCGGCTGGCGCCTGCCAGCGGAGGCGCTGGAAAAGCTGAACGAGGTCTCGGCGCAGCCGCACAAATACCCGCGTGCCTTCGAGGATCCCATGCCGGCGCGGCGGGCGGGTGCGTTGAGAATGCCGGGCCAAAAAGCGGTCTGATAGAGCCGCTGTTGCAGGGCCATCGGTCGCTAGCGCTCGCGCGAGTCTCCGCAGCGGCAGAGGCGGCCGTCGGAGGTGCCATGGATCGGGGCTCGATCCATGCCGACTGTCTATCGGTCAGTCGCGTTCCGGCTCGACGCGTGACGGATCGTCGATGTCGAGGCGGACATACTCGCTCTTGCCCGGCGTGATGGTCATCAGCGTGATCCCGTCGGGATAGTGGAAGCGGTGCCAGATTCCGGCCGGCACGATCGCCATCTTGCCCTGATCGACCTCGATGGATCGCGTGCCGCTCTCTTCGAAGAGCTGCAGAGTGGCGCTCCCTTCGAGGATGTAGACGAGTTCGTCGCCATCGGGATGACGCTCCCAGGCGCCGCGGCCGGCAGACTTGTTGGCGAAGATCGTCGCGTCGCGATAGGCGGCGAGTTTTGTCGACGAGCCCTTGCGTTCGGCCGGCGTGGAAGCGGGCGTGCGACCTTCGAAGCGCTTGAGCTTCGCGAGTTCCGCCGCGACGTCGATCAATACCAAGGTGTTTTCTCCTGCAATTGTTCTCGTGGGCTACAGAAGCGCGACATCGTTGTGGTTTCGTGACGTTCTCGATCCGCTGGCCCGTCATGCTTGTCGCGTTGCAGGAGGCACGTTAAGCCAAAGGCGGCGGGGGTGATCGCAACTCTGTTCGAGAGGCAGGAGCCTGATGGAAATCGTCTTTCTGGGTGTAACAGTTGCCGCTGCCGGGGCCGCCGCCGGCATCGTGGCGTTGCTGACGAGGAACCGGCCGAGCAGGAACCGCTCGCTGCTGGCGGCCCTTGCGGCGGTGATCGTGGGAGGCGCCGCCATCGCTGCGCGCCCGGCCATCGAGCTGCACTACTTCAACACCGACGAAGACTATGCCTGGTCGCAGATCCGCACCGAGATCCTGAAGCACTATCCGCCCGTCGCCGACATGTTCGCGCTCGACGCCACCATCGAGCCGGATCTGCGCAGGCACCTCGTCCCTGTCTTTCGCGCGCATCGCGCGAACACGGGCGATCCCTCGACCCTGCAGGATGTCGCCAAGGCGACCATGGCGGTCTTCCGCTCCAAGATCGTGCCGGTCGCCGTGAAAGGCACCGACGAGGCGATCGTCGCCTGGGGCGACAAGACGGTACCCACGCTGCAGGCCTTCAAGAACGTCTCTCCCGACGCCTGCGCCGACTATGCGATAGACGGCATCAATCGGGTCTCGAACAACCCCACGCTCGATGCCGCGCTCTCCGACGGCCAGCGCGCCGTCATCGCGGCGTACAGGTCGAGCAAGCCGGACAACAAGATGCCGACGGAGGAAGAGCTGGGCGCGGCCTACGAGCAGGCGCGCACCCTGGCGGAGCCACCGTTCGGCGAAGCCGACCTGCGCGCCTTTCAGGATCTGAAGAACCAGCCGAAGGCCCGCCAGTGCGATATGATGCTGCGGCTGTTCGCGGCCATCGACCGCCTGCCGGTGAAACAGAAGGCCGCGATCTACCGCTCGATCATGGCGGAGAGCTGAAGGCGAGCTACTCGATCGCGACCAGCCGCCCGTCGCGCACCTGGCAGAGGCCGCGATCCGACGTCGAGGGCCGGCCGGCAAGCGTCAGCATGTCGGGCACGTAGATCGGTCGGTTGTTGCCGAAGCCGGCGGTCGCGACGAGGCGGGCCTGCTTGCCGGCCTCGGCCTGCGAGTAGACGACCGTGACGCCGTGGATCAGGGCGAATTCGTCCGGCCAGGCGAGGCGTAGCACGGTGACGGGGCGGCCGCGTTCGTCGCGAGCCGTCCAGCGCTCGACCTTCGGCGGCGCGCTGGGCTTGCCGACGCCGCGATGGACGGTGCCGTCGAGCGTGATGCCGGTCTGGGTCATCTGGCCGAGCGGCAGCATGGTGTTGATCTCCTCGCCATTCTGGCCGACCCAGATTTCCAGATGCGGCAGATGGATCCACGAGCCGCCCGAGGGGGCGGAGGCGGGGACAGGATCGAACACCTGCACGATCAGCGTGTTGCTCCCGACGCCTATCGTCCGGATCTCGGCCGTCTGCTCAGACGCCGCGGGCTTGCCCCAGACGATGAACCCGTTCTCGCCGGCCGTCGTCATGCCCGGCACACAATTGCCGAGCGCGGTCCCCGTTGGAATCGCCGTCTTGCCCGGCAGGCCGGGCGCCACCACCGGATAGGCGCCGACCGTGTCCGCATCGATGCGCGCCGCGAAGGTCTGCGGCGCCTTGGGCCAGGACGGACAGCCCATGCCAAGATCACGCCGGGTGCTGTCCTTGGCCAGCGCCCGCACGAGGCGCGTGCGGTAGTCGATGTCGGTCAGCGTGCCGCTCTGCTCCGAGACATTGTGGTAGCTGCAGTCCTGTTCGGTTACGGCGCGGAAGGGTACCAGCGAATAGGTGACGTCCATCGACCAGCGCCACGACGAGCCGCCATACTGGTGATGGACGAGGCGGTTGGGGCCGACCTCGACGTCGTCCTCGCCGACACCGGCCATACCGTAGCCGTCATTGCAGAGCTGGAGGACCTGCTTAGGCGCCGCCGTGCCGTCCAGCAGCCAGTATTCGACGCCGCCATCGCGCGCGTTGCCGTTGATGCAGCCGTCGTCCTGGTCCTTGGGCTTGTCGGCAAGGCCGAGGTGAACTTCGACGACCGCGAGCGGCGCGCCGGCGGGCGACCTGCCGGCCTCATATGTCTTGGCGACCGTGCAGCTCGTGCGGGGACCACAGATCGCCGCCGTCTGTGCGGCATCCGGAGCCGCAAGGACCGCGACGGGCAGCAGCAGGAATCCGGCTGCGAGGAGAAGGGACTTCATGGCGGTCAGCCGGCCAGCACGGTCTCACCGACGATCTGGGTCCGGTGCATCAGCCGGCGCAGGCTCTCGTCGAAGGCATCGCGGCGGTGCATGACGCAGCGATTGTCCCACATCACCAGATCGCCGGCGCGCCACTTCTGGTACCAGGCGAACTTCTCCTGCGTGGCATGCGCCCAGATCGCGTCGAGCAGTTCCTCGCTCTCCTCGACCTCGAGACCGTGGACGTAGGCGCCCGGCCGGCGGCCGAGGAAAAGTGCCTTGCGCCCCGTCACGGGATGCAGGCGGACGAGGGGATGGACCGCACCCGGAGTCTGGCGCACGTCGAGGGTGCGCTGGAACCCCTTGCGCAGTTCGCCGGCCGAGTTTCGGCTGGAATCGTGGATGCAGGTCTTGCCCTCGATCGCGCGCTTCAGGTCGGGCGTCAGGGTTTCGTAGGCCGCATACATGTTGAGGAAGCCCGTGTTTCCACCGTCGGCGGGCACTTCCAGCGCGTAGAGCAGCGACGCCCGCGGCGGCAGTGCGTTGTAGGACATGTCGGTGTGCCAGACGAGTTCGTAGTTGCCGAGGCTGCCGACCGCCTTGCCGTCCTTCTTCACGCTGGCGATCACCGCCACCCATTCGCGGGCCTCGTCGATCACGTCCGAATCGGCGCGGTCGAGGCTGGCGGCGGCGACCGGAACGCGGTCGAGTTCACCGAAGCGGGCGCTGAACTGCATCAGCATGCGGTCGTCGAGCTTCTGGCCCGAGAAGCGCAGCACCAGGTGCTCGCCCCAGGCATCGGCAATACGGGCAAAGACCTCGTCGCTGACCGGCCTCGAGAGGTCGATGCCGTGCACGTCGGCGGCGAGGGCCGCGCCGGTCGGCTGAATCCAAAGGTCGGTCATCGGGTAGGCTCCTTCATCCATGCATGGTGAGACCACCGGAGACGCTGATCGTCTGACCGGTGATGAAGCTCGCATCGTCGCTTGCCAGGAAACAGACGGCGCCCGGAATGTCCTCGGGTTGGCCGACCCTTTTCATCGGAATGGCACTGACGAGGGCTGCGCGCACCTTCTGGCCGCGCTCGTCGTCGCCGGCGACGGCGGCGAGCAGCGGCGTGTCGGTGGGACCGGGGCAGACCGCGTTCAGGGTGACACCCTTGCGCGCGACCTCGCGCGCCACGGTCTTGGTGAAGGCGATGATGCCGCCCTTGCAGGCGGAGTAGACGGCTTCCTGGGAGGAGCCGACGCGGCCCGCGTCCGAGGCGATGTTGACGATACGGCCGCTGCCGCGCGCCACCATGCCCTTCAGGACGACGTGGCTCATGTTGAGCGGTCCGCGCAGGTTGATGGCGATCAGCTGGTCCCACAGCTCGGGCGTTGTATCGATGAAATTGGCGAAGCGGTCCCAGCCGGCATTGTTGACGAGGATGTCGGTCGGGCCGGCGGCACGCTCGAAGTCGGCGATCGCTGCGCCGACCGCCTCGTAGTCGGCAATGTCGACGCCCGAGGCGTATCCCTCGATCTCGGCGGCGACCTGCTTCGCGCCGTCGAGGTTCTTGTCGAACACCCCGACCCGCGCGCCATAGCCCGCGAAGCGCCGGCAGATCGCGCTGCCGATCGCGCCGGCACCGCCCGTGACGATGACGTTCTTTCCGTCCAGTCCGCGCATCGCTTTCCCCTGAGTCCAGTCGTTCAATCAGAAAACGGTGTCATCCCGAGCGCAGCGAGGGACCTTTGTCTTCGACCGTCGAAAGGTCCCTCGCTGCGCTCGGGATGACAATGGTGCTGGGCCGCAGCACCGAACTTAGATCGGCGAATACGGATCGAACTTCGGCTTGCGCTTCTCCAGGTGCGAGGCGAGGCCTTCCTTCACGTCCGGGCCCAGGAAGCCCAGCATTTCGAGACCGAGCGAGGTGTCGAAGGTCGGGCCCATCATGCGCAGCCAGTTGTTCAGCGCGTACTTGGTGAAGCGGATCGAGGTCTGGGCGCCCTCGGCCAGCTTGGTCGCGACCTCGAGCCCCTTCGCCTCGAGCTGGTCGTCCTCGACGCAGAGCGACACCAGGCCGATGCGCTCGGCTTCCTCGCCATCGACGGCCTCGCACAGCAGCAGGTAGTACTTGGCCTTGGCCATGCCGCAGAGCAGGGGCCAGACGATGCAGGCATGGTCACCGGCGGCGACGCCGAGGCGGGTATGACCGTCGATGATCTTGGCCTTCTTCGAGGCGATCGAGACGTCGGCCAGGATGCCGGCGACGAGGCCGGCGCCGACCGCCGGTCCGCGCATCGTGCTGACGATCGGCTTGGAGCAATTGATGACGTTGTAGACGATGTCGCGCGCTTCCTTCCAGGTACGCAGCAGCGCGTTGTGGTCCCGGATGTTGTTCTCGATGATGTCGAAGTCGCCGCCGGCCGAGAACACCTTGCCGCCGGCGCCCTGGATGATCACGCAGTTGACCGTGTCGTCGCCGTCGATGTCGCGCCACACGTCGACCAGCTCGCGATGCATGATCGCGTCCGTCGCATTGTACTTTTCGGGACGGTTCATCGTGACCCGCAGCACCTTGGGGTGCGGGCGATCGAACAGCAGGCGCTGATAGCGATTTTGCCAGTCGGACATTGGTTTCCTCCGTTGCCCGCGAGGTTAGCACCGCTCGCGCGGATCGTGGAATGGCATGCTGATTGCGTTCGTAGTGAAGGGTGAAGTGGGAACGAACGGAGGATCGGACATGGGTGCCATGAAGTGGGCAATCGGGGTGGCGGCGACCGCATTGATGTCGTTTTCGGTGCAGACGCCGGCACAGGCCCAGACGATCCGTGCGGTCATGCACGCCGACATCAAGATCATCGATCCGATCTGGACCTCGGCCTACAACGTCCGCAACTACGGCTACATGGTCTACGACACCCTGTTGGCGATGGACGAGAATCTCGTCGTCAGGCCGCAGATGCTCGAAGGCTGGAAAATCAGCGACGACAAGCTCACCTACACCTTCACCTTGCGCGACGGGCTGAAGTTCCATGACGGCGCGCCGGTGACCTCGGCCGACTGCATCGCCTCGCTGCAGCGCTGGGCGCCCAAGGACGCGATGGGGCAGAAGCTCTTCTCGCTGGTCAAGGAGCTGAAGCCGGTCGACGACAAGAGCTTCACCATGGTCCTGAGCGAGCCCTACGGGCTGGTGCTGGAATCGCTGGGCAAGCCCAGCTCCACCGTGCCGTTCATCATGCCCAAGCGGGTCGCCGACACGCCCAACAACGTGCAGATCAGCGATCCCACCGGCTCGGGCCCGTTCGTCTTCCGCAAGGATCTGTGGCGACCGGGCGAGAAGACGGTCTACGACAAGTTCAAGGACTACAAGCCGCGCAGCGAGCCGGCCTCCGGTCTGGCCGGCGGCAAGGTGGTCAATGTCGACCGTGTCGAATGGCTCAACATCACCGATGCCCAGACCGCGGTGAACGCGCTGCTGAACGGCGAGATCGACTATATCGACCAGCCCGAGATCGAGCTTCTGCCGCTGCTCGCCAAGGACAAGAACATCGTCATCGGCAACTACAACAAGCTCGGAGGCCAGATGAACCTCCGTTTCAACACCCTGCACAAGCCATTCGACAATGCGAAGATCCGCCAGGCTGCGCTCTATGCGCTGAACCAGAAGGACTTCCTGATCGCGGGCTTCGGCGACGAGAAGTACTACAAGGAGTGCAAGGCGCTGTTCATCTGCGGTACGCCGTTCGCCACCGACAAGGGCTTCGAGGACAAGCTGAATTCCGATTTCGCCAGGTCGAAGGAGATCCTGAAGCAGGAAGGCTATGACGGCACGCCCGTCGTGCTGCTGTTCGCCACGGACACCCAGACCGGTCGGCTGTCGCCGATCGTGAAGTCGCTGCTGGAACGGGGCGGCTTCACCGTCGATATGCAGGCGATGGACTGGCAGACCGTGCTGTCGCGGCGCACCCGCAAGGAGGCGCCGGACAAGGGCGGTTGGCACGCCTTCATCACCACCTGGGTGTCGGCCGACCTGCTCGATCCCATCATGATGTCGTACATTGCGGCCACCTGCGAGAAGGCCAATGTCGGCTGGCCGTGCGATCCGCAGATTGAGAAGCTGCGCGATGCCTTCTCCCGCGCGACCACCGAGGCCGAGCGCAAGGAACTGGCGATCGCCATCCAGGTGCGCGCCTCGGAATATCCGATGTATGCCAATCTCGGCCAGTACATCATGCCCGTCGCGATGCGCACCACGATCACCGACCAGCTCAGCGGACCGGTGCCGATGTTCTGGAACATGAAGAAGAAGCAGTAGGGCGGACACCGCCGAGAGATGCCAGGAGGAAACGTTGACCATCGTGATTCACAACGCCGCCATCGTCACTGTCGACGATGCCGACAGCGTCCACTACAACTCAGCGATCGCCATCGAAGGCGACCGCATCGCCGCCATCGGCCCCAGCGCCGACCTGCTGGCGCAATACCCCGCGGCCGAGAAGATCGACGGGACGGCCAAGCTCGTGATGCCGGGCTTCGCCAACATCCACACCCATTTCACGATGACCCTGGCGCGCGGCGTGTTCGAGGACCTGTCGCCCTCGCACAAGCCGCCTTTCTCGGGCGGCCTGTCGCCGATCCCGCTGCCCGACATGACTCCGGACGAGCGCCGCGCCTTCGCGCTGCTGGGCGCGCTGGAGGCGCTGCGCAGCGGCACCACGCACGTGCTCGAGGATTCCAACGACGTCGATCACTATGCGGAGGCTCTGGCCGATACCGGCATGCGCTTCCTGCTGGCCGAGCGCGCCTACGACCGCATCGGCACCTCGATCGGCGATCCCGCGCCCTACCAGCTCGATCGCGCGCTGGGGCAGGGTCACATCAAGAACATCGAGCGAAACCATCGCGACTGGAACGGCAAGGCCGACGGGCGCATGCGCATCGCCATCTCGGCCTGGGCGCCCGACATGTGCTCGCCGGAACTGCTGCAGGACCTGAGCGCGCTGCAGAAGCAGCTCGACACCCGCATCACCATCCATCTCAACCAGATCTGGGGCGAGGTGGCCGCCGTGCGGGCCCATCGCAACCGCCTGCCGACCGAGTATCTCGCCGACCTGGGCTTCCTCAACGACCGCATCATCTGCGCCCATTGCCGCTGCATGGAGCCGTCGGAGGAGAAGCTCTTGGGCGAGGCGAAGGTCAACGTCTCGTTTAACTCGGCCATCGCGGCGCGCCGCGGCCTCAGCCCGCGCATCGCCGATCTGGAAGCCTATGGCTGCAACATCGGCATGGGCTCCGACAACATGGCCGAGGATATGGTCGAGGTGATGCGGACCGGCCTGTTCATGGAGCGCGTTCGCCGGGAGGACGGGCGCGAGCCGACGCCCGAGCGCGCGCTGCGCTGGGCGACGCGCAACGGCTACCGGGCGCTGGGCGTGCCCGACGGCGGCTGGCTGGCGCCCGGCAACAAGGCCGACCTGATCATGGTCGACCTGCAGCGCGCCCATCTGATCCCGGTGCTGCGCGTCGTCTCCGACTTCGTCCACAACGGCCAGGCGCGCGATGTGCAGTCGGTGATGGTCGACGGCAAGTGGGTGATGAAGGATGGCGCCGTGCTGACGATGGACGAGGACAAGATCCTGCGCGACGCCCAGCGCATCGCCAACGAGGCCTGGTCGCGCACCTTCAAGACGCGCTTCAAGCCACCGGCGGGTTTCTCGCCGGACGCGCTGCCGTAAGACCTGTCGTCCTGAGCGCCGCGAAGGACCTGGCCGAACGATCAGAGGACTCCTGAGCGGGCGCGAGATCCTTCGCTTCGCTCAGGATGACAAGAGTCCTGATCGCCCTAATTCAACGCCGCTTGTTGCCGGCGCTCCACTGACCGGCGCTGGCGAAGCGGACGGCTTCTTCGGCGGCATCTACCAGGGCGCGCGCCTTGAGGACGCTCTCTTGGTACTCGGCTTCGAGGTCGGAGTCGGCCACGACGCCGACGCCGGCCTGGACGTACATCGTGTCGTCCTTCACCAGCGCCGTGCGCAGCAGGATGCAGGTGTCCATCGAGCCATTGGCTGCGAAGTAGCCGGCACAGCCGGCATAGATGCCGCGGCGGACCGGCTCGACCTCGTCGATGATCTGCATCGCGCGCACCTTGGGGGCGCCCGAGAGTGTGCCGGCCGGGAAGCCCGCCTTCAGCACGTCGATGGCGTCGAGGCCGTCCTCGATCGTACCCTCGACGTGGCTGCTGATGTGCTGGAGGCGGCTGTACTTCTCGATCGTGAACTGCTCGACCACCCGCACCGTGCCGATCTTGGAGACGCGGCCCACATCGTTGCGCGCCAGGTCGACCAGCATCAGATGCTCGGCGTGCTCCTTGGGATCGGCCAGAAGCTTTTCGGCGAGCTGCTTGTCTTCTTCGGGTGTGGCGCCGCGCCGGATCGTGCCCGCGAGCGGCCGGATGGTGACGGTATCGTCGCGCAACCGGACAAGGATCTCGGGGGAAGAGCCCACGATCTGGAAGTCGCCGTAATCGAAGAAGATCAGGAACGGCGAGGGATTGATGCGGCGCAGCGCCCGGTAGAGCGACAGCGGCGGCAGCTTGAACGGCAGAGAGAAGCGCTGCGACGGCACGATCTGGAAGGCGTCGCCTGCGCGGATGTACTCCTTGCAGGTCTCGACCATCTTCTTGAAATCGTCCTTCGACATGTTGGCCTGCGGCTTGGGCAGGGCGTCGAGGTCGTCGGCGCTGTCGCGGCGGAACGGAAGGGTGCGCTCGAAGTCGGAGACGGCGTCGGCCAGCCGCTCCTGCGCGGCCTCGTAGGCGGCGCGGGCGCTGATACCCGTCTGCGGCCACACCGGTGTGACCAGGGTCACGTTGTCTTCCAGCCGGTCGATGATGCAGATCAGGGTCGGCCGCACCATAATCGCGTCGGGCAGGCCGATCGGATCGGGATTGGTGTCGGGCAGCCGCTCCATGTCGCGGACCATGTCGTAGCCCAGGAAGCCGAACAGGCCCGACGCCATCGGCGGCAGGCCCGCCGGCAGCTCCATCTGGCATTCCTTGATCAGGGCGCGCAGCGTCTCCAGCGGCCGGCCGTCGAGCTTCTCGAAGGCCTGCGAATCGGCCTGGGCGCGGCGGTTGATCTCGGCCTGGCCCTTGCGGCAGCGCCATACGACGTCGGGCTTGAAGCCGATGATCGAATAGCGGCCGCGCACCGAGCCGCCTTCGACCGACTCCAGCAGGAAGGAGTTGGCGCGGCCGTCGGCCAGCTTGATATAGGCCGAGACGGGCGTCTCGAGGTCGGCAACCAGTTTGGTCGAGACAACCTGCGGCGTGCCGGAATCATAGCGCGCCGCGAAGGCGTCGAAGTCGGGCGAGATCGACATGGTTAAGTCTTCTATTGCTGGGTCGCAAAGGTCGCCTGGAAGGCGGCCTCGTCGACGGTCACGCCGTACTTGGCGCGGAGCGCCGCGATGAGCTGCAGGATCAGGTCGTTGGCGACCATCGTGTCGAGCTGCTTGCCGAAGCGGTCCAGCTGATCCTTGTCCTTGGTGAGGTCCGGCGGCTCGACGGACTTGAGCCGGACCAGCACGCTGCCCGAGCCGGTCCGCACGGACTGCGTCTTGTCGGGCGCCAGCTTGAACAGTTCGACCACCACCGGCTGGCTGAGATAGTTGCCGGCATCGGCCTCGAAGCGGGTCACCGGCTTGGCTATGCGCGCCTCCAGCCCGAGTTCCTGGGCGAGCGTGGTGAAGTCGGTGCCGGCATTGGCCTTCTCGACCGCTGCCTTGACCTTCTCGTCGGCCAGCTTGCGGCGTTCCTCGCCCTGCCAGGCCTCGACCACCTTGGCTTCGACCTCGGACAGGGCCGGGGTGCGCGCCGGCGTGATGCGGTCGGTGCGCACGATGAAATATTCGCCGCGCTGCGTCTCCAGCAGCTCGCTCTCCGCACCCTCGCGGGTGGAGAAGGCCGCCTGCATCAGTTCGGAGGCCGCCGGGCCGATCACGACCTGCTTGCCGGCGGCATCCTGGCCGCGCGCATCGACGTTCTCGTAGGTCCGGACCTTCAGGCCGAGATCCTCGGCCGCGGCCTTCATCGACTGGGTCTTGCCCAGAACGCGTTCGAAGTCAGTCACCAGCTTGATCAGGAGGTCCGGCGCCTGCTGCGCCTTCAGGTCCTTTTCGAGCTTCTCCTTGACCTCCTCGAAGGGCACCGACTTGCCGGCCTCGATCTTGTTGACGCGTACGATGTGCCAGCCCAGCGGCGACTGGATCGGCGCCGGCGCGATGCCTTCGGGCAGGCCGAAGATGCCGTCGGCCAGCGGGCCGGGCGGCAGGTCCTTCTTCGTCACCGGACCCAGCTTGATGACGCCGTCGGCGTTGCCGGTCACTTCCTTGGCCGCATCCTCCAGCGACTTGCCGCCTTGCACGGCCGCGATGATCGCCTTGGCCTTGTCCTCGGTGTCGGTCATCGCCTGGTCGACGTCGCGCTTCTCGGGCGTGCCGAACTCGGCGGAGCGCGCTTCGTATTCCTGGCGCAAAGCGTCCGAGGTGACCGCGACTTGGCTCTCCACGTCGTCGACCGTGATCATGACGTAGGAGAAGGCGCGAAACTCCGGGACCTGGAACTTGGCCTTGTTGGCCTCGAAGTAGGTGTTCAGCTGTTCCGGTGTCGGCTTGGGCACGTCCACGACGATCGAGTCGGGCACGTAAATCGTCTCGGCGGTGCGCTTCTCGCTCTCGAGCTTGAAGACGTCGTTGCGCAGCGACACCGGCGCCAGGCCGTCGGCGCGGACGACACCGAACAGCTGGCTGGCGGCGATCTCCCGACGCATGTCGATGACGAACTGGGCCTCGCTGATGCGGGCCTGCTGCAGGCGGTTGCGATAGAGCAGGGGATCGAAGGATCCGCCCGTCCCTTGGAACGCCGGGTTGCGGGCGATGGCGGCGCGGACTTCCTCGTCGCTCACGGTCAGACCGAACTCGCGGACGGCGTAGTCGAGGACGGCGCGCTGGATCGTCTCCTCGAGGGCCCGCACGTGCAGCCCGTAGCGCAGCGCCTGCTCCTGTTCGGGGCGCTGACCGGTCTGGCGCTGGATCGCCTCGAGCTGGCGGTTGAACTGCTCGCGTACCTCGGTCGCATAGACCGGCGCGCCGCCGACCCAGCCGTAGAGGGGCAGCTTGGTGCCGCCAACATGGGCCACTTCGGTGCTGCGGCCGACGGCCTTCAGCATGTCGCCGACGCCCCACAGGCCGAAGCTGATGATCAGCATGCCGAAGAGGATGGAAAGAACGATGAAGCGAGCGTACTTGCGGAACTGATTCACGGGCCGGATGGGGTTCTTGGCGGGGCGCCATGCCTACCACCCGCCCCATGGACAGGCAACCAAGCGGCCTTTGACCGCCAACGCCACCACCTTTAGATACGCCCCAACGGATTGGGCCGAACGGGAAGGGGCATTCGATGGCGCGCACGAGGCGTCCGCTGATCGCGGGCAACTGGAAGATGAACGGCCTGAAGGCCGACGCCCTTGCCCTGGCCAAGGATGTTGCCGCTGGCGTGCAGCAGGCCGGCTGGAGCGATCGCGAGCTGCTCGTGTGCCCCCCGGCGACCCTGGTCGCCGCGATTGTTCACGTAGCCGGCGGAAGCGGCCTGCTGGTCGGCGGCCAGAACTGCCATGCCAAGGCGAACGGTGCCCATACCGGCGACGTGTCTGCTGAGATGCTGAAGGATGCCGGCGCGTCCCACGTCATCGTCGGCCACTCCGAGCGGCGCGCCGATTGCGGCGAGACCGATGCGATCGTGCGGGCCAAGGCCGAGGCGGCCTGGCGCGCCGGGCTGCTGCCGATCGTCTGCATCGGCGAGACGCTGTCCGAGCGCGAGGCGGGGGACACGCTGTCGGTCCTGGAGACCCAGCTCAAGGGCAGCGTTCCGCCGGGCGCGACGGCCGCCAACCTGGTCGTGGCCTATGAACCGGTCTGGGCGATCGGCACCGGCAAGACCCCGACCGTGGCCGAGGTCGCCGCAGCCCACGCGCATATTCGCAAGGTGCTGGGCGGCCTGACGAGCGAAGCGGCCGGGGTCCGGCTGCTCTATGGCGGGTCGGTGAAGGGCAGCAATGCCGCCGAGCTCCTGGCCGCGGGCGACGTGGACGGCGCCCTCGTGGGCGGGGCGAGCCTCAACGCCGCGGAATTTTTGGCTATCGCCAAGGCGGCCTAAAGGGGCTAGAAGCGCCCGCTTGCGAAGATGCCCTTCTAGCGCTGGACAAAAATGGACGCCGTAAGACACTTCCTCCACGAATGGCGCCTCGTGCTGCTCGTCATCCATGTCGGTGTGACCAGCGCGATGATCGTCGTGATCCTCCTGCAACGCAGCGAGGGCGGTGGTCTCGGCATGGGCGGCCGGTCGGACGCGCTCTTCTCCGTCCGCGGCCAGGCCAACATCCTGTCGCGGATGACCGCGATCTTCGCGACCATCTTCTTCGTGCTGAGCCTGGTTATGGCCTGGAGCATGACAGACCCGATGCGCGCCTCGCGGTCCATCATGGATCGCGTGCCCGTGGGATCGGGCGCGCCCGCGGCTCCTGCGGCGCCGGGAGGCATGACGCCTGCGGCGCCGGGCACTCCGGCGCAACCCGCCGCTCCCACCCGCTAAGGGACCAACATGAAACCAGCTTCCTCCCCCCGCCGAATTGTCTCCGGCGGGGCGAAATCCCCATGGCTGCGCTCCACAAGCGCTTGTATGCTGTAAGCCCATGACGCGCTTTATTTTCATAACGGGCGGCGTGGTTTCCTCGCTGGGCAAGGGGCTTTCTTCGGCGGCACTCGGTGCCCTGCTGCAGGCCCGCGGCTACAAGGTCCGCCTGCGCAAGCTCGATCCCTACCTCAACGTCGATCCGGGGACGATGAGCCCCTATCAGCACGGCGAGGTCTTCGTGACCGACGACGGGGCCGAGACCGACCTCGACCTCGGCCACTACGAGCGCTTCACCGGTGTCGATGCCCGGCAGAGCGATAACATCACCACGGGGCGCATCTACTCGACCGTGATCGCCAAGGAGCGGCGGGGCGAGTATCTCGGCGCAACCGTCCAGGTGATTCCGCACGTCACCGACGCCATCAAGGACTTCGTCCTGGCCGACACCGACAAGGAGGACTTCGTCCTCGTCGAGGTGGGCGGCACGGTGGGCGACATCGAGAGCCTGCCGTTCCTCGAGGCGATCCGCCAGGTCGGCAACGAGCTCGGCCGCGAGCGCACGATGTACGTGCATCTCACCCTGTTGCCGTGGGTTCCGACGGCGGGCGAACTCAAGACCAAGCCGACCCAGCACTCGGTCAAGGAATTGCTGAGCGTCGGCATCCAGCCCGACCTGTTGGTCTGCCGCAGCGGCGACAAGGAGATCCCGCAGAACGAGCAGCGCAAGATCGCCCTGTTCTGCAACGTGAAGCCCGAGCGGGTGATCGAGGCGCGTGACGTCGACACGATCTACCAGGTGCCGATCGCCTATCACGAGCGTGGGTTCGACCGCGAGGTCTGCCGCTATTTCGGCCTGCCGGCGGAGGAGGAGCCCAACCTCGATCGCTGGCGCGGCATCGTGCGTTCGGTGCGCGAGCCCGAGGGCAAGGTGACGATCGCGGTGGTCGGCAAGTACACGGTGCTGCTCGACGCCTACAAGTCGCTGTCGGAAGCGCTGACGCATGGCGGCTTCGGCAGCAACGTGAAGGTCGCGCTGGAGTGGATGGACTCGGAGATCTTCGAGCGCGACGATGCCGTCACCCGCCTCGAGCATGTCCACGGTATCCTGGTCCCGGGCGGCTTCGGCGAACGCGGCACCGAGGGCAAGATCCATGCGGTCAAGTTCGCCCGCGAGCGCAAGGTCCCGTTCTTCGGCATCTGCTTCGGCATGCAGATGGCGGTGATCGAGGCGGCGCGGAACCTTCTGGGCATCGAGACGGCCTCGTCGAGCGAGTTCGGCCCGACCGATCATGCCGTCGTGGGCCTGATGACGGAGTGGATGAAGGGCAACCAGCTCGAGAAGCGGGCGGCGGACGGCGACCTGGGCGGCACGATGCGGCTCGGCGCTTACCCGGCGCATCTGCGACCCGGCACCAAGGTCCACGAGATCTACGGGCAGGACGTGATCAGCGAGCGCCATCGCCATCGCTACGAGGTCAACGTCCACTACAAGGACCGGCTGGAGCAGGTGGGGCTGCGCTTTTCGGGCATGTCGCCGGACGGCATCCTGCCGGAAATCGTCGAGATTCCGGACCATCCCTGGTTCATCGGCGTGCAGTTCCATCCCGAGCTGAAGTCGCGTCCGTTCGCGCCGCATCCGCTGTTCACCTCGTTCATCGGGGCGGCGAAGACACAGAGTCGCCTCGTCTAAGGAAGGGCGGGGCCGCGGGCGGGTCGCATTTCCGTCACCTTTTTCAGGTGAATTCGCTGCCATGTACCGAATTGCCGCCTCTGTCCTGCTCGCCATCGTCTCGCTCGGTCCGGTCCTGGGCTCGACCGCCTGGGCACAGTCCTACGGCAAGGCCGAACGGCGCGACCCCATCTTCCTGCGCTTCGCCGAGATGGCGAACCGCTACTGGGTGAACAGCGAGACGAACTCGGCCAGCCACAAGGTCGTGGCGATCCCGATGCCGAAGCAATGCGCCTTCCTCTATGCGGATGCCTATACGCGCGGCCAGCAGAGCGAGCGCGAGGTCCAGGACATCGCGGTGTCGAACTGCAACCGGCGGCTGGCCGAGCTTGGTCCCCTGGGCGAGAATTACGGCGTCGACTGCCGCTGCCAGGTCGTGATCAGCGACGAGCAATACGTGGTTCCCAAGTCGTCGATGCCGGACGATGCCTATGGCCCGACCTCGATCTTCTATCGCGACGATCGCGGCAACGTCGCGCGGCTGAACGGTCTGGTGCGCTACGGCGCGCTGATCGGCCGGGACCGTTCCGTCACCTTCACCGTCGAAAATCCGCGCGGCGAGCAGGTGTGTACCGGCACGATGACCAACGAGAATCCCGGCAGCGGTCAGTTCTCGCTCTCCTGCTTCGGCGGCAAGTTCGCCGGCCGGGGGACCTACGAAAACAGGACCGGCGCGCCCAACGACCACATCATCGCCCGCGGCCAGACCGGCCGCGGCCAGCCGGTGACGATGGTGATCGGCCTGCCGGCTCAGCTCGCCGCCAACACCTATGGCAGCCTCTGACATGCGGCTCGCGGCCGGCGTGGTCTCGTTGGCGCTCCTGATGCCCGCGCTCGGATGGGCTCAGAGCGCGAGCGAAGTCGAGCGTTGCTTCCAGAACCCCGGCGCCTGCGCGAACGGCGGGGCCGGCGGTGCGGCGGGACGGGGAGCCCCGGCGCCGGCTCCACCGCCCGCGCCGGTCGCGGCACGCCCGGCGCCGGCACCCGACTATGCGACCGTCCTCAACAGCCCGGATCCGGACCGCCGGAAGATCCAGGAATCGCTGCGCACGCTCGACAAATACAATGGGCCGATCGACGGCAATCTGCAGTCCGAAGCCACTGTGAAGGCGATCGCCGACTGGCAGAAGGGCCGCAACACGCCGGCGGTGGGCAAGCTGACACCGCAGGAAGCGGCGCAGCTCAATGCCGAGGCCGCCCGCGCGCCGATCCGGCGACTCGAATCGCCGCCACCGCAGACCGCCGCGCCGGTCCCTCTGCAGCCGCCCCAGCCCAGCAACGCCGACACGCTGAAGGCCCTGCAGGCGAAGCTCGCCGAGCGCCGCAAGGCCGCGGAGCCCAAGGCGAATGCGGCCGCGCAGGCCCTCGTGCGCGACCTCAAGGCCTATGTCGCGGCCGACGGCAAGGGCGTTGCGGGAGACCAGTTCGCGGCCTTCGCCAAGTGGTACGCCGACAACAAGGCGGCCGGCCGCACGGTCGGCGAGATCGCGCCGGTGATCGACGACTACGGCGACGCCAAGGCCGGCGCCGCGACCACGACCGAAGTGAAGTTCGAAACCAAGCAGGGCGACACGAGCTTCGGTCAGTGCCTGGTCTTCGCCTGGATCGAATCAAGCCCGCGCAAGAACCCGCAGGCCTTCACCTGCGACGACGTCGCCGCGGTCGAGAAGTGGAAGACCGACCAGGCGCTGAAGAGCGCCTGGCGCTGATCCACACGACGGCTCTCTTGTCATCCTGAGCGAAGCGCAGAATCTGGCGTTCGCTCAGGAGTTCTGTGATCGCTCCGCAAGGTCCTTCGCGGTGCTCAGAGCCGGAAATGAATTGAATCGATTCAAGCACTTACCTCATCCTGAGGAGCCGCGCCTTGCGCGGCGTCTCGAAGGATGGGCAACAGGCAAGGTGCGCGTCCCCCTCTTCGAGACGAATCGCTGAGTTTACCCTGAGGTAACTCGAGGGGCGATGCTCCTCAGGGTGAGGCTATCGGGGCTATTCATAGCCTGTTGTTTTAGCTGCATTCATTTCCGGCCAGCCTCTCAGGACGACATTGATCTCATTGGCGCGCGCGCTCCAGATAGCTCTCGAACACGCCGACATGCACGAAGGCCGGGTCGGCTGAGTCGGACCACAGGTCGCGTGCGTCGAAGCGGACGTCGTAGGTCGGTTCGTCTTCGGCCTCGATCCCGTGACCGTGGGCGTCGGGGAACGGGTAGGGCGGGGACACGCCGACCACCACGCCGCTCTTGCCGCGGATATAGCCCGGCATGCGGACATGGCCCGGCACGTAGTCGGTCTTCACCGTGACCTTGTCGCCGACTTTCAGCGTCTCGCGCGTGGCGACGTTGCTGCGGCCGGGCGCGCTCGGCGAGGAAAGGGGGAAGGCACCCTGGGCGCGGCGCTCCAGTTCCTCCTGGGTGAGGATGCCCTTCTCGACGCAGAGCGTGGCGAGGCTCGTCAGCGAGCGCTCGTAGTAGCTGGCCGACAGATAGTGGCGCGGCTCCATGCGCTCGATGGCGTGGCGGTACTCGTCCATGTTGAAGATGCCGAGCTTCACCGCCAGTGAATAGAGCGCGTTGACCCGCTTCTCCCACGGCTCGTGGAAGGTCTGGGCGCGGAGCGAATAGCGGACCCGGCCGAAGCCCTGCTTGCCGCCGAGATCGTGCATGCCGTCCATGGTATTTCTCCGGTCCTAGAGGCGCGAGACGCCGATCATCGAGTCCTTGGTGACCAGCCCGGCAAGCTTCTCCTCGGACCAGCCCTCGGTGCCCTCCGGGCGCACCGGGAGCACCATGTAGCGCGTGTCGGCGGTCGTATCCCACACCCGGACTTCCATCTCGGCCGGCAGGTCGAGGCCCATCTCCTTCAGCACGGTGCGCGACTGGCGCACGATGCGGGCGCGATACTCCAGGTCCTTGTACCAGTCCGGCGGCAGGCCGATGATCGAGAAGGCGGTGCACGAGCAGAGCGTGCAGCAGATCACGTTATGGACGCTCGGTGTGTTCTCCAGCACGACCAGGTGCCGGTGATGCGGCGGCATCGAGAGACCGAGCTCGGTCACGGCCTCTCGGCCGTTGGCGAACAGGCGCTCGCGGAAGGCGGGATCGGTCCAGGCCTTGGCGACCACCCGTGCGCCGTTCTCCGGCACCCATTCCTCCTCGGCGAGATGCTTGAACTCGCGGATGAAGTTGGCGGGCTCCATGCCGCGCTCTTCGAACGCGGCCTCGATGGCATCGGTCCGGGCTTCGACGGACGCGGTGGCCTGATGGTGATGGGTCTGGTCGGGCATTGTTTTCTCCCAGGCGGCGGCGATTTTCGCCGGGAAGTATAGGAAGCGCGCGCCATCGCGTCACTTGCTCCCCGCCGCCCACGCGGGCTAGACAGGCCGCGCCCAACAGGAGTTTTTCTCATGAGCGCCATCGCCGAAGTACGCGGCCGCGAAATCCTCGACAGCCGTGGCAATCCCACCGTCGAGGTCGAAGTCGAACTCGACAGCGGCGCGACGGGCCGTGCGGCCGTCCCGTCCGGCGCCTCGACCGGCGCGCACGAGGCGGTCGAGCTGCGCGACGGCGACAAGAAGCGCTACGGCGGCAAGGGCGTCCTGAAGGCGGTCGCCGCGGTCAACGGCGAGATCATGGACCTGCTGTCCGGCCTCGATGCGCTGGAGCAGATCAAGATCGACCGCGCCCTGATCGAGCTCGACGGCACCCCGAACAAGGGCCGCCTCGGCGCCAACGCGATCCTCGGCGCCTCGCTCGCTGTCGCCAAGGCCGCGGCGATGGACAGCGGCCTGCCGCTCTACCGCTATGTCGGCGGCAGCCAGGCTTCGGTGCTGCCGGTGCCGATGATGAACATCATCAACGGCGGCGCCCATGCCGACAATCCGATCGACATCCAGGAATTCATGATCATGCCGGTGAAGGCCGACCGCTTCGCCGATGCGCTGCGCATGGGCTCGGAGGTCTTCCACGCACTGCGCGGCCAGCTCCACGACGCCGGGCACAACACCAACGTAGGCGACGAGGGTGGCTTCGCGCCGAACCTCGCCACCGCCGACGAGGCGCTGTCCTTCGTCATGAAGGCGATCGAGAAGGCCGGCTACAAGCCCGGCGAGGACGTGATGCTGGCGCTCGATCCGGCCTCGACCGAGTTCTTCAAGAAGGGCAAGTACGAGATGGAGGGCGAGGGCAAGTCGTTCGATGCCGCCGGCATGGTCGACTACTACGCCGATCTCGTGAAGCGCTACCCGATCGTGTCGATCGAGGACGGCATGGCCGAGGACGACATGGCGGGATGGAAGGCCATCACCGACAAGCTCGGCAAGAAGATCCAGCTGGTGGGCGACGACCTGTTCGTCACCAACCCGAAGCGGCTCGAGCAGGGCATCAAGGACGGGCTCGCCAACGCGATCCTGGTCAAGGTCAACCAGATCGGCACGCTCACCGAGACGATGGAAGCCGTGTCCATGGCGCGCAACGCCAGCTACGGCGCCGTCATGTCCCACCGCTCGGGCGAGACCGAGGACGCGACCATCGCCGACCTCGCCGTCGCCACCAACTGCGGCCAGATCAAGACCGGCTCGCTGTCGCGCTCGGACCGCCTGGCCAAGTACAACCAGCTCCTGCGCATCGAGGAGCAGCTCGGCACCCAGGCCCGCTACGCCGGGACGTCGATCCTGCGCGGCTGAGCCGTAACCAATCGAGACGATCAAGGGTCGCTGCGGCGGCCCTTTTTCATGTCGGCCAGGGTGGCCGTTAGTTGACGAAGGCAATCAATTGATTGACGATGGCAACTATTCTGGAGGTTGCCATGGCAGCATCGTCGCTCGCATCCCGCATCGAGGCGGTCCGCCGTTTCTCGCGTTTCTATACCCGCCGCATCGGCGTGCTCGAGGAAACGCTGCTGCACAGTCCGTTCACGCTCCCCGAGGGGCGGCTGGTCTACGAAATCGCCAATCGCGACCGCCCGACGGCGCAGGAGCTGTGCCGCGATCTCGCTCTCGATCCGGGCTATGTCAGCCGCCTGCTGAAGGGGCTGGAGAGGAGGGGCTGTCTCGCCCGGACGCGCAGCCAGCAGGACAAGCGCGAGACGCAGCTCGCGCTCACGGCCAAGGGCCAGCAGCTCTGGGCGGCCATGAACGAGCAGTCGCGCCAGGACATCGCCAAACTGCTGGCCGAACTGCCGGTCGAGCGGCAGGACAGACTGGTCAAGGCGCTGGAGACGGTGGAGAGGCTGCTCGACGAGCCGCCGGAGAAGCGCACGCCGTTCACGCTGCGGCCGCACCAGCCCGGCGACATGGGCTGGATCATCCGCCGCCAGACCCAGCTCTATGCCGACGAGCACGGTTGGGACGGCAGCTTCGAGGCCATGCTCGCGGAGATTTCCGCCAAGTTCATCCGCAAGTTCGATCCCAAGTCGGACAATTGCTGGATCGCCGAACGCAACGGCGAGATCGTGGGATCGGTCTTCCTGGTTCGGGCGGGCAAGGTCACGGGGCAACTCCGCATGCTCTATGTCGAGCCGACGGCGCGCGGCCTGGGCATCGGCCAGAGCCTGGTCGCGGCCTGCATCGCGGACGCCCGCGCCAAGGGCTACCGGAAGCTGATGCTGTGGACCAACGACATCCTGGTCTCGGCGCGCAAGATCTACATCGCCGCCGGCTTCCGGCTGATCAAGGAAGAGAAGCACGAGAGTTTCGGCAAGAAGCTGGTCGGGCAGTTCTGGAATCTCGACCTGTGAAGCAGCCCGGCCCGCTCTGGGCCGCGGCCGGAACCGGCATCCAGGTCGGTGCCGCCATGGTGGCGACGCGCTACGTCGTCGATGCTGCGGGGCCGGGGTCGCTCGGCTTCCTGCGCTATCTGGTCGGGCTGATCTGCCTGGTGCCGGCCCTGTGGCTGCGGCCGTGGCAGGGCATCGCCGGCCGCGATCTCCTGCCGATTGGCCTGCTGGGCATCGGACAGTTCGCCGCGCTGATGGTTCTGCTGAACTACTCGCTGCTGCACATCCCGGCCGCGCGCGCGTCGCTGCTGTTCTCGACCTTTCCGCTGATGACCATGATCCTGTCGGCGCTGCTCGGCCGCGAGCGATTCACGCTGGCGAAGGTCGGCGGCTCGCTGCTCACCTTTGCGGGCGTGGCGATCGCGCTCGGCGGCGCCGCGATGACGGCGCAGCCGGACCAGGGATCGGTCTGGCTGGGGACGCTGTCGGCGCTCGGTGCGGCCCTCTGCGGCGCCGTCTGCTCGCTCTTCTATGCGCCCTATGTCGCGCGCAGCTCGGCGCTGCACGTGACCGCCTTCGCCATGTTCGTGGCGGTCCTGGCGCTCGCCGGCATCGCCGGGGCCGAGGGCTTCTTCGCCACCTGGCCCTCGTTCACGGCCGGCGAGGCGACCGCCATCGCCTTCATCGGCCTGTCGAGCGGCGTCGGCTTCTTCCTCTGGGTCTATGCGCTGGGCAATGCCCCGCCGAGCCAGGTGACGCTCTTCCTCGGTCTCGGTCCGGTGACCGCGGCCCTGGGCGGCACGGCGCTTCTGGGCGAGCCCTTGCCCGTGGCCGCCCTGCTGGGGCTCGGCTGTGTCCTGGCGGGCCTGTGGTGGGCGCTGAAGCCCGCCCAGCGGGCCGCATAAACGAAACAAACGAAATAACCGAAACAATCGAAACGAGAGTCGCACCCCCAGCGATGCAGGGGTCGGAATGGCTTGGATATCGCCGCGCTGATCGAAAATTCTTGACGGAAGGCCACCACATGTTGCCATATGCCTGCAGGAACGCAGCATATGTTGTTGAGACCGCGTCAGATTCTGGCTCCCGTCATCTTCGCCACGGTATTCGGCTACTTCGGATACCACTTGGTGAACGGTGATCGTGGACTCTTGGCCATGGCGCATCTGCAGCGCGAAGTGCTGGTTGCGGAACAGAACCTTGCCGAAGCCGAGGCGACCCGGAAGATCTGGGAGCGTCGCGTCGCGGCGCTGCGCAACCAGAGCCTGGAGCCCGACATGCTCGACGAGCGGGCGCGCGTGCTCCTGAACTTCGCGCGCAAGGACGACATCATCGTCTTCATGCCGACGCGCTGACGGTGAGATGCCGCGACGATGACGCCTTGTTCAGCGTTCGCCTCGCGGTCATCTGAAAGAAACTGTCCGGTGCGATCCACCCTAGGCAAACAATCGCTCAATTGCTGCGGCGCACCCGCTGCGAGTCTGTTTTTTCCTGCTAGATCAAATACATCGCCCTGAGCGATGCTATAAGCCGAAGCGCGTTCAAGAGGGGACTGCCATGGCGAAGCCGGCCACGAAGCCGAAAGACGATCCTTCTCCCGCCAAGGCGAAGTCGCCTCCGAATTTGGGCGACAACAGCGTGAGTCCCGACGAACTCAAGGCGCACTACCGCGACATGCTGCTGATCCGCCGATTCGAGGAGCGGGCGGGCCAGCTCTACGGCATGGGCCTGATCGGCGGCTTCTGCCATCTCTACATCGGCCAGGAAGCGGTCGTGGTCGGGATGCAGGCCAACGTCCGCGACAAGGACGCCGTCATCACCTCGTACCGCGACCATGGCCACATGCTGGCCTGCGGCATGGACCCCAAGGGCGTGATGGCCGAACTTACCGGACGCAGCGGAGGCTATTCCAAGGGCAAGGGCGGCTCGATGCACATGTTCAGCCGCGAGAAGAGCTTCTACGGCGGCCACGGCATCGTCGGCGCCCAGGTGCCGATCGGCACCGGCCTCGCCTTCGCGCACAAGTACAACGGCAACCAGAACGTCTCGCTGACCTATTTCGGCGATGGCAGCGCCAACCAGGGCCAGGTCTACGAGGCCATGAACATGGCGGCGCTGTGGAAGCTGCCGGTGGTCTACATCATCGAGAACAACCGCTACGGCATGGGCACCTCCGTCGAGCGCGCCTCGGCTACGACCGAGCTCTATCGCCACGGCGAGGCGTTCGGCATTCCCGGCGAGCGGGTCGACGGCATGGACGTGCTGGCGGTGCGGGCGGCCGGCGAGAAGGCCATCGAGCATGCGCGCAGCGGGCAAGGGCCCTACATCCTCGAGATGCAGACCTATCGCTATCGCGGCCACTCGATGAGCGATCCGGCCAAGTACCGGACCAAGGAAGAGGTCGACAAGTTCCGCAACGAGCGCGACCCGATCGAGCACATCCGCAAGCGCCTGCTCGATGCCAAGATCGTCGACGAGGCCGCGCTCAAGGCGGTCGATACGGAGATCCGCAAGATCGTGAACGACGCCGCCGAATTCTCACAACAAAGTCCCGAGCCCGATCCGTCGGAGCTGTGGACCGACATCCTGGTCGAGGCCTGATCCCATGAGCACTCAGGTTCTGATGCCGGCCCTGTCTCCCACCATGACCGAGGGCAAGCTCGCCAAGTGGCACGTCAAGGTCGGCGATGAAGTGAAGTCCGGCCAGGTGATCTGCGAGATCGAGACCGACAAGGCGACGATGGAAGTCGAGGCCGTCGACGAAGGCACGGTCGCCAAGATCCTGGTCGAGGAAGGCACCGAGGGCGTCGCGGTCAATACGCCGATCTGCGTCCTGGCGGGCGAGGGCGAAGATGCGGGCACCGCTGCCGCCAGTGCCGCCGCTCCGCCGTCCGGGGGTCACGACGCCACGCCGCCGCACGGCGCCAATGCGGCCAAGGCCGACGTGCCGAATACCGAAGGCAAGCCCAAGGCCGAGATGGCCCCGCAGCCGGTGGCGGCTCCAGCCGCGGCGCCGGCGCCCGAGCCTGAATGGAAGGGCGGGACCCAGCACATGACCGTGCGCGAGGCGTTGCGCGAGGCCATGGCGGCCGAGATGCGCGCCGACGAGTCGGTCTTCCTGATGGGCGAGGAAGTCGCGCAGTACCAGGGTGCCTACAAGGTGAGCCAGGGCCTGCTCGACGAGTTCGGCGCCAAGCGCGTCATCGACACGCCGATCACCGAGCACGGCTTCGCCGGTCTCGGCGTCGGCGCCGCGTTCGGCGGGCTGAAGCCGATCGTCGAGTTCATGACCTTCAACTTCGCGATGCAGGCCATCGACCAGATCATCAACTCGGCCGCCAAGACGCACTACATGTCCGGCGGCCAGATGACCTGCCCGATCGTGTTCCGCGGCCCCAACGGCGCGGCCTCGCGTGTCGCAGCCCAGCATTCGCAATGCTACGCGAGCTGGTACGCCCACGTGCCGGGCCTGCGCGTGCTGGCGCCGTGGAGCGCCGCCGACGCCAAGGGCCTTCTGCGGGCCGCGATCCGCGACCCGAACCCGGTGATCTTCCTCGAGAACGAGATCCTCTACGGCCAGTCGTTCGACGTGCCGGAGGATCCCGACTTCGTGCTGCCGATCGGAAAGGCGAAGATCGAGCGCGCCGGCAAGGACGTCACCATCGTCGCCTTCTCGATCATGGTCGGCAAGGCGCTGCAGGCGGCCGAGGAACTGGCCAAGATCGGGATCGACGCCGAGGTGATCAACCTGCGCTCGCTGCGCCCGTTCGATACCGAGACCATCGTCGAGTCGGTGAAGAAGACCAACCGGCTGGTCTCCTGCGAGGAGGGCTGGCCGTTCGCCGGCATCGGTTCCGAACTCTCGGCGCTGATGATGGAGCACGCCTTCGATTACCTCGATGCGCCGGTGAAGCGCGTCGCCGGTCTCGACGTGCCGCTGCCCTATGCCGCGAACCTCGAGAAGATGGCGCTGCCGCAATCCTCTCACATCGTCGAGGCCGCGCGCGCGGTCTGCAATCGCTGAGACGGGAGAGCCGGCATGTCCATCAACATCCTGATGCCCGCGCTCTCGCCCACCATGACGGAGGGCAAGCTCGCCAAGTGGCACGTCAAGGTCGGTGACACGGTCAAGTCCGGCCAGGTCGTCTGCGAGATCGAGACCGACAAGGCCACGATGGAAGTCGAGGCCGTCGACGAGGGCAAGGTCGGCCAGATCCTCGTCGAGGAAGGCACCGAAGGCGTTGCCGTGAACGCCGTCATCGCCGTGCTGCTCGAAGAGGGTGAAAAGGAAGTCGCCAAGTCAGCTGCGCCCGCCGCGGAGAAGCCCGCGCCCAAGGCCGAGGAGAAGCCTGCGGACAAGCCCGCCGAGAAGCCGGCGGCTCCGGCAGCGGCGCCCGCACCGGCGGCCAAGCCGGCCGCGCCCGCCGCTTCGTCCGGCGGCACGCGCCTCTTCGCCTCGCCGCTGGCCCGGCGCATCGCGGCGGAGAAGGGCATCGACCTCGCCGGCCTCAAGGGCTCCGGCCCGAACGGCCGCATCGTCAAGGCCGACGTCGAGAATGCCAAGCCCGGTGCCGCGCCTGCGGCCGCTCAGGCTCCGAAGGCCGCGGCCAAGGCTCCGGCGCCGCCCGCCGGCGGTCAGCCGGTGTTCGTGGCGCCCGGCGACAGCCGCGTGCCGCACACCAGCATCCGCAAGGTGATCGCCCGGCGCATGCTCGAGTCCAAGCAGACCGTTCCGCACTTCTACCTGACGGTCGACTTCGAGATCGACGCGCTGCTGACCGCGCGCACCGCGATCAACGCGGTGGTCGAGAAGAAGGGCACCAAGGTCTCGGTAAACGACATGGTGATCAAGGCCTGCGCCAAGGCGCTGCGCGACCATCCGGAGTGCAACGCCTCGTGGACCGAGGACGAGATGATCCAGTACGGCGCCGTCGACATCTCCGTCGCCGTCGCCACCGATCGAGGCCTCATCACGCCGATCGTGCGCAATGCCGACATGAAGGGCCTGGCGCAGATCTCGATCGAGATGAAGGACCTCGCCAGCCGCGCCAAGAGCGGCAAGCTGAAGCTCGAGGAGTTCCAGGGCGGCGGCTTCACCATCTCGAACCTCGGCATGTTCGGCATCCGCGACTTCGGCGCCATCATCAACACGCCGCAGGCCATGATCCTGGCCGTCGGCGCGGGCGAGGAACGGGTGGTCGTCCGCAAGGGCGAGATGGTCATCCGCAACATCATGAGCTGCACGCTCGCCGTCGATCACCGCGTGGTGGACGGCGCGATGGGGGCGCAGTTCCTGCAGACGCTCAAGGCGTATATCGAGCAACCCGCCGCGATGCTGGCCTAGGAGCACGTCATGGCCGAAACCAGTTTCGATCTCATCGTCGTGGGCGGCGGGCCGGGCGGTTACGTCGCCGCGATCCGCGCCGCGCAGCTCGGGCTCAAGACCGCCGTGGTCGAGCGCGAGCATATGGGCGGCATCTGCCTCAACTGGGGCTGCATTCCGACCAAGGCGCTGCTGCGCACCTCGGAGGTCTACGGCCTCATCAAGCATGCCGAGGCCTATGGGCTTTCGGTCAAGGACGTGTCGTTCGATCCGAAGAAGATCGTCGAGCGCTCGCGCAAGGTCGCGAGCCAGCTCAGCAACGGCGTCTCGATGCTGATGAAGAAGAACAAGATCACGGTGTTCGACGGCACGGCGAAGCTCGCCGGCACCGACGGCGCCAAGCGCAAGGTCGCGGTCGCGCTGAAGGACAAGACCAACGTCACCCTGACGGCGAAGGACGTGATCCTGGCCACCGGCGCCCGCGCGCGCCAGCTTCCCGGCCTCGAGGCCGACGGCAAGCTGGTGTGGAGCTACAAGGAAGCGATGGTGCCGCCGGAATTCCCGAAGTCGCTGCTGGTCATCGGCTCGGGCGCGATCGGCATCGAGTTCGCGAGCTTCTACCGCACCATGGGCGCCGAGGTGACGGTGGCCGAGGTCATGGACCGCGTGCTGCCGGTGGAGGATGCCGAGGTCTCCGCCTTCGCCAAGAAGGCGTTCGAGAAGCAGGGCATGAAGATCCTGACCAGCGCCACCGTGTCGAACCTGAAGAAGGGCGCCAATAATGTCACCGCCACCATCACGGTCGGCGGCAAGGCGCAGGAGATCACGGTCGACCGCGTCATTAGCGCCGTCGGCATCGTGGGCAATGTCGAGAATATCGGCCTCGAAGGCACCAAGGTGAAGGTCGAGAAGACCCACATCGTGATCGACCAGTGGGGCTTCACCGGCGAGCCCAACGTCTATGCGATCGGCGACGTCGCCGGCCCGCCCTGGCTCGCCCACAAGGCGATGCACGAGGGCGTGCTGGTGGTCGAGAAGATCGCCGGCGTGAAGGGCGTGCACCCGATGAAGACCGAGAACATCCCGGGCTGCACCTACTGCCAGCCGCAGGTCGCGAGCATCGGCCTCACTGAAGCGGCGGCCAAGGCCAAGGGGCTGGAGCTCAAGGTCGGCAAATTCCCCTTCATCGGCAATGGCAAGGCGATTGCTCTTGGCGAGCCCGAGGGCTTCATCAAGACGATCTTCGACGCCAAGACCGGCGAGCTTCTCGGCGCCCACATGATCGGTGCCGAGGTCACCGAGCTGATCCAGGGCTACAGCATCGCCAAGACGCTGGAGACCACCGAGGCCGAACTGATGGCCACGGTGTTCCCGCATCCCACCCTGTCGGAGATGATGCACGAGTCGGTACTGGCGGCGTACGGCCGGACGCTCCATATCTAGACCATCATGGACGGAACCCTCGACAAGCTTTCCCTGAGCCGGGCGGAGCGCCACCCGGAAAAGGCCCATCGCCCCGATAACCCCATCCAGCGCAAGCCGGATTGGATCAGGGTGCGTGCGCCCAACTCGCCGGAATATGCCGAGACCAAGCGGCTGATGCGCGAGCTCAAGCTCACCACGGTGTGCGAGGAAGCGGCCTGCCCGAACATCGGCGAGTGCTGGAAGCAGAAGCACGCGACCTTCATGATCATGGGCGAGACCTGCACGCGGGCCTGCGCCTTCTGCAATGTGGCGACCGGCAAGCCCGGTGCGCTGAACCCGCACGAGCCGGCCAACATCGCCGAAGCGGTCGGCAAGCTCGGCCTCGGCCATGTCGTGGTCACGTCCGTCGACCGTGACGACCTCGCCGATGGCGGGGCAGGGCACTTCGCCGAGGTGATCACCGCGCTGCACAAGGCAGCGCCCAAGACCACGGTCGAGATCCTGACGCCCGACTTCATGCGCAAGCCGGGCGCCATCGAGACGGTGGTCGCGTCGAGGCCCGACGTTTTCAACCACAATCTCGAGACCGTGCCGCGCCTCTACCCGACCATTCGCCCGGGTGCGCGCTATTTCACCTCACTGCGTTTGTTGTCGCGCGTAAAAGAGATCGATCCCACGATGTTCACCAAGTCCGGTCTGATGGTCGGGCTGGGCGAGACGCGCGAGGAGATCCTGCAGGTCATGGACGACCTGCGCGCCGCCGATGTCGATTTCCTGACGATCGGCCAGTACCTGCAACCTACGCCCAAGCACGCCGCGCTCGACCGGTTCTGGACGCCGGCCGAATTCTCCGAACTGGCCCAGATGGCCCGCGCCAAGGGCTTCCTGATGGTCTCGGCCTCGCCGCTGACCCGGTCGAGCTATCATGCCGGCGACGATTTCGCGCGCCTCAAGGCCGCGCGTCAGGCGCAGCTCAAGGGCTGACGGTTCCTTGGCTACCCGTCATCAGGAACGGCGAGTCGTTCCGTTCCAGCCGCGGCAGTTGTTCGACCTGGTCGCCGACGTGCCGCGCTACCCTGAGTTCCTGCCCTGGTGTTTCGCCGGCCGCGTCCGCCGGCGCGAAGGTCCGAACGTGGAGATCGCCGAACTGGCGATCGGCTTCGGCCCGTTCCACGAGAAGTTCGTGTCGCGGGTTGAGCTCTTCCCCGACGATCCGGAAGGCATGCGCATCGTCACGACGGGGACCGAGGGCCCGTTCCGGCTGCTCAGGAGCCGCTGGCTCTTCAAGCCCCATGCCGAGGGCACGCAGATCGACTTCGAACTCGAATTCGATTTCCGCTCGATCCTGCTGCAGAAGACGGTGCAGCTCCTGTTCGCCGAAGCCGTCCGCCGCATGGTCTCGGCCTTCGAGGCGAGGGCGGCGCAACTCTACGGGAAGCCTCTCGTCGCCTCTTCCTGAGACTAGCGCTCCGCCAGCTTCGCCAGCATCGCGAGTGCGGTGATGACCGTGAGTCGGCGGATGGCGTCTCGGTCGCCGGGGAACACGTGGTGTTCGGTCACCGGCTCGAAGCCCGAGCGCGCGGCGCCGAAATGGACCAGGCCCACCGGCTTCTCGGCCGAGCCGCCGCCGGGACCGGCGACGCCGGTAACCGACACCGAGAGCTGCGCGCCCGAGCGGGCGAGGGCGCCCGTGGCCATCGCGCGCGCCACCGGCTCGCTCACCGCGCCATGGCTCACGATCGCGTCCCACGGCACGTCCAGCATCTCGCGCTTGGCTTCGTTCGAATAGGTGACGAAGCCGCGGTCCACGACATCCGACGAGCCGGCAATCGCGGTGAGAGCGGCGGCGATCAGGCCGCCGGTGCAGGACTCGGCGGTGACGACCTTGAAGCCGCGCTTGCGGCAGGCGAACAGGACGTGCTCCGCGGCTTCCCGCATCTCGTGATCGAACATGTGCCGCTCAGCTCCCTGGCAGTTCTACGGTCGCAATGGCCTGGGCCGCGATGCCTTCGCGCCGGCCGGTGAATCCCAGTCCCTCGGTCGTCGTCGCCTTCACGCTGACGCGCTGGGCGGCGATGCCCGCGATGGCGGCGATGCTGGTCACCATCGCCTCGCGATGTGGGCCGACCTTGGGGGCTTCGCAGACGATGGTGACATCGAGATGAACGATGCGGCCGCCGCGCGCCGTCACGAGATCGACGGCGTGGCGCAGGAACCGGTCGGAGGACGCGCCGCGCCATTGCGGATCGGAGGGCGGGAAGTGCTTGCCGATATCGCCGGCGGCGATCGTGCCCAGCACCGCGTCGGTCAGCGCATGCAGCGCCACGTCGGCATCGGAATGTCCAGCCAGCGTCTGGCCGTGGGGGATCGCGATGCCGCACAGCATCACGGCATTGCCCGGGCGAAGGCGTGAACGTCGAAGCCGAGGGCGGTGCGCGTTTCCATGGCAGGGCAGGCGAGGTCGGCCATTGTTGTGATCTTGCGGTTATCTTCGCTGCCCGGGACCATGACAAGCGTGAGCCCCGCGCGCTCCGCGACCGCGGCATCGTCGGTCAGCGCGGTCGTCTCGTTGGTGGCGAGCGAGGCCGCCGCACGATGAGCGGCGAGTAGCGGGGCGAAGCGGAAAACCTGGGGAGTCTGCGCGCGCCACAGGTCGCGTCGCGGCACGGTCTCGGCGATCGTCCCGCCGGCGCCAACGCGCTTCAGTGTGTCGGCGAGGGGAATACCGAGGATGGCGCCGTCGATTCCGTCCGCCGATGCGGCCGCGAGGCAGGCCTCAATGTCGGCCGGTCGAACGAAGGGGCGGGCCGCGTCGTGGATCGCGATGAATTCCGGCGCCGTAGCGGCCAGCGCTTCGAGGCCGTTCAGGACGGACTGCTGGCGGCTGCTGCCGCCCGGCACCGCCGGGGGCAGTCCCAAGCCCTGCGTCGCCGCCTCGTAGCGTGCGTCATCTTCCGCACCGATCACCACGAGGACCCGGTCGATCGCGGGCGTGTCGCGGAAGACGGAAATGGTCCGGCGCAGGACGGGTTCGCCGTCCAGAAGCGCATATTGCTTGGGCAGTGGGCCGCCGAAGCGGCTGCCGCGGCCGCCGGCGACAATGAGGGCTGTACAACGGGTCACAGCCCTCAATAACACTGGTGTCAGCGAATGCGCACTTGCGACCCTTGCGCGGTTTCGCGGCACAGGCTATTGCTCGCTCAATTATTGTGCACTGCACAAGATGCCTATAAACTGAACAAAGAATGCAAAACGCACACCGCCTCAAACCCGTCGACATCGGCCCCGTTCGCATCGAGGACCCCGTCATCCTGGCCCCGCTGTCGGGTGTCAGCGACATGCCCTTCCGCCAGATGGTGAAGCGGCGTGGCGCAGGGCTCGTCGTTTCGGAAATGATCGCGTCCGCCGCGATGGTCCGCGAGAACCGCAAGACGCTGATGATGGCCAAGACCACGCCGGAAGAGTTTCCGATGTCGGTCCAGCTCGCGGGCTGCGAGCCCGAGGTCATGGCCGAGGCCGCCAGGCTCAACGAGGATCGCGGTGCGGCGATCATCGACATCAACTTCGGCTGTCCGGTGAAGAAGGTCGTGAACGGCCATGCCGGTTCGTCGCTGATGCGCGACGAGGTCCATGCCGCGAAGATCCTCGAAGCGACGGTCAAGGCGGTGAAGCTGCCGGTCACGCTCAAGATGCGAACCGGCTGGGACTCGACCAACCGCAACGCCCCGAACCTCGCGCGCATCGCCGAGGCGTGCGGCATCCGAATGCTGACCGTGCACGGCCGCACGCGCTGCGACTTCTACGAAGGCCACGCCGACTGGGGCTTCATCCGCACCGTCAAGGAGGCCACCAACCTGCCGGTGATCGTGAATGGCGACATCAATACGCTGGACGACGTCGACCAGGCGCTGGAACAGTCGGGGGCCGACGGGATCATGATCGGCCGCGGCGCCTATGGCCGCCCGTGGTTCCTCAACCAGGCGATCCACTATCTGCGAACGGGCGAGCGCCTGCCCGATCCCTCGATCGCCGAACAGTACGCGGCGGTGCGCACGCATTTCGAGGCGATGCTCGAACATTATGGAATGGAGACCGGTGTGCGCATGGCCCGCAAGCATCTCGGCTGGTACTCCAAGGGGCTTCCAGCCTCGGCCGATTTCAGGGCGGCGCTCAACCGCGAGACCGACGCCGGCAAGGTGCGGAGCATGCTCGCTTCGTTCTTCCTGCCGGCCGTGGAGCGGCAGGCAGCCTGATGTCCCTGCGCCCTCTCAAACGGAACGGCATGAGCGATCAGTTTCCGACGGCTCTTCTGGATTCGCTCTCGGAAGCGATCATCGTCGTCGATGCAAACGGCCAGATGCACTACGCCAACCTCTCGGCAGAGCAGTTCTTCGGCGTCGGCCGGGCCCGCCTGGTCGGCCATCCGCTGAGCGAGTTCATTCCCGAGGACACGCCGCTCTTCTCGCTGCTGGAGCAGGTCCTGGTCACCGGCGGCGCGGTCGCTGAAAACGGCGTGACGCTCGCCTCGCCGCGCATCGGCACGCGCTTCTGCGCGCTCCGCCTCTCGCCGGTCGTCGACAGCGAAGGGCTGGTGGCGATCTCGCTGGTCGAGCAGACGATCGCCCGCAGCATCGACCGTCAGCTGTCGCACCGCAGCGCTGCCCGGTCGGTGAGCGCGCTGGCCGCGATGCTGGCGCACGAGGTCAAGAACCCGCTGTCCGGCATCCGCGGCGCCGCCCAGCTGCTCGAACAGTCCGTGCCGGATTCCGATCGCGAGCTCACTGAGCTGATCTGCGAGGAGACCGACCGTATCGTCGCGCTGGTCGACCGCATGGAGGCCTTCGCCGACGGCCGCCCGATCGAGCGCGGGCCGATCAACATCCATCAGGTCCTGAACCACGTGCGCCGCCTGTCGCAGAACGGCTTCGGCAAAGGGGTACGCTTCATCGAGACCTACGATCCGTCGCTGCCGGACGTGCATGGCGACCGCGACCAGCTCATCCAGGTGTTCCTGAACCTGGTGAAGAATGCCTGCGAGGTCCCGGGCGACGTCGATCGCGAGATCGAACTGTCGACGGCCTACCGTCATGGGCTGCGGCTTGCCGTGCCCGGACAGCAAACGAGGGTTAACCTGCCACTGGTCGTTTCCGTGCGCGACAACGGCCGCGGCGTGTCGGACGAGATCCGCAGTCACCTGTTCGACGCGTTCGTGACCAACAAGCCCACCGGAACCGGCCTGGGTCTTGCTTTGGTCGCCAAGATCATCAACGACCATGGCGGCGCGATCGAGTTCGATAGCGAGCCTGGCCGCACATCATTCAGGGTCATGTTGCCGCTCCAGTTCCCGCAGGCCTCGCCATGAGCGAAGGCACCACCATCCTCGTCGCCGACGACGATCGCGCCATTCGCACTGTCCTGCATCAGGCCCTCGGCCGGCAGGGTCACACGGTCCGCAGCACCGGGACCGCCTCGACGCTCTGGCAATGGATCCAGGAAGGCGAGGGGCAGCTCGTCATCACCGACGTGGTGATGCCCGACGAGAACGGTCTCGACCTGGTGCCGCGCATCCGCAAGCTGCGGCCGGACCTGCGCATCATCGTCATGAGCGCGCAGTCGACCCTGCTCACGGCGGTGCGGGCGACCGAGCGCGGCGCGTTCGAGTACCTGCCCAAGCCGTTCGACCTCAACGAGCTGATCTCGGTTGTGAACCGGGCGCTGTCGGCGCCGGCCGCGTCCATGCCGCGCTCGGTCCAGCCGCGGGAAGAGGGCGAGCGCCTGCCCCTGATCGGCCGGTCGCCGGCGATGCAGGAGATCTACCGCGCGCTGGCCCGCCTGATGGCGACAGACCTGACTGTGATGGTTACCGGCGAATCGGGCGCGGGCAAGGAACTGGTGGCGCGCGCGCTGCACGATTACGGCAAGCGCCGGAAGGGTCCGTTCATCGCCCTCAACATGGCGGCGATCCCCCGCGAGCTGATCGAGAGCGAATTGTTCGGCCACGAGCGCGGCGCCTTCACCGGCGCGGTCCAGCGCTCGGCCGGCAAGTTCGAGCAGGCGGCGGGCGGTACGCTGTTCCTCGACGAAATCGGCGACATGCCGCCCGAGGCCCAGACCCGCCTGCTGCGCGTGCTGCAGGAAGGCGAGTACATGACGGTCGGCGGCCGCACGCCGATCAAGGCAAACGTGCGCATCGTGGCGGCGACCCATCGCGACCTGCGCCGGCTGATCCAGCAGGGCCTGTTCCGTGAGGATCTGTTCTATCGCCTGAACGTGGTTCCGATCCGGCTGCCGCCGCTGCGCGAGCGGCTCGACGACATTCCCGAGCTCGCCAACCACTATCTGCAGGCCGCGACCGCCGACGGACTGCCCACCAAGGTCCTGTCGCCCGAGGCGATGGCGCGGCTGAAGCAGCATCGCTGGCCGGGCAACGTGCGCGAGCTCGTCAATCTCGTGCGCCGCCTGTCCGCGCTCTACTCCGAGGAAATCATCGGCGTGGAGACGATCGAGGCCGAGCTTGCCGACGCCGTTTCGGCGATGGAGCCGGCGTCGGACTCGTCGGAAACGGCCGAGGACGTCTCGCTGGCCGACGCGGTGGACCGTCACCTCCAGGCAATGTTCAACGCGCATGGTGACCGGCTGCCGCCGGACGGCATGTACGATCGTGTCATCTCGGAGGTGGAGCGGCCCTTGCTCGCGCTGGCGCTGGGGGCTACGCGAGGGAATCAGTTGCGTGCAGCCCGTCTCCTGGGGCTCAATCGCAACACGTTGCGCAAGAAGATAAAGGACCTCGACGTCCCCGTGGTTCGCACGCCGCAGGTTCGCCGAGGCGGGTGATTTTGTGACAGCTGCGCTGGGCGTCTCACGCTTGGGCGACAAGATGAGCGCGGTGCTCCGCAGCCTGAGCGGCCGGGTCGCCGCCGTCTCGTTGGCCATCCTCGCCATGGCTGCCGGCGGCGCAACCTATGCGTGGCTTGCAGGCTTCGTGCCGGAATCGTTCGGCACGCGCGGCTGGATGACGGGCCTGCTGGTGGCGGACCTGGTCATTGCCATCGCGCTGGTCTCGGTGGTCGCCGTCCGCCTGACCCAACTCTGGCTCGACCGCCGCCGCGGCGCCGCGGGCTCGCGCCTGCACATGAGGCTGGTGCTGGTCTGCAGCATCTTCACCATCACGCCGACCGTCATCGTCACCATCATCCTGTCGATGCTGGTGATCAGCTTCACCGACTTCGTCGTGAAGCCCTCGCAGGCTTCCTACGAGGCGGCGCGCGCCATCGGTGAGCCCGTGCGGCGCGCCCGCGAGCAGGAAATCCTGAACGACATCGAGGCGATCTCCGCCCCGCTGCAGGCCGAGGGGCTGGACGCAGTACGCGATCCGGCCGCGACCAAGGCGATGCTGGAGCGGCTGATCGAGGGGCGGCCGATCATCGAGGCCACGGTGCTCGATGCCGACAAGGGCGTGATCGCCCAGGCCAAGGCGCCGGATGCGAAGGGCATGGCCAATCCCGTGCCGCCCGCCCAGTTCCTCTGGCAGGCGGTGAATCAGGCGCGACCGGTCCAGATCGAATCGCCGACCGGCGCCTACTTCGTGATGCAGCTGTTCGTCGGCGAGCCGCTGTTCCTCGCGACCGGCCATGCCGTCGACCTGCGGGTGGTCGACTACATCAAGAGCATCGAGTTCGCCGGCTCCTTCTATTCGCAGATCGAATCGGCGCTGCGGCGCAGCCAGCTGATCATCTTCGTGGTCTGCGGCGCCATCGCCTTCCTGATGCTGCTGGCGGCGGTCTGGCTCGCCATCCTGTTCGCGACCCGCCTCACCGAGCCGATCGGCGGGCTGATGCAGGCGGCCGAGCGTGTCCGGGGCGGCGATCTCAGCGCCCGGGTCGAGGAGGGCCCGCCGAACGACGAGCTGGGCCAACTCGCGCGCTCCTTCAACCGCATGGCCAGCCAGATCGAGCAGCAGCGCGGCGAGTTGGTCCACGCCAATACCGAGCTCGACACCAGGCGCCGGCTCACCGACGCGGTCCTCGCGGGCGTTTCCGCCGGCGTGCTGAGCGTCGACGGCGAAGGCATGGTCATGCGCTCCAACCGCTCGGCTCTCGACCTGCTGGCCCTGCCGGAGGACGGCGTGCTGGGACGGCCGCTGATCGCGGTGCTGCCCGAACTGGCTCCTCTGGTCGCCCAGGCGGCCGAGCGCCCGGACCGGATGACCCAGGGCCAGGTCGAGATCCTGCAGCGCGGCGCCCGGCAGATCCTGCTGGTCCGCATCAGCGCCGCCAGCGGCGCCGGCTACGTCGTCACCTTCGACGACGTCACCGACCTGATGTCGGCGCAGCGCATGGCGGCGTGGGGTGACGTCGCCCGCCGCATCGCGCACGAGATCAAGAACCCGCTGACGCCGATCCAGCTCTCGGCCGAGCGGCTGAAGCGCCGCTACCTGAAGCAGATCAAGGATGATCCCGACACCTTCTCGATGTGCACCGACACGATCATCCGTCAAGTCGGCGACATCGGCCGCATGGTCGACGAATTCTCTTCCTTCGCCCGCATGCCGCGCCCGACCGTGAAGGAGGAGGATGCGAAGGAGTTGTGCCAGCAGGCCCTGTTCCTGCAACGCAACGGCAATCCCGGCATCCGATACACGGTAAACCTTCCCGGCCATCCGGTGCCGCTGAACTGTGATCGCCGCCAGGTCTCGCAGGTGCTGACCAACATTCTCAAGAACTCGGCCGAGGCGATCGAGGGCAGGGACGAGAAGCCGGACACGCCTTTGCCACAGGGCGAGATCAGCCTGTCGCTGATCGACGACGAGGCCGGCCTGCGCATCGTCGTCGAGGACAATGGCCGCGGATTGCCGAAGGAGGGCCGCGAACGCCTTACGGAACCCTACATGACCACCCGCGCCAAGGGCACCGGCCTCGGTCTCGCGATCGTGAAGAAGATCATGGAGGACCATGGCGGGTTCCTGTCGCTGCAGGATCGCGAGGGTGGCGGCGCCCGCATCAGTCTGGTATTCCGGCGAGACGCGAAGGAAATCGCGTCGGCTCGACCGCACGTGACAGCCGCACAATGACCCGCCGTTCCATGCGGGCTGCTTGAAGTGACATGGCCCACGATATTCTGATCGTCGATGACGAACGCGATATCTGCACGCTGATCGCCGGCATCCTCGAGGACGAGGGTCACACCGCGCGGCGTGCCCACAACAGCACCGAAGCGATCGAGGCGGTCCGGCAGCGCCGGCCGGCGCTCGTCATTCTGGACGTCTGGCTGCAGGGCAGCGAGCTCGACGGGCTGCAGATTCTGGAAGTCATCCGCCGCGAGGATCCGCCGATCCCCGTCGTGATGATCAGCGGTCACGGCACGATCGACACCGCGGTGTCGGCCATCAAGAGCGGCGCCTACGACTTCGTCGAGAAGCCATTCAAGGCCGATCGCCTGCTGCTCGTCGTCGACCGAGCCATCGAGGCCGACAAGCTGAAGCGCGAGAATGTGGCGCTGCGGCGTCGGGCCGGCGGCGAGGTGACCTTCGTGGGCTCCTCCAGCGACGCCGCCGGCGTGCGTGCGCAGATCGAGAAGGTGGCGCCGACCGGCAGCCGCGTCCTCATCACCGGCGCCTCCGGCTCGGGCAAGGAAACGGTGGCACGGCTGATCCACCAGGGGTCGAAGCGCGCGGACGGGCCGTTCGTCGTCGTCAATTGTTCGACCCTGCCGGCCGAGCGGCTGGAGATCGAACTGTTCGGCACCGATGGCGACACCGATGCCGAGGCGCTGCGCGTGTCGGGTGCCTTCGAGATGGCCCATGGCGGCACACTGGTGCTCAAGGAAGTGGCCGACCTGCCGCTGGCGCTGCAGGGAAGGTTGGCGCGGGTGCTGCACGAACAGTCCTATGCGCGCGACGGCGGCCGGACCAAGGTCGAGATCGACGTGCGTGTGATGGCGACGACGGCGCGCGACCTCCAGGAGGAGAGCGCCGGCGGCCGGTTCCGCGAGGACCTGTTCCACCGTCTGAACGTCGTGGGCCTGCGCGTGCCGCCGCTCAGCGAGCGCCGCGAGGACATTCCCGAACTGGCGCTCGACCTGTTGAAGCGGGTGGCCGACGCCACCGGCCTGCCGGCGCGCTCGATCGGCGAGGATACGCAGGCGGCGCTGCAGGGCCACGATTGGCCGGGCAACGTGCGCCAGTTGCGCAACGTCATCGAACGCCTGCTGATCCTGGCGCCGCCGGGCGGCGCGCCGATCCGCGCCGACGTCCTCCCCAACGACGTGAGCGAGGATGCGCCCTCGGTCCTGCGCTGGGAGAAGGGCGGGGAGATCATGCAGCTGCCGCTGCGCGACGCGCGCGAGGTCTTCGAGCGCGAATACCTGCTCGCGCAGGTGACTCGCTTCGGCGGCAACATTTCACGGACGGCCACCTTCGTCGGCATGGAACGCTCGGCCTTGCATCGCAAGCTGAAGTCGCTCGGCCTGCACGGTGGTCTGCCCGAGGGCAACGGCAACGGTGCCGAGCCGTCGGTCTGAGGAGGAGAGGGCGTCATGGCGCGTTATGCCTATGTCAACGGTCGGTACGTCGACCATCGTGAAGCGAGCGTCCATATCGAGGACCGCGGCTACCAGCTGGCCGACGGCGTCTACGAGGTGGTTGGCGTGCGCGACGGCAAGCTGATCGACGAGAAGCCGCACATCGATCGGCTCGACCGCTCGCTCAAGGAGTTGCGGATCGGCTGGCCGGTGTCGCGCAAGACGATGGGCTTCATCCTGCGCGAGCTGATGCGGCGCAACCGCCTGCGCGACGGGCTGGTCTACATCCAGGTGACGCGCGGCGTGTCACGGCGCGACCACGGCTTTCCGACCACGCCGGTGAAGCCTGCGCTGGTGATGACCACCAAGGCCACCAAGCACATCGAGGCCGATGCGGGCCCGGGTGTTGCCGTGAAGAGCATGCCCGACATCCGCTGGGAACGCTGCGACATCAAGACGGTGGCGCTGCTGCCGAACGTACTGGCCAAGCAGGCGGCGCGCGAGGCCGGTGCCTACGAGGCCTGGCTGCTCGACGACAAGGGATGCGTGACGGAAGGCGCTTCGACCAACGCCTGGATCGTCACTGACGACGGCGAGCTGGTGACCCGACAGACGGACAACGGCATCCTGTCCGGCATTACGCGCCAGACGCTGAAGTCGATCTGCAATTCGCTGCAGCTCAAGTTCGTCGAGCGGCCCTTCACCCTGGATGAGGCGAAGAAGGCGAAGGAAGCTTTCATCACCAGCGCCACCTCCTTCGTCACGCCGGTGGTGAAGATCGACGGCGACAAGGTGGGCGACGGCAAGGTCGGTGCCACGGCGCGGCGCTTGCGCGAGGAATATGTCCGCTTCTCGGAGGCGGGAGAGGCCGTGACGTGAGCCTGCCGGAAGGCCTCCAGCCACCGCGCGCCGTCCTGTTCGACTGGGACAACACGCTGGTCAACACATGGCCGACCATCGTCGAATGTTACCGCGACACCTTCACGGCGCTCGGCCTGACGCCGTGGACCGCTGCGGAAGTCCAGGACCGCGCCCACGGCTCTCTGCGCGAAGTCTTCCCGACCCTGTTCGGCGACCGGGCGGGGGAGGCGGAGCGGGTGTTCTACGAGACCTTCACGCGCATCCACCTCGAACGGCTGGAGCCGCTGGACGGCGCGGACACCCTGCTCGCGCACTGCCACGCCAAGGGCCTCTACGTCGCGATCGTCAGCAACAAGGTCGGCGACAATCTCCGGGCCGAGGTCGCCCATCTCGGCTGGGGCAAATGGATCGCCCGGTCCGTCGGCGCGCGCGACGCCGCCCGCGACAAACCAGCGCCGGACCCCATCTATCTCGCCCTCGACGGCACGGGAATTGCCCCGGACGAGAGCGTGTGGATGGTGGGAGACACCCAGGCCGACCTCAAGAGTGCACATGCGGCCGGATGTCTGCCGGTTCTCGTGGGGGGCGCGGACGAGTTGTCCGGTTCCCTGCTGGAGCATCCACCGAGACTGCGAGCGCGTAATTGTCATCAGCTGGTGGCATTGCTTTGAGACCAACCTCCCCTATATACGAGGCGACTCGGTAGCGGGGAGGGACCCCGTACCTCCAATCCGGCCACCCTCTGGCAGCCGGCCGCCCACCAAGAGGCCAAGAACATGAGCGAAAAGGCACAGAACGTTCAGGACGTCTTCCTGAACCACCTTCGGAAGAACAAGACTGCGGTCACGATCTTCCTCGTGAACGGCGTGAAGCTGCAGGGCATCGTCACGTGGTTCGACAATTTCTCGGTGCTGCTGCGCCGCGACGGGCATTCGCAGCTTGTCTACAAGCACGCGATCTCGACCATCATGCCGGTCACCCCGGTGCAGCTGTTCGACGGGGACAAGGCCGACGCAGGCTGATTTGATCGACGAATTCGAGCCGGACCAAGAGGAAAAGCGCGCACGGCAGCCGTTGGAGACCGTGCGTCCCGCAACGGTCGCTGCGGTCGTCTGCCCCTATACGGCCGGACCGCGCGGTCGCGGCAGCGAACGCGACAGCCAGGCCAAGCTCGAGGAAGCGGTGGGTCTTGCGCGCGCGATCGACCTCGACGTGCGGCTGGAGCAGGTCGCGCCTTTGCGCCAGATCACGCCGGCGACCCTGCTCGGCAAGGGCGTCGTCGCCCGGATTGCTGCTGCGGTCGAGGAGCTGGGCATCGGCCTGGTCGTCGTCGACGACAGGCTGACGCCGGTCCAGCAGCGCAATCTCGAGAAGGCCTGGCAGGCCAAGGTCATCGACCGCACCGGCCTGATCCTGGAGATCTTCGGCGCGCGCGCTCGCACGCATGAGGGGCGCCTGCAGGTCGAACTGGCCGCGCTCGACTACCAGCGCGGCCGTCTCGTGCGGTCGTGGACCCATCTCGAGCGCCAGCGCGGCGGCTTCGGCTTCCTGGGCGGCCCCGGCGAATCGCAGATCGAGATCGATCGACGCCTGATCGGCGAGCGCATCGTCCGCATCAAGCGCGACCTTGAAAGCGTGCGCAAGACCCGCGCCGTCAATCGCGCCGGCCGCAAGAAGGCCCGCCTGCCCACCGTGGCGCTGGTCGGCTACACCAATGCCGGCAAGTCGACGCTGTTCAATCGCATGTCGGGCGCCGAGGTGATGGCCAAGGACCTGCTCTTCGCGACGCTCGACCCGACCATGCGCTCGATCAAGCTGCCGAACGGCAAATCCTGCGTCCTCTCCGACACGGTTGGTTTCGTCTCCGATCTGCCGACTCATCTGGTCGCTGCCTTCCGCGCCACGCTGGAAGAGGTGATCGAAGCCGATTTGATTGTGCACGTGCGCGACATCTCCCATCCCGACACCGAGCAGCAGCGCGCCGACGTTGAAGAGGTGCTGCAAGAGCTCGGGGCGCTGGACGAGGCGGGGGGCCGCCCCTTCATCGAGGCGCTGAACAAGGTCGATGCGCTGCCTGAGGAGGTGCGCCAGACCCTGGAGACCCGCACCGCCACCGGCGCCGAACGCGCCCGCCAATACCCGGTTTCTGCGCTGACCGGCGAGGGAGTCGAGCGGCTGCTCAACGCCATCGCCGACCTGCTGGGTGCGGCTGGCGAGGCGCGCGAAGTCTCGGTGCCGCTCGCCGACGGGGCGACCATTGCCTGGCTCTATCGCCACGGCGAAGTGCGCAGCCGCCGGGACGAGGGCGATACCGCGTGGCTCACGGTGGCGCTGGACGCCGCCGCGGCCGCCCAGTTCGAACGCCGCCAAGCAGGTGCGCTGACAGCTCTGCGTTGACACTCAACGGGCGGCCTTTCTATAAGCGCCCAAACCTCAGGACGAAGGAAACACCATGGCTTTCAAGCCTTTGCACGATCGAATTCTGCTGAAGCCGGTGGCCGCCGAGACCCGCACCAAGGGCGGACTGATCATTCCCGATACGGCCCAGGAAAAGCCCATGCAGGGCAAGGTCGTCGCGGTCGGCAAGGGCCGGCGCCTCGAGGATGGTCGCCTGCAGGAGCTGGGCGTGAAGGTCGGCGACACGGTCCTTTACGGCAAGTGGTCGGGCACCGAGGTAAAGCTCGGTGGCGAGGATCACGTAATCCTGAAGGAAGAGGACCTGTTCGGCGTCGTCGGCTGAGGCCGATGCTCGACTCCGGCGGCTCGGAACGGGTCGCCGAACTCATGCGCGAGACGGCGGCGGCCGAGCTGCTGCCCCGTTTCCGCAATCTCTCCAAGGACGAGGTCCGCCAGAAGCGGCCGGGTGACATCGTCACCGTGGCCGACGTTGCGTCCGAACAGCGGCTGGCCAGCGGCCTGGCGAAGATCCTGCCGGGTGTGCCGGTCGTGGGCGAGGAGGCCGTCGAGAAGGATCCGGGCCTGCTCGATCTCGTCGCCCGTCCGGGAGAGGCTTGCTGGATCGTCGATCCACTCGACGGTACGGCGAACTTCGCCGCCGGCCGCGATCGGTTCGCGATGATCATCTGTCTGGTGCAGGATACCCAGGCGGTCGCCGGCTGGATACTCGATGTGCCGAACGACCGGCTGGCCGTGACCGAGCGTGGCGGCGGCGTGCGCTTCGATGGCAGGATCGTGGAGGGCAGGCCGGCCACGGCGCCACTCAACGGCTTCGTGGGCTACAAGATCGCCAGGTCCTTCGACGAGCAGCTGAGCCCGGAGCAGCGCGCCCGCCTGGGCACCATCACGACCCTGCGCTGCGCCGGCGCCGAGTATCTGGAGATCCTCGCCGGCCACGCGAGCTTTAGCCTCTACCGCACGACCAAGCCTTGGGATCATGCCGCGGGCACGCTGATGATGAGGGAAGCGGGCGGCGGCGCCGTACAGTTCGGCGCGGCCCCCTACAGCCCGGCCCAGCCCCTTAATGCCGGCCTGATCACCGCCTCGACGGAAGAGGCCCTGAGCGAGGCGAGGGCGCTCCTCGAAGCGTCGCATCTGCCGCTGCTGGCGCCGAGGCCGTAGAAAACATCAAACCCGCGTCTTGGCCTCCTGCCAGAGCGCTTCCATTTCTTCGAGGCTGGCGTCAGAGGGCTTGCGGCCGCTTTCGGCCAGGCGACGCTCGATGTGGCGGAAGCGCTTTTCGAACTTGTCGTTGGTGGCCCGCAGCGCCACCTCGGGATCGACCTTGCAGTGACGGGCGAGGTTCGCGACCGCGAACAGGACATCGCCAAGTTCGTCTGAAACCTTGTCCTGCTCGACCTTGCCGGCCTCGAGTTCGACCCGCAGCTCCCGTAGCTCCTCCTCGATCTTGTCGATGACCGGACCGATCGTGGCCCAGTCGAAACCGACCCGGGCCGCCCGCTTCTGGATCTTCTCTGCGCGCATCAGGGCGGGAAGGGCGCGCGCCACCCCGTCCAAGGCCCCGGCCGTACCCTCGGCGCTGCCTTTTGCTGCCCGTTCGGCGGCTTTGCGGGCCTCCCAGGAGATCGTCTGGGCATCGGCCGTGCGGATATCCATATCGCCGAAGACGTGCGGATGCCGGTCCACCATCTTGTCGGCGATCGCGGCGGCGACGTCGTCGAACGAAAAGGCCTGGGATTCGCTGGCGATCTGGCTGTGATAAACGACCTGCAGCAGCAGGTCGCCGAGCTCTTCCTTGAGCGCCGGAATATCGTCGCGCTCGATCGCGTCAGCGACTTCGTAGGCTTCCTCGATCGTATACGGTGCGATGGTGCGGAAGGTCTGGTCGATATCCCAGGGGCAACCGTGCTGGCGGTCGCGCAGCCAGGCCATGACGGCCAGCAGCCGAGGGAGTGGTTCCTTGGGCAGGGAATCCGGGGTGGGCTTGCGTGAAGTCATGGCGTCGAACTCATTCCCAATTATCGTATAATATATATTATGACAAATTATAATATTCAATATAGATCAGGATATTACCAATCTGTCCGCATGTTCTGGGTTATGAGTGCCAGCAGCTGGAGGCCGCGGCTTGCTTCATTGGCCGGCATGCCCAATGTGACCAGGATGCCGACCTTCGGGTCCTTGGGATTTGGAAGGATCAGGTCGAAGACGGTACGCGGGCCACTGCTGTCGGACGGTCCCTTCGGCACGTTCTCGTAGACGACTAGGAAGCTGCCGTCCCGGAGTTTGCGGGCCTGGGCCTGGACGCCGGGCCGGCGGGCCTTCATCGAGCCGGCCTTGGTGGCGGCATAGTGCTCGGCGTCGCGGACACCCTCGTAGACGAAATCGACCCGCCAGACGATCAGCCGGATGCGCTTGTCGAGGGTGTAGGCGATGCCCCGCTCCCCATCCTCGCTCGCCTGCCAGCCCATCGGCAGCAGCAGCTCGACCTTGACCGAATCGAAGCGCAGACGGACGGCCTGGCTGGTCGGATCGATGCCGAGGACGCGCGTGAAGCTCTGTGTGGTTCCCCCGCCGATGCTCTGTTCGCCGCGGGTGAAGCTGGAACCGTTGTCGGGAACCCCGAAGTCACGGAACGTGAGGCCGCCGGGGTCTAAGCGATTCGCCGTCTGGGCCTGGAGCGGCGCCGCGGAGGCCATGAGAAATGCCGCCGTTGCACCCGACAGGAACATCCGGCGTCCGGACTCCTTTCGTTTACGCTCGTGCGTCAGCTTAGGATCGTCCGATAGGCGCCTGTAATATAGCAATTATACACCCTAGAGGTCGATGTGCAGACCGTCGTGGCAAGGCGTCACGTGATCCGGCGTCGTCCGGTCGACTTCGGCATAGTCCATATCGACATGCAGGTTGGTCAAGAACGCCCGGCGCGGATTTAGCCGCTCGATCCATTCGAGGGCGCGGTCGAGATGGGCGTGCGTGGGGTGCGGCCGGTAGCGCATCGCGTCGACGATCAGCACCTCGACCCCCTCCAGCGCCTGCAGCGACTCCTCCGGCAGCATGACGACGTCGTTGGCGTAGCCGACGGCACCGAAGCGAAACCCCAGCGACGGGATCGTCCCATGGTCCTGGAGGAGCGGCACGACCGGTAGCCCGGCGGCCTGGAAAGGACCCGAAATCACGGTGTGGCGGTAGATCGGATTGTAGAAGCCGTTGCCCTCGGCGTGGAAGCAGTAGCCGAAGCGCCGGCTCAGCACCCCGTAGGTCCGTTCGTCCGACCAGGATTCGATCTGGCCCTGGCGCAGCGCGAAGGGCCTGAGATCGTCGATCCCGTGGCACTGGTCGGCATGGTCGTGGGTCCAGATCACCGCGTCGATCCGCTCGACCTCGGCGGCCAGGAGCTGGCTGCGCACGTCGGGTGACGTGTCGACCAGCACGGTCTTGCCCTGGTCCTGGACCAGGATGGAGCAGCGGGTGCGACGGTTGCGCGGGTCGGCGGGACTGGCCGCCCCCCACTCGCCCTTCCCGCCTGGTCCGCCCACTCGGGGAACGCCCGCCGAGGTGCCGCAGCCCAGGATGGTCACACGCACCGGGAACGCTCCGCCTTGGTAAACAGCCGGAAGAAGTTGTCGGTCGTCGCGGCTTCCAGCTCAGCCAGGCTGACGCCCTTGAGTTCGGCCACCTTGGCCGCCGTGTGGGCGACGAAGGCGGGCTCGTTGGTCTTGCCGCGCTTGGGGATCGGCGCCAGGTAGGGCGCGTCGGTCTCGACCAGCAGCCGGTCGAGCGGCACGTCGCGCACGATGGCGCGCAGATCCTCGGCGGCCTTGAAGGTCACGATCCCGGAAATCGAGATGTAGAAGCCTAGCGCCAGGGCGCGTTCGGCCACGGCGCGGCCCGAGCTGAAACAGTGGATCAGTCCCGGAAAGGCGCCCTTCCCGTATTCCTCCTCGAGCATGTCGCCGGTCTCTGCATCGGCGTTGCGTGTGTGCACGATCAGCGGCAGGCCGGTCTCGCGGGACGCCGCGATATGGGCGCGGAAGCTCTCGGCCTGCTCCTCGCGCGGGCTGTGCTCATAATAGAAGTCGAGGCCGGTCTCACCGATGCCGACGACCTTGGGATGGCAGGTCGCCTCGATCAGCCGGTCGGGGGTGCGTTGCCCCTCCTCCTTCGCCTCGTGCGGATGGACGCCGACCGAGCACCAGACATTGTCGTGGCGCTCGGCGATCGCCCGCACCCGCTCGAACTGATCGAGCCGCGTGCCGATCGTCAGCATGCCGGCGACGCCGGCCGTCCGGGCACGCGCCAGCACCCCGCTCTCGTCGCTCGTGAGCTCCGGGAAGTCGAGATGACAGTGACTGTCGATCAGCATGTCAGCCAGCGGCTTTCGGCGGCTTCGGGGCCTTCGGCTGTTTCGGTGGCTTGGCCACGGGCTCGGCTGCCGGCTCGACGAAGCGCGGGAAGACGCCCTGCGGCGGCGGCAGTGCCGTGCCGGAGACGAGTTCCTCGTCGAAGGCTGCAAAGACGCGCTTCTCCAGCACCACTGCGAGCTGGTCGAGAATTTTCGCCGTCGCCCCGGGCATGAACGGCTGGACCAGCAGGGTGACGCGCCGGATCGTCTCGGCCAGCACCCACAGCACCGTGTCGCGCCGCACCGGATCGGTTTTGGCCAATGCCCACGGCGCCTGCGCATCGACATACCGGTTGGCGTCGGCGATCACTTCCCAGATGGCGGTCAGCGCCTTGTGGAAGGCCTGCTCGTCGAGCTCGGCGCGCACGATGGCCAGCAGGCCGCGCGCCCGCTCGAGCAGCGCCGTGTCGGCCTCGAGCAGGTCCCCCCGGGGCGGAACCTTCTCGCCGCAATTCTTGGCGACGATCGACAGCACGCGCTGGCACAGATTGCCATAGGCGTTGGCGAGGTCGGCATTCATGCGACCGATCAGGGCTCGGCGTGAGAAATCGCCGTCATTGCCGAACGGCACTTCGCGGAGCAGGAAGTAGCGCACCTGGTCCAGCCCGTAGGTTGTCACCAGGTCGACCGGATCGATGGCGTTGCCCAGGGACTTCGAGATCTTCTGGCCCTCGTTGGTCCACCAGCCGTGGGCGAAGACGCGCTGCGGCGGCGGCAGGCTCGCAGCCATCAGGAAGGCCGGCCAGAACACGCAATGGAAGCGGATGATGTCCTTGCCAACCATGTGGAGGTTGGCCGGCCAGTATTTCCACAGCGGATTGCTCTGGTCGGGGTAGCCGCACTCGGTGATGTAGTTGGTGAGCGCGTCCAGCCACACATACATGATGTGCTTGGGATCGCCCGGCACCGGGATGCCCCAGGAAAAACTCGTGCGCGAGACCGAGAGGTCCTGCAGGCCGCCCTTCACGAAACTCAGCACCTCGTTGCGCCGGCTATCCGGGCCGATGAAGGCGGGGTTCTCCTCGTAGAACTCGATCAGGCGGTCGCCCCAGGCGGAGAGCCTGAAGAAGTAGGAGGGCTCCTCGACCCACTGCACCTCGGCGCCGGTCGATATGGCGCGGCGCTTGTTGTCCGGCCCGACCTCGGTCTCGCCCTCGACGAAATAGGTTTCGTCGCGGACCGAGTACCAGCCGGCATACTTGCCTTCATAGATGTCGCCCGCCGCGACGAGCTTCTCCCACAGCGCCTGGCAGGCCGCGTAGTGGCGCGGCTCTGTCGTGCGGATGAAGTTGTCTGGGCTGTAGTTCATCACCCCGATCAGGTCGCGGAACGACTGGCTTACCTTGTCGGTGAAAGCCTGCGGCGGCAAGCCGGCGGCGGCGGCGGCCGTCTCGATCTTCTGGCCGTGCTCGTCGGTGCCGGTCAGGAAGTGGACGTCATAGCCGTCGAGGCGCTTGAAACGCGCCAGCACATCGCAGGCGAGCGTCGTGTAGGCGTGCCCGATATGAGGCACGTCGTTGACGTAGTAGATCGGCGTGGTGACGTAATAGGTGCTTTTGCCCGACATGATCCTGAACTCCGAACGGCCGCCCCTACCGGGGCACGAGACTCAAGCGCGTTCAGCCCCGCATTCGTGCGCAGGAGAGCGAGTCTCTGATGTCGGGCCGGGGCAACATGGCCGGTCTTTTCCCATGCCTCCCCCCGGGGATCAAGAGTCGGAGCCGGGGCGGCCCGCTATCGCGTTGCCGATTGCAGCTTCAGGAAGCTGCCCATCACGGTCTGCTTGCGGTCCAGGTTGACCGCGTCGGCCCGCGCGAACAGGTTTGCCACCTCCTCCGATGCCGCCATCCAGCGATCGAAGCTCGCAGTTGCCAGCAGACGCGCCTGGAGGCCGCTCTCCATCGGCACGACGGGTGCAGATTCCGTCGTAAGCGCGGCTTGACGCAGCAAACCCTTCAGCCAGCCGTCGAACAGATAGTTGAGCGAGCGCCAATCGGCATTGGCCTCCTCGCCGCGCTTGGCGAATCGTTCGGCGAAGGCATGCAGCCGCGGCATGTCGAGATCGGGCAGCGTGGCCAGCACCTCGACCATCTCGCGGTAGAGGTCGAGACTGCCCGCCGCCCCGAGTTCCAGCGCCCGCCCGATGCTGCCCTCGGCGAGCCGGGCGAGCGCCCTCCTCTCCTCGGGCCTCGTCTCCGGCGCATGGGTGGCGAGCAGGTCGACGACCGTATCCTCGGACAAAGGCTGCATCGCGAGCCTTCGGCAGCGCGAGCGGATGGTCGGGAGCAGCCTTCCGGGCGCGTGCGCCACGATCAGCAACACCGCGTTGGGCGGCGGCTCCTCGAGGATCTTCAGCACCGCGTTGGCGCTGTTGCGGTTCATCTCGTCGGCCGCATCGACGATGGCGACCCGCGCCTTTCCCATTGCTGGCGTCATGTGCATGAAGCCGCCGAGGTCGCGCACGTCGTCGACGGCGATCTCGGCGCGCATGCGTCCCGTGTCGCGGTTCAGCGAGCGCCGCAGATGGAACAGGTCGGGATGCGAGCGCGCATCGACCAGGTGCCGGCCCGGCGCGTCGGCCGGAACGTCGAGCGATTCGGGGCCGCCGCCGAACAGGCCGCCCTGGTCCTGTCCCGCGAGCAGGAAGCGCGCGAAGCGCCAGGCCAGGGTCGCCTTGCCGATGCCGCGCGGTCCCGTCAGCAGCCAGGCATGGTGCAGCCGCCCGCTCTGCTGCGCCGCCAGCATCGTCCGCTCGGCCTGCTCATGCCCGACCAGCCGGTCGTTGCGCCACGGTGGCGGCCAGCCATAGGGCCATTCAAGCTTCTCGAGCTCGGCCGGATCGGAGGGCGTCTTGGCGCGCGCCAAGTCTCAGGCCTCGATGTGTGTCGCGAGCGCGTCGCCGATCGCCCGGGCGATGACGTCGATACCGGCGGTCGCGTCGATCACGACGCATCGGCCGGGATCGGCGGTGGCGATGTCGAGGAAGCCGGCGCGGACACGCTCATGGAAATCGACCGGCAGGGACTCGTAGCGCGTCTCCTTGCCGCGACGCGAGGCGGCACGCGCGAGGCCGGCTTCGACGGGCAGATCGAGGATCAGCGTGAGATCGGGGCGGAAGTTGCCGACCGTGATGTCGTAGAGTGTTCCCAGCATCGCGCGGTCGATGCCGTGGCCGTAGCCCTGATACGCCATCGTCGAATCGGCGAAGCGGTCCGACACGACCCAGGTGCCGCTCGCGAGGGCGGGCAGCACGGTCGTGCGCAGATGCTCGCGGCGGGCCGCGAAATGCAGCAGCGCTTCCGTCACGCCGTCCCAGCGTTCCGCCGGGCCTTCGACCAGGAGCTTTCGCACCATCTCGGCACCGGGCGCGCCGCCCGGCTCGCGCGTGGCGATGCATCGGTGCCCGAGCGCCTCGATCAATTCCCTGAGACGGGCAACCTGGGTCGACTTGCCGGCCCCTTCTCCACCCTCCAGCGTGATGAAGCGCGCTCGCGTGCGCTCCGTCACGACATCCAGCCGAACATATAATGGCGCAGCATCGTGGCGACGCGGCTGAGTACGCCCATGCGCGGCACGTCGGCGCCGGCCTCCAGCGGATATTCGATTGTGCGGTTGTCCGGCAGCGTGACGACGGCGGTGCCGATCTTCGTGCCCTTAACGATGGGGGCCGCAATCGGCCCGTCGAAGCGCGCTACAGCACGCGGCGTCGCACCCTGCCCGGTCGGCACGGTGAGCTGGACCGTCTTGGGGATGACCAGCGGCACCGTCTCCTGGGCGCCCAGCCAGACCGGCGCCTCGACCAGCATGTCGCCCGCCCGGAACACTGTGATGTTGGTCGACTCGCGATACCCCCACTCCATCAGGCGCGCCGTCTCCGAAGCCCGCTCCGCCATCGAGCTGAGCCCGTTGACGACCAGGATCAGGCGGCGCCCGTCGCGCACTGCCGATGTCGTCTGTCCGTAGCCGCCTTCTTCCGTGTGACCGGTCTTCAGCCCATCTGTGCCCGGCGTGATCTTCAGCAGGCGGTTGCGGTTCTCCTGACGGATGTTGTTGTAGGTCCAGTTCGTCTCCGAATAGTACTTATAGTACTGCGGATAGTCGTCGATCGTGTGCCATCCCAGCACCGCAAGATCGCGTGCGGTCGTATACTGGCCCTCCGCCGGCCAGCCCGAGGCATTCTTGAACACCGTCCTGGTCATGCCGATTTCCTTGGCGCGCTTGTTCATGCGCTCGGCGAAAGCGTCCTCGCTACCGGCCAGTCCCTCGGCGATCACCACGCAGGCATCGTTGCCCGAGAGGATGATGATGCCCTTGATCAGGTCCTCGACCGTCGGCTCCGAGCCCAGCTCGAGGAACATGCGCGAGCCGCCCATGCTGCGCGCCTTCTCGCTGACGCGGAACCGCGTATCGAGCTTCAGGCGGCCCGCCGCCAGCTCGTCGAAGATGATGTAGATTGTCATCATCTTGGACATCGATGACGGCGGCATGGGCGTCTCGGCGTCCTTGAAGAGGAGCACCGTCGAGGTCTGCGGATCGACCATGAAGGCGTGACGCGCCAGCGTGCCGATGCCGACCTGCGACGGCGGCAGCGATTCCACCTTGGGTGCCGCCGCTTCCTTCGGAGCCGCGGGCTTGGCGGCGGCCGGCGCACGTGGCTTGGCCGGCGGCTTCTGCGACTGGGCCGGTGGCTTGCGCGGCGTTTCCTGCTGCGCCGAGGCGGTTAGCGAGAGACCGGCGAGGCCGGCCACCGCGAGGAGCGCCAGTCCGGCGCGATTGAGCCTATTCAGAGACCACACGGGCATCCCCATAGCCTGAACGCTTGAGCCGCTCGGCAACAATGCCGGCGGCATCTTGAGTGGTATAGGGCCCCAGCCTCACGCGATAAACATCGCGTCCGTTGGCCGAGACCTGGGAAACTTCCGGATTGCCGTAACTGCGCACCGCGCTGCGCTGCCGTTCGGCATTTTCATGCGTCGAGAAGGCACCGACCTGAACGAAGAAGCCGCTGAGCTGCGACGACGGCGTGGCGGTGCTGGTCGTCGCCGACAGCGACGCGATGGTCGGCGGCACATCGCCCGATGCGGATCTCGGCGCGCCGAACGGCACGTTGCGCGGCGGCGGCGCGTACACGGTCTGGGCGGGAGCCGTCGGCGCGGGTGCAGGTGGCGGCTCGTAGGAAGCCTGCATGATCGGAGGCGGCGGGGCCGCCACCGGTGCCGGTGCAGGGGCCGGTGCGGGCACGGGAGCCGGCGCCGGGGCCGTCCGGCTGCCGCTCGCGAGCTGGGCCACGGCCTGTTGCTGCTCAGCCGGACCGCCGCCGCTCAACGCGACGTCCTTCACCGCAAGACTCTCGGCCTGGAGCTGCTCGACGCGGACCCGGGCCGTGCCCTTGCCGACCATGTCGATCTCCTCCGCCGCGGTGCGCGACAGGTCGATGACACGGCTGCGGGCGAAGGGGCCGCGGTCGTTCACTCGCACCACGGTGCTGCGCCCGTTCTCCAGATTGGTGACGCGTACGATGGCCGGCATCTGGAGGGTGCGGTGCGCCGCCGTCCGGTCGGCCTGGTCGTAGCGCTCCCCGTTGGCCGTCGACTTGCCGTGGAAGCCCGGCCCGTACCAGGACGCCGTGCCGGTCTCGGTCAGGGTGAAGGTCTCGCGCGGCGTATAGGTGACGCCATCGATCTTGTAGGGCTGCCCGACCTTGTAGGTACCGCGCTGGGCCACGCTGCTGCCCGGGGTCCCGCCCCCGCCCTTGCTCGACGAGCCGCAGGCCGCGAGGCTGGCCAGCAGTGCCGCGGCCCCGCACAGCCGAAGCGCGCCGGACAGGGGAAATCCCAATTTTACCAATGCTAGCGGCATGATGTTCACATCATACATCATATCGGCCGGCGGGTGGAGCGGCCTGCTGGGCCCCTCCATCGGCGGCGGTCAGGCCGCGATCCGGTCGGACAGGAGGCCCACCGCCAGGGCAAAGAAGTCCGACTGGTTCCAGCGAAGGATCACCTTGAAATTCTCGGTCGTCTGGTAGGCCGGGCCACCCGCTCCCGCCGGCCGCACGATGCGCCCACCGCCCCCGGCCTGCGTCCCCGGGGAGACTTCATCGCCCCAGCGCAGTCCCGGCCGCCAGCCGACCTTGCGCAGGTAGTTCACGATCGAGGCGAAGACGTCGAGCTTGTTCGTCCAGATATCCTTGCGGCCGTCGCCGTCGCCGTCGGCGGCATAGGCGAGGAAGCTGGTCGGGATGAACTGGCACTGGCCCATGGCGCCGGCCCACGAGCCCTTCATCGCGTGCAGGCCGATATGGCCCTGCGACAGGATCTTGAGTGCGGCGATGAGCTGCTCGCGGAAGAATTTGGCGCGGAAATTGTTGTGGACCAGTGTCGCCAGCGCCTCGACCACCTCGAAGTCGCCGAGCCGCGTGCCGTAGTTGCTCTCGATGCCCCACAGCGCGACGGCGACCTGCGGCGGCAGGCCGGCCGGGCCGGCGAACCGTTCGATCGCCGCGCGGTTCTCCGCCAGCAGCGCGCGCCCGCGCTTGATGCGCTCCTCGGATACGACCAGCCCCTGATAGCGCTCCCACGTCATCTTGAACTCGGGCTGGTTGCGCGCCTGTTCCATGACGCGCGGCACCTCGCGGATGTCGGCCAGCGCCGCGTCGAGCGTGCTCTTGTCGACTCCCGCCCGCAGCGCTTCCTGCCGGATCCCTTGCAGCCAGGCGGCCGGGAACCGTCCGTCACCCTGGGCTAAGGCGGGCCCGGAGGCCGTCAGGGGCACCAAGGTAGCGCCGGCACACAGGAGTCTGCGAGTGATCATGAAGCGTCCGCTGGTTGGTCGTTGCCCTCACGGGATGCGATATCCCTGTGCCGGCCAATCTTGCGCACACTATGGCGACCTCGACCGCCCTGCCATCGTCACTTGCGACGATAGAGGATCATCCCGCCGTGATGGAGCGTGTCCTCGTCGACGAAGACGCCGTCGGCGGTGAAGCCGGTGTCATCCCAGTATTCGATCCGGGTCCCGGTGACTTCGTAACGTCCGCGATAGGCGCTCTCGCGCGTGCCGCGCGCTTCGTCATAGCGACTGTCGGGCAACAGGTTGTGACGGACGTATCCGTCAGCCGTCACCCAGAGGCCGACATAGGAACGGGTCGTCATTTCGGCATGAGCTTCGGTCGCGAGGATGAAGGGGCTGGTGATGGCGAGCGCCACGGTCAGGAGGCGCATGGCCCTCATCGCGGCCTCCTCTCATCGCGGCGCTCGGCGAAGAGCTCTGAGAGGACCTGCGAGGCCGCGATGGCGCGCGAAATGCCGGCCGGCACGGTGATCATGTAGATGACCTCTTTGAGCTCTTCCTCGGACACGCCGATATTGAGCGCGTAGCCGGCATGGACCTTCATGAAGGGAAGTTGCCCCGTCGCGGCGAAGGCCGCCACCGCCGCGAGCTGGCGTGTGCGGCCGTCGAGCCCCGGCCGCGCCCAGACATCGCCCAGCGCGTAGGCCTCCGTCGCCTCGGCGAGGAAGGGGAACTCCTGGCGCATGCGCTCCAGTGCCGGCTGCGGCTGGCCGCGGTTGAGGTCGCGGATCACGGCGTCGCCGCGCTTCAGGCGCTCCTCGACGGACTGTGCGACGGCAGGTGCGGCGGTGATGACGGCGATCAAGGCGGCGGTGATCGGCGTGAGCATCGATTGCATGGTCATGTCTCAACCTCCTGTGCTGGCGGTGGGGCGTACGACGATCTCGTTCACGTCGACGTCTTCGGGCTGTTCGAGCGCGAAACGGACGGCCCGGGCGATCGCGTCGGGCTTGAGGGCGATCCTGCGGAAGGCCTTCATCGCTTCGGCGGCGGCGGGGTCCGTGATGGTGTCGGCGAGCTCGCTCTCGACCACGCCGGGATGGATGCAGGTGACGCGGATCCGGTCGTTTTCCATTCGCAATCCGTCCGAGATCGCACGCACCGCGTACTTGGTCGCGCAGTAGACGCCGGCGGCCGGGAAGACCTGCAGCGCTCCGATCGAGGCGATATTGACGACGTGACCCGAGCCGCGCGCGGTCATTTCGGGCAGCACGGCGGCGATGCCGTAGAGCACGCCCTTGATGTTGACGTCGACCATGCGCTCCCACTCCGCGACCTTCATCGAGGCCATGGCCGACAGCGGCATCACGCCGGCGTTGTTGACGATGACGTCCACCCGCCCCCACGCCGCACGCGCCGACTCGGCGAAAGACGCGACGCTCTGCCGGTCCGTGACGTCGAGCGGGCACACGCGCGCCTCGCCGCCGGCGGCGATCAGCTCGCTTGCGAGCGCTTCCAGGCGGCAGAGGCGGCGCGCGCCAAGCATCATCTTTGCTCCGGCCGCGGCCAGTTCGCGGGCGATGCCGGCGCCGATGCCGCTGGAGGCGCCGGTGACGAGAACGACTTTATCGAGTGACATGATGGGTCCTTTCGGTCGGGGCGTTTGCTTGCCCTCAACATGGACATGCGCAATTGTCGCGATAAGACGACGCTCCCTTACCAATCTGGAAAGCAGTGCTAACCAATGGAGCTGGATCTCAACGCGCTGTCCGTCTTCGCCCTCGTCGCCGAGGAGCGCAGTTTCAGGGCCGCAGCCGACCGGCTGGGCGTGACCCGTTCGGCTGTCAGCCAGACAATCCAGCGCCTCGAGGGCAGTCTGGGGATCGCGCTGGTCCAGCGTACGACGCGCAGCGTCAGCCTGACCGAGGCCGGCGAACGGCTGCATCTGGAGATCGCCCCGGCGGTGGCCGAGATGCGCGCCGCCCTGGAGAAGACCGCCGCGCTCCAGGGACGAGCGCGCGGCCGGCTGCGGCTCGCCGTCTCCTCGATCGCCGAGCGCTTCCTCGCAGGGGCGTTTCTGGCGGGCTTCGCCGAGGCCAATCCCGAGGTCGGGCTCGACGTCACCGTGACCGACGACGCGATCGACATCGTGGCCGAGGGCTACGATGCGGGCGTCCGGCTGGGCGAGGTTATCGAGCAAGACATGATCGCCGTGCCCGTGGCGGGCGACGAGCGCCAGTTGGCGGTCTGCGCGCCCTCCTATCGCGACCGCTTCGGCGTGCCGAAGCATCCGGCTGACCTCACGGCGCACACCTGCATCGGCTGGCGGCCCTCGCCGAAGGCTGCGCCCTATCGCTGGGAGTTCGCCGAAGGTGACAAGGAGTTCAGCGTCGCCGTCGCGCCGCGGTTCGCCACCAACGACATGGCCCTGATGATCAAGCTCGCGGTCGCCGGTGCCGGCATCACCTTCGGCATGGAGGAGAGCTTTCGCACCCTGATCGCCCGGGGTGAACTCGTGCCGGTTCTGGAGGAATACTGCCCCAGCTTCGCCGGTTTCTATCTCCACTATCCGAGCCGCCGCAACATCGCGCCGAAGCTGCGTGTCCTGATAGACTATCTGCAGCGCCAGCGGTGACGATGGCCGCCCCCTGACAGGGCGCCCCGCGCTCCCTATATTCCGTGTCCGAAGGCACGTTGCGACAGGAGCGCGAAATGCAGAACTACAAGAAAAGTCCGGAAGCCCTGGCGAAGCTCACGCCCGAACAGTTCTACGTCACCCAGGAGAGCGGCACCGAACGCCCCGGGACGGGCGCCCTGCTGCACAACAAGGAGCCGGGCATCTATGTCGACATCGTGTCGGGCGAACCCCTGTTCGCCTCGGCCGACAAGTACGAATCGGGTTGCGGCTGGCCGAGCTTCACCAAGCCGATCGAGCCGGCCAACGTCGCCGAGCTGAAGGACAGCTCGCACGGCATGCTGCGCATCGAGGTACGGTCAAAGCATGGCGACAGCCATCTCGGCCATGTCTTTCCAGACGGCCCGCGCGACCGCGGCGGGTTGCGCTACTGCATCAATTCCGCCTCGCTCCGCTTCATCCATCGCAAGGACATGGAGGCGGCGGGCTATGGGGCCTATCTCGACCAGGTGGAGGACGTGAAATGAGCCAAGAGCGCGCAGTACTGGCCGGTGGTTGTTTCTGGGGCATGCAGGACCTGATCCGTCGCATCCCGGGCGTCGTGTCGACGCGGGTCGGTTATACCGGCGGCCATGTGGCCAACGCCACCTACCGCAACCATGACGGCCATGCCGAGGCGATCGAGATCATCTTCGATCCGACGAGGCTGAGCTATCGCAAGCTGCTGGAGTTCTTCTTCCAGATCCACGATCCCTCGACGCTCGACCGCCAGGGCAACGACCGTGGCACCTCCTACCGTTCGGCGATCTTCTACACGACCGACGAGCAGCGTCGCGTGGCCGAGGACACGATCGCCGACGTGGATGAGTCGGGCTTGTGGCCGGGCAAGGTCGTCACCGAAGTGACTGCAGCCTCGGACTTCTGGGAGGCCGAGCCCGAGCATCAGGATTATCTCGAGCGCATTCCCAACGGCTACACCTGCCACTTCGTGCGGCCGAACTGGCGGCTGCCAGTCCGGTCGAAAGCGGGTCAGGCCGCCTGACGCCTCACTCGACCTTGAGGTTGAGATCCTTGACGATGGCCTTCCAGACGAGGAACTGATCCTTCTGGTACTGCATCGCCTGCTGACGCGTCGATGGCATCGGCACGATGCCGTTCTGCAGCAGCTTTGCCCTCACCGACTCCGTTTCCAGGATCTTGACCAGTTCCCGGTTTAGCCGGTCGAGGATGTCGCCGGGCGTTCCCGCCGGCGCGACTGCACACCACCAGCCGCTCATGTCGGGCGGCGTGGCGAGCCCCTGCTCCGAGAAGCTCGCCACTTCGGGCAGTAGCGAATTGCGCTGGGCGGTCGTCATGCCGACCGCCCGCACCTTGCCGCCCCGGATCATGGCGAGTGAGGCAGGGATATCGGCGACCATGATCTGCACGTGTCCGCTGATCAGGTCCGCGAGGCCCGGGGGCACCGACTTGTATGGCACGTGCGTCACGTCGAGCTGGTAGGCGTTCTTGATATAGCCGCCATAGGCGATTCCGCCGGTGTTGCCGCTCGCGTAGTTGAACTTTCCGGGGTTGGCCTTGAGCAGCTTGACCAGCTCGGCGGCCGTCGTTGCCTTGACGTCGTTGTTGACCAGCCAGACGTAGGAAACCGAAGCCACCATGGAGATGTAACTCAGGTCCTTGGCAGGATCGTAACGGACGCCGCTGGTCAGGCCAGCCGGGCTGGCGACCAGACCGGAATTGGTCAGCAGCCCGATCGTATAGCCGTCCGGCAGCGAGCTCACGACCAGCTCGGTGCCGAGCGTCGTGTTATTGCCCGGCTTGTTCTCGATGACGATCGGCTGGCCCAGAGCCTGGCCGAGCGGTTCGGCGAGGATGCGGGCGAGGATGTCGCTGCCCGAGCCGGCGCCGAAGGGAACGATGAGCCGGATCGGCTTGTTCGGATAGGACTGCGCCATCGCCGGCGCGGCAAGCATGGCACAGACGGTGGCGGCGAACGCGGTAAGCCAGTGAACGACCTTCATGAGCTTCCTCCCTGTCTCGCGACTTTGTTTTTTGTTGATGCAGTCTCGGAACGACCTTTCTTGCTCCCTCGATTGGCGTGACGGGTCAGAACCTGAAGCCGAGGTCGCGGGCGATCAGGTTCTTCTGGATCTCGCTGGTGCCTTCGCCGATCACGTAGACCAGCGCGTCGCGATGGATGCGGCCCACCGGATATTCGCGCATGATGCCGGCGCCGCCATGGATGCGGATCGCCTGCTCGCTCACGGCGACGGCGGTCTCGCTGGCGATCAACTTGACGCGCGCGGCGGTCGCGGAATCGAGTGTGTTCTGGTCGACCCTCCAGGCGCCGTAATAGACAAGCCACTTGGCCGCCTCGATCTGGGCCGACATCTCCGCGAGCTTGTGGCCGATCGCCTGGTAGTCGCCGATGCGCTTGTTGGCGACCAGCCGGTCGCGCGCATAGGCCGTGGCGGCGTCGAACGCGGCCCGCGCCATGCCGAGCGCATTCGCTGCGACCCCGACACGGTTCTCGCTGAGGGATTCGAGGATCACCGGATAGGTGCCCAGCCGGTCGCCCAGCACGCAGTCGTCGGGGACGAACACGTCCTCCATGTGGATCAGGCCGGTCTCGGAGGCGCGGATGCCTTCCTTCCGCAACTTCTCGATCGTCATGCCGCCGGCCGGCAGCTCGACGATGAATAGGCTGATGGCATTGCTGCTCAGTTCCGGCGCGGTGCGTGCCGCGACCAGCAGGAAATCCGCGATCGGCGCATTGGTGATGTAGAGCTTGCTGCCGCGCAGCTTCCAGCCGCCGGCCGCTCGTTCGGCGCGGGTCCGCAACGCGCGGATGTTCGAGCCGCCGTCGGGCTCGCTCAAGGCGAAGCCCGCAATCTTCCGTCCCTGCAGAGCCGGCCGAAAGAAGCGTTGGCGCTGCGCCTCGGTGCCCGCCTTCCAGATCGGCCAGATGCCGAGATGGGTGTGCGCCGACCAGCTCGAGGCGAAGCCCTGGCTCATGTAGCTCAGCTCCTCGCGCACGATGCAGTCGCTCACCTTGTCGAGGCCGCTGCCGCCGTCGCATTCGGGATAGCGGACGCCCAGCAGACCGAGCTCGCCCCAGCGCGTGAAGACCCCGCGGGGCAGGACTTCGTTCTCCTCGGCCGCCGCCACCAGCTCCCGATGCTCGGACCGGCACAGGCGCCGGACGGTTTCGCGCACGGCTTCGTGCTGCTCCGAAAATGCGAAGTCCATGGTCGAGGGCGTTTCCTGCGTCTTGGCTGTTTTCACGAACACTGACGATGAACCAACTTCGGGTCAATCGACGGCGCGGCCCGCGTGCTATAAGCCGGGCGCACGAACAGCCCCGCAAGGTTCCCGCCGTTGAAAGCCGCTCGCTCTCCCCTCGCCCTCCTCTCCACGCTCGCCGTCCTGGCGATGGCGACGGGCGCCGCCGCCCAGTCCTCCGACGACGACACCGTCGTTGCGCCGGCGCCGAAGCCGCGATTCACCGTGGTCGATGGCGACACGGTCAAATTCGGTCCGCAGGTCGTCCGGCTGTTCGGCATTGATGCGCCCGAGCGCAGTCAGACCTGCGACGACGGGCAGTGGCGCGCCGGTGCACTCGCCCGAAAGGCGCTGGAGGAATTCATTGCCGGCCGCCCCGTGACCTGCCGCCTGGTCGATCCCGACCGGAAGACCCGCCCGCCGGTCGCCCAGTGCTTCGCGGGGGAGGACGACCTTCAGGAGAAGATGGTAGCCGCCGGCTGGGCCTGGGCGTTGCCGGTCAACGGCAAGGACCGATACGGACCTGACGAGCGCGACGCCGCGCAGCGCAAGGTCGGGGTCCATGCTCACAAATGCGTGTCGCCCGCCGAGTGGCGCGCCATGCTCCGTCGCGAGGCCCTCAAGCGCGAACAGGGCGGCTGAACAGCCTGACGCTAGGACAGCTCGGGGAGCCGGGCGGCCAACAGGCTGGCGACCATGGCGTTGCCGCGCCTGCTCAGGTGCGTATTGACGTAAAAGGACGCGGCTGCGGGTTCGATCGCAAAACGGGGGAACGTATCGACGGACGCCAGGCCCAGGCTGCGGGCGCGATCGAGAACGAGCCCTGTCAACCGCCGTTCTTCAGCGGCGTACCCGCGGTCCACCCACACGGACGGATGATACTGCGCCAGCAGCACGACACGGCATCGGTGTCGTTCCCCGAGCTGCAGCAGCCGATCGATCAGGCGAAGGGCGATCGCCTGACCCTGGCCCGCCGGATGCTGCCTCACATGGTAGCCAAAGACGTGCTGTAGCGGCGCCGGTAGGGCGATCAGGGCCCGGTCGAGGCGATGACGCAGCCACGGCGGCGCGCGCCGCTGGCGCGCCGGCACCGGCACCGGCACGCCGGCCAGTTGCAGGCGGTCGCCGTCGACGGCGAACCACGGCTTGTCGCGCCCCCATAGCCGCCGCATCTCGGTGCGCCGGACGTCGTCGGCGATGAAGCCCGCGATCACGATCGCCGGCTCATGCGCTGCGGCGAGCCGTTCGGCCCGAAGGACGATCTGGTCGAAGCCGTAGCCCGACACGCCGCCGTTCAGCACCCGGCGGCCGCTCAGCCGCTGAAGCTGTGCCGGCCAGGTCTCGGCATCGCCGACCTCCTCGCCGAACGTGTAGGAATCGCCCACGGCGAGAATCGCCCGCCCCTCACCGGCCTCCGGGCCTTCGCCACAGGAGCGCATTCCATCGGCGTCGATCGTCACGGGCCAGCCGTTTGCCCCGCTGCCGCGAAAGCCGGGCTTCGGCGCATATCCCAGCCGGTCATCGTGCATCAGGCAAAAATCATCCGCCATGCGCTGGCGCTACGGCATAATCGGCTTTGTTGCAATCATGCCGGTGCCTGAGTATCTGATCTTGCTGAGCTGGATGGGTGGCCGAGCGGTTTAAGGCACCGGTCTTGAAAACCGGCGTGGGTTCACGCCCACCGTGGGTTCGAATCCCACCCCCTCCGCCATTCCCCTTGGCTCACACCCACAGCCCAGTCCCGTACGAGAAGGAAGATCGTGCGGGCGATTCTGACATCGAGGCCTCGGCCAGAGGGTGCATCTCTGCCGGGGCAGAACCATCGTTACTGGGGCGCCGTCATGGCGTCTGCCCCTTTGCGCGGCGGGCGATGCTTTCGGCGAATAGCGGCGTCTCGCGGCGGTTGTGATCGCTGCCGGCCGCCTGGCGGGCCGCAGCGGCAACCGCGAACGCGATGCCGTGCGCGTCGATGAAGGCCATGAAGGCGTCGGTGGGACGGGCCGTCACTCGGTTGGTGTAGCGGGTGCGCCCGTTCCCGGCATCCTCCGCAATCAGCTCCCAGAGCACGTTGACCTGAGTGCGTCCGTTCGACGTGAAGGCGTCCGAGATCGAGTTCATCCGCACGTAGCTCGGCGTGGCTTCCTCGGCGACATAGTGCTGGATCATCAGAGCCGTGCCGATCATCTCCACATTGATCGACATGCGTTGGCCAGCGTCCGTGGTCGTGGCACCCACCGCGATGTGATCGGGCACGCAGCAGCGCTGATACTCCGCCTCCGGCAGATTGAAGAGCCAGTCGGCGATGTCGACCTGTGCCAGCGGGACGTCGATTTCATGCGAGTAGGCGGATTGCGACAGGATCTGGTCGAGGATCTTCATGGGATTTCCTTTGGCCGTTCGGCGCGATGAAAGCGTGTTTCCGATGACCTTGAGATGGCTCGACAATCCCGCGATGATAATGCGCGCTCTGCCACAAACGGCTTTGCGCCTTTCGCAAAGATGGAGCGCATGAAGGATCCCCGCTTCGCCGAGCATCTGGCGGTTTTCGCGGCGGTGGTGCGGCAGGGCAGCTTCTCTGCAGCCGCGCGGCGGCGAGGCCAGACGCCCTCGGCGATCGTCCGGCAGATCGATGCGCTCGAACATTCGCTCGGTGTGCCCCTGCTGATCCGCTCCACCCGTGCATTGACCATGACCGATGCGGGCGAGCGCCTGTTCGAGCGTGCACGGCCCCTGCTCGACCAGCTTGCCGACACACATGCGGAAATCGCGGCGTTCGATGGCGCCGTCGCGGGTGTCCTCCGGCTGGCCTGTTTTCCGACCTTCGGCAAACGCTATGTCATTCCCGCGCTTCAGCGGGTGATGGCCGATCATCCGCAATTGACCCTCGAACTGGACCTGACGGAGCGTCTGGCCGATCCGGTCCTCGATCGCCTGGACGCGGTGATCCGGATCGGCCGGCTGACCGACAGCACGCTCATTGCATCGAAGCTCGCCGATCAATACCGGCTTCTGGTGGCGAGCCCCGGTTATCTGGCGCACGCCGGACGCCCCGGATCGGTGGCGGAACTCGCCGGCCATCGGTTGATCGACAAGATGCATGGCGCTGATCTGCTGGGCTGGAGCGATGTGGCCGCCAAGCCGGGAGGCGCCGGAGCGATCGGCCCGGCCGTTTTCCGCTGCGACGATTTCGAGGCCATGAGACTGGCTGCGCTGGGCAACGTGGGAATCGCCTTTTTGCCGGATTGGGTGATCGGCACCGACGTCCAGACCAAGCACTTGATTCGGCTGGATCTGGATGGCGAGCGCTGGAACGCTGACCCCACCGCGGTGTGGCTTCTTCGCGCTCTCGAGCGGCCATCAGCTCCACTTCGCGTCGTGACGAGCGCTTTGCGCGAGAGCATTGGCTCTCCGCCGGTTTGGGCTGGCAAGGTTACCTAAGCACTGATCGGCTCAATGCGAAGGACTGCCGTACGGACCCAGCCAGTCAGCGCATCCAAGGCTCATGCTTGGCCAAAATGGGGCCTGACGACGTGATGGGGCTGGTCTTCATCGCGTGTGCGCCTCATCGATCGAGGCTCGTGCGCCTCATCCCCCGAGCCTTCCCACCTTCGGACAGATTAGGACGGTCGACCCAAATACTTGGGACAAATGTCCTACGATCAAACAGACGAAGCATGAGTGCGAACGAAATCCGGGAGCTCGTGGAGGCCGCCGATCGGCGCTGCTACGAGGGCGGATTCGAAGCGACCTCCTTCGCCGACATCGCCAAGGAAGTCGGGCTGTCCCAGGGTAACTTCTATTGTCACTTCAAGACCAAGGGCGAGATTCACGACGCGGTGATCGGGCAGCGCATGGAAACAACACGCTCCATGATGCCTGGGAACAGAACGTGCTATCGCTCGCATAGCGTATCCGCAGTTTCGTCGGCATGCTCATCGCGAACAGGACCAACATCGTGGAACATGGCTGCCTGGTCGGGACGCTCTGCAACGAGCTGGCAAAGCTCGAGCACGCCGCAAAGACCGACGCGGCCCGCCTGTTCACCCTCTTCCGGAGCTGGCTCGGCCGGCAGTTCGCCGCGCTGGGGCTTGAAGCCGATGCCGATAGGTTGGCCGTTCATGTGCTGATGCGATGCCAGGGCGGCGCAACGCTCGCGACCGCTTTCCGCGACGAGCGCTTCATCCGCCGCGAAGTCTTCGACATGGAGGCTTGGCTCAAGAGCGGGTTCAACGGCGGCGTGTTCCTCCTGGCCGGCAGCCTGCATCCGACCGCAGGTGGCTTGATCCTCGCACATGGAGAGTCCAGGGAGCCGATCGAGGCGCGGGTGATGGCCGATCCATTCCTCGCCTAGGGCGTGGTCAGCGCCGAAATCCTGGCCGTCGCGCCGGGCCGCACCGACGACGGCTCGCCTTTCTGAAGCCCTTAGTCGAGCCTGTTCAGCCCGAGGCGTCGTCGAACACGGTGATCGGAAAGCGGACAACGTCGGGATTCGTCGAGGCGTCGATGCTTTCCATCCCCGCTGTCGCCACTTTGCCGAGACCGTCTCCTCCGCCTGCGTCCGGCTGGTCGCTCGTGGTCGCAGTCGCGGCGTCCTGGGAAAGCAGCTCTTCGAGCGGCGACAGACTAGCGGTGTCGACCCTGGAGAAGTCGAGGAGCTCGGAGGGATCGGTCGCGGCATCGGACTGAGCCGCCGGCTGTTGCGGCGCCGGTGGTTTCGTGAAGTTGAAACCGACCCCCTCGGTGGGCCGGTCGTCGCCGCTGCTGCCGCCGATGCTCGCGCTCTCCACCGGCGGCCAATCTATATCACCGTTGGGGAATGCTCGATCATAGTCGGGATGCGGAGAGAATCGATCCGGAACGCCCACCCCGGAAGCCGCGGCATCTCCTTCCGTCGGACCCGCGGGCAGCTCTGCCCAAGCGGTGCCAGCCGTCTCCACGGGCGCGCCGTCGCGCGGGCTCGGCCATGGGCCGGGCAACGGGGACGGACCGGCGGGTGGCTCCGCCCAGGCCGTGCCGGCCGTTTCCAGCGGGGCACCGGGGCTGGGGCCCGGGAACGGTGAAGGCGAAGGAGTGGCGCCCGGCCCCGAAGCCGCAGCCTCTCCTGCGGCGATCTCTGTATCGCGAGCGATGCTCATGGGACGGCCTCTTGAAGTTCTGCAGGAAATGTTAGCATAGAAACGGAAGATTTCAGAAGGGTGATCGCGGCGACGCGGAAGGGTCACGTCAGGATGATTTGTCCCCCCGCCGCACAGCGCGCCGTCCCCTCTCCCGACTCGCCGCCCCACCGCCCGATGTCTGCGCTTCATAACCGCGTCCCCGCCTTCGGCGTCCGCGCCCCACGACGGAACCCCTGAGGGCCATGGCGGGCGGGGGCGAGACTCTGGTGTCGCGGGCGCTGGGCGACGTGCGGGGCGCGTTGCTCGGCGTCGCGGTGCTGAGCGGGGTCAGCAATCTGCTGATGCTGACTGGCCCGCTTTTCATGATCCAGATCTATGATCGCGTGCTTGCCAGTCGCAGCGTTCCGACCCTGATGGCGCTGAGTGCGTTGGTGGCGGGTCTGTACACCTGCCTGGCGCTCATCGAGATCGTGCGCGGACGGGTGCTCGTCCGCATCGGCGACAGGCTCGACGAAGCGCTGGGGCCCGCCAGCTTTCGTCTGACCCTGGAACTGCCGTTCCGCCCGCCGCAGAGCGATGGCGTGCGGCCGGTCGGCGACCTCGACCAGATCCGCAGCTTCCTCGGCGGGCCGGGCCCGATCGCGCTGTGCGACCTGCCCTGGCTGCCGATCTACCTGGTCGTGGTTTTCGCGTTCCACCCCTGGCTCGGCTGGCTGGCGGTTGCGGGCGCGGTGCTGCTGGTGGGCGGCGCGCTCGCGAGTGACGGCGCGATGCGCGCGCCGGTGCGGGAAAGCGCGCGCCACGCGGCCCGTCGCAGCGATCTCCTTGAGGCTGGGCGACGCAATGCCGACGTGCTGCGCGCCATGGGGATGGCCCCCGCCTATGCCGCGACTTGGCGCCGGACCGATGAGAGCCAGTCGCGCCTGCGCCTGCGGATTGCCGACATCGCGGGCTTTCACGGCAGCCTCACGCGGGTGCTTCGGCTTGCCTTGCAGTCGGCCGTGCTTGGGCTCGGCGCATTCCTGGTGATTCGTCAGGAGCTTTCGCCCGGCATCATGATCGCCGCCTCGATCGTCGTGGCGCGGGCACTGGCACCCATCGAGCAGGTGGTTGCAAACTGGTACGGCTTCGTGGCCGCGCGGCAGGCCCGCGGCCGGCTGGAGAAGTTTCTCGCGCGTCCGGCAGAAGCCAAACTGCTGGCCCTGCCGCCGCCCTCGGGCAGCCTTGAGGTTGAGCGGATCGCGGTCGCCCCGCCCGGCGCGGCGCGGCCGGTGATCCTGGAGGCAAGCTTTCGTCTGGAGGCAGGGCAAGGCCTCGGCATCGCCGGCCCGAGCGGGTCTGGGAAGTCGAGCCTCGCCCGCGCGCTGGTGGGCGTCTGGCCCTGCCTGCGCGGCACCATCCGCTTCGATGGCGCCGAACTGAAACAGTGGCGGCCCGACGAAATCGGCCGGCACATCGGCTATCTCCCGCAGGACGTGGAACTGTTCGACGGCACCGTGGCCGAGAACATCGCCCGGTTCGAGTCCGACGCTCCTGCCGACGAGGTGCTGGCGGCGGCGCGCAGCGCAAACTGCCACGACATGATCCTGCACTTCCCGGCAGGGTACGATACACGCGTCGGAGCGGATGGCATGGCCCTCTCCGCCGGCCAGCGTCAGCGCATCGGCTTGGCGCGCGCCCTCTACCGCAAGCCCTTTCTCGTCGTGCTCGACGAGCCGAACGCCAATCTCGACAGGGAAGGCGAAGCGGCGCTCTCGGGCGCCATCCTCGACGCCCGCCGGGGCGGCGCCATCGTCATCGCCATCGCCCACCGCACCCAGCTGCTGGACACGCTCGACCGGCTGATGATCGTGAAGGACGGGCGGGTGGCCGACTTCGGACCACGGGCCGAGGTCATTGCCCGACTGAAGACGCCGGCGGAGTAGGTCGATGAATCCCACTGTCCCCGCCGAGCGACCGTCATCGCCTGCGACGCGCGCGATCCGGCGAAATCTGGCTCTGGGCTTCGGCGTCGTCGCCCTGCTCGTCGGTGGTTTCGGCGGCTGGGCGGCGACGACGGAGCTGGCCGGCGCCGTGATCGGCAAGGGCACACTGGTAGTCGATGGAAGCGTCAAGCGGGTGCAGACCAGGGACGGCGGCGTCGTTGGCAGCATCGAGGTGCGCGACGGCGACCGGGTGGCCGCGGGGGACCTGCTGATCCGCCTCGACGACACCCTGACCCGGGCGAACCTCGCCATCGTCGAGGACCAGATCCTGCACCTTTTGGCCCAGCGCATGCGCCTGGTCGGCGAGCGCGACGATGCCGCAAGCCTCGCCGTGCCGGACGAGCTGCAACCCGGTCTGCCCGGCCCCGCGGCATCTTCCGGCAAGGCGGCTGCGCTTGTTACTTCCGAGCAGGCGCTGTTCGCCGCCCGCCGCGACCTCGCCGCCGGTCAGAAGCGCCAACTCAACGCGCGCATTGCGCAGATCCATCGCGAGATCGAGGGTCTCGGCGAGCGCCGCGATGCCAAGTCAGAGGAGCTGTCCTGGAACGAGCGTGAGCTGCAGAGTGCCGAAGCGTTGCGCAGCAAGAACCTCGCCACGCTGGGCCAGGTGGCGGAACTCAGTCGCCTTCGCGCCCGACTGGTCGGCGAACATGGCCAACTGGTCGCCGAAATCGCCCGCGCCGAGGGCAGGATTGCCGAGACGGAGCTTCAGATCATGGAGCTCGACCAGACCCGGCAAACCGAGGCGATGGCTGGTTTGCGCGAGATCGAGTCCCGGCTGGCCCAGCTCGCCGAACAGCGCATCGGCGCACTCGACCGTCTCCAGCGCATTGAGATTCGTGCACCGCAGGCCGGCATCGTCCACGACCTCGCCGTCCAGACGGTCGGCGGTGTGGTCACTCCGGGCGAGACCCTGATGCAGATCGTGCCCAGCGCCGATGCGCTGGTCGTTGAGATGCGGCTGAGCCCGAACGACATCGATGACGTCCAGCCGGGTGAAACCGCACTGCTTCGCCTCACCACCTTCAGTCAGCACACGACGCCCGAACTTGCCGGCAAGGTCGCCAGACTCTCTCCGGACGTGTTCGTCGACGAGGCGACCGACGTAAGCTGGTACAAGGTACGGATCATCCTCGACCCGGCTTCGGTGTCGCGGCTTGGGCCGATCACGCTGCTGCCCGGCATGCCGGTCGAGGTCTTCCTCGACACGGGTAGTCGCCGTGCCCTCTCCTATTTGCTGAAACCGCTGCGGGACCATCTCATGCGGGCCTTCCGCGAGGATTGAGAAGGCGTCGCGAAAGCATCCGACCCGAGAGGCACGACCTTCGCTTGTGCGCGAGCACGGGCAACAACGCCCGCGGGATTCTCACCTGCAACGTCTCGGGCGCGGGAACGATGGCCTTTTGCATCTTCGTGAGGGAAAAGACGATGTGAGAATTGGGAGCCTTCTCCGAAGGGCTCTCGTTGCTGCCGTTCCAGGGGTGAGTCGGGCAATGTCGGGGAGACGGGTGATCCGCGCCGCAGCGGTCGCGCTGTGGTGCGGGCTCCTCGGGGCGAGCGCGCTGCAGAGCCGATCGGCGTGTGCCGACGAACCGGCGCCGAGAGGCCCGGGTCTGTCGTCGTGGCTGCAGGGGCAGTACATGACGGGCGACTGGTACGGGACGCGCAGCGATCTCGAGGCCAAGGGCATCACGCTGCGCGCGCACCACATCGCTGAAACGGCGGCCAATCCCGTCGGCGGGCTCAGGCAGGGCGCCGCTTATACCGAGCAGGTCGACGCCGGCGCCGATTTCGATCTCGAGAAGCTTATGGGTTGGCCCAAGGCCAAGCTCCACGTGACCTTCACCCAGCGCGCCGGACAGAGTCTGGCGGCCAATGCGATCGGCAGCATCATCTCGGTGCAGGAAGTGTACGGAGCCGGACAGAACGTGCGGCTCGCCGAACTTTCATACGAACAGCTGCTGCTGGAGGACCGCCTTCGCATCAAGCTCGGCTGGCTGCACGCGTCGGACGACTTCGCGACCTCACCGATCTACTGCTACTTCCAGAACAACGGCTTCTGCGGGCAGATCGCCATCGTCGTGAACAGCGGCTTCACCATCTATCCGACGGGCAGCTGGGGCGGGATGGCAAAGATCAGCCTCTCCGACGAGATTTATTTCCAGACGGGCGTCTACGAAGTGAACCCGACGCTGGCGGCGCCGGCCAACGGCTTCAAGCTCGGCCTCTCCGGCGCCACTGGCGTCATCATGCCAGCCCAGCTGGGCTGGCAGCCTCGCCTCGGGGCCGCCGGGCTGAAGGGCCACTACAGGCTGGGCGGATACTACGATACGTCCGACGTTCCCTACCTCGGGTCTCCCATCGCCGGCCCGCAGGCGCTGGCGCGCGGTCGCTGGGGCTTCTACGGTCAGGCCGACCAGATGATCTACCGCGCTGCCCCCGGCACGGATCGCGGACTGACGGCCTTCGCCGTTCTCGCCTACGCCGCCCCCGATACCGCCATGCTCGAATACATCGCGCAGGTCGGGCTACTGCAAAGAGGAACCTTTGCCGGGCGAGACGACGATTCGATCGGCCTCGGGATCAGTTACAGCCGGATCAGCAGCACTCTGGTGGCGGCTCAGAACGCCGCCAACGCCGCCTCTCCAGGCTCGGTCAGCGTCCAGTCCGCAGAAACCACGATCGAGCTCAACTATCGTGCCCAGCTGACGCCGTGGTTCTCGTTGATGCCCAACCTGCAATACGTGATCCGGCCAAACGGCGTGACCACGATCCCCAACGCCTTCGTGCTGGGTCTCCAGGTCAGACTGACGTTCTGAGACCGATCATGGTCGAAAGGACGAGCGACTCGATTGCGACGCGGGGTTGCCAAACGCTCTCACGCGCCGACATCGTAGCGACGACCGAAAGCCTCGTGGATTTCAGGCGGGTTCAGGAGCCTCGCCGAGCGATCTTCCAGCGCCTCGGCTTCCTCATTGTCCGACGATGTGACGAACAACACCGCGCCGGCACGATGCGCGCCGAAGAAGCCTGACTCGTCGAGGGATTTCAGGGCCGCGACCATGGCCTGATGGACGCCGGCCTTGAAGGCGGCGAACGCGGCCGCCTCGTCCGGCAGGGCGCTTCCAGTCGCCCGCAACTGCTCGCAAATCGCATCGAAGGGTTCTGCGGCGAAGGCCTCGAAGGCCCATTCGGCGCTCGACCACTTGTCTGCCGCGCGTTGCCGGGGATCGGGTGCGCCCTGCTCCTCCATCCTGGCCTCGTGTCTCTCAAGCGAATTCGCGGCGGGCGCGACGGTCCAGCAATCTTCGTCGGTGTAGAGCGCGAAAGCGTAGAAGGCTTCGTGCCCGTGCTGAACGAGAAGCGCGGAGAACGAGAGATGCGCTGCACGGGCAATTTCGCCCGTCAAACGTTGCCAGTCGATGACCATCCTCCCCGAACGACGCAGCATCAACGCGGTTGCGCAGGCGTCCCCTGCGCTGGTTCGATCCCGAACAATCGATGACGTTGCGTCGCACTACAGTGTCGGGCGATAGATGAGAGGCCTCGACCCTTCGAGCAGGAGTTTCTGCAAAATGGCCAGCGCACCAGATGACGGTCCGGACGACGTCGACACGCCTCCAAGCGATCTCACCACGCCCAAAGGCGGCCTTTTCGGCGGCGCCTTTGACTCCAGCGGGATCTCCGATCCCAATGTGCGCGCCCTGCTGATGGACTATCACTGGGTCACCACATTGGGCGGTACGACCGCCGCAACGCTCATGAAGTACGCCTTCCCGAGCGACGTCTCTGACTATACGCAGGGCGTTCCCGGTGGCTATCCGGACACGGATATTCTGGCGAAATTTCACCAAGCGACCGCCAACCAGAAGGCGGCGGCGCTGGCGGCGATGGACCTCGTTGCCTCCTACACGCAGTTGAAATTCGAGGAAGCCGACTCACCGTCGGCCGCCGATGCGACGCTGCGCTTCTCGGGACTCACGAGCGGCAGTTCGCAGGCCGCCTTTCCCGCCAATCCCGGTCCCTACTCCCCTCAGGACGCGCGCGAGTCCGGCGACAATTGGCTCAGTACCAATGGCCGGCCGCCGGCGGATTTCTATGGGACCGACCATTTCAACACCATCATGCACGAGATGGGGCATGCGCTGGGTCTGAAGCATGGTCACGACTCGACATACAACGGCGCTCTGTCGGCGGACCAGAACGACAACGAATTCTCCGTCATGACCTACGCGAGCTATCTCGGCGCCAATACCAGCACGGCGACCGAGGCTCACCTGGGCTCCTCGCCGCAGAGCTACATGATGTACGATATCGCGGCGCTGCAGGCCTACTACGGCGCGAACTTCGACAAGGTCGGCACGACGTCGCTCTACGAGTGGGACGAGGCCACGGGACAGCAGTCCATCAACGGCGCCGCGGCGCCGAACACCGGCGTCACGGCGGAGAACAAGATCTTCTCGACCGTGTGGACGCAGGGCGCGCTCACGACGTACGACCTCAGCAACTTCGACGAGGACCAGAATGACGATCTGCGCCCGGGACGGTGGCTCACCTTCTCGCGCGAGCAACTCGCGGACCTGAACAGCGCGCTCGCACTCCCGGCTCCGGCAGGCTTCATCGCCCAGGGCAACGTCTACAATGCGCTGCAGTACGGCGACGATACGCGCTCGCTGATCAGCCACCTGATCGCCGGCCGCGGCAACGACACCGTCATCGGCAACGTGCTGGACAACGAACTGACCGGCAATGATGGCAACGACTACCTCCAGGGCGAAGCCGGCAACGACACGCTGATGGGCGGAAACGGCAGCGACTTCCTCGACGGCGGCGACGGAAATGACCTGCTGCAGGGCGGCGCCGCCGTCGACCAGCTGCGCGGCGGGCTCGGGGTCAACATCCTGCAGGGCGGCGCTGCCGGGGACTTCATCGAATTCGGTGACGGGATCGACACGCTGCGCGACACCTGGACGGACATCACGCGGGACGTGGTCAGCGGCTTCGGCGCCGGGCACTCCGTCGATGTGCTGCGCTCGCTCGTGGGCCGCTCAAACCTCGACATCCAGTACGACGACGACTTCACCTTTGCGACGCTCAGCGCCGGGGCCAACTCGGTCAATCTCGGCGGATCTTTCGAGGGCGGAGACTTCATCGCGGCGGCTCGGGGCATGGGCGTCGACGCCCACACGACTTTCACCTTCGTGAACTTCCTGCCTGCCCTGCAGGAAGGTGTGCGTGTCGCCTCCTCGTTCATCAACGGCATTGCCAGCGACGCCTATCTCGAGGGCGACGGCTCGGTGACCTTCACGCTAGACTTTAAGTCGGCCATATCGACCTACGCGAACTCCTTCGGCTACTACGAAGTCGCGACCGGCGGCGTGCTGGGCGACGTCCATATCCTGTTCGCCAACACGCTCAACGTGGCGATGGGGGCCCGCACCGTCGAGCTCACGCCCGACGCCGATACGCGGCTGGGCTTCTTCCTGATCCAGGACGGCTACAATCGGCTGGGTGGGCTGCCAGACGATCTCTCGTTCCGCGCCCCGGGATCCGACGATCCTGCCACGCTCGATGCCGGACTTCCGCCGATCCTGTTCAGCGAATCGCGCGGCTTGTTGGACGGGGCCGTGATCTTCCACACTTTCTCGACGCTCAATCCGGGCGACATGGTCCAGGTTCTCTCGGGAACCTCCCAGGGAGGACTGGAAATGTCGCTCGGCTTCGAGGATCTCCCGTCGACGTGGGGCGACAACGACTACCAGGACCTCGTCATATCGATCCGGACCAACGCCGACGGGCTGTTCGTCGTGTAGGCAAAGGCTTCACCTTTCGCCGCCGACCGCCACTCGTTGCCGGTCGTCAGCTTCAACGCGGGCTGCCGGCGGAGCGTCAGAACGTACGGATGAAACGGACCACGGCCCAGATCAGCAGCACGATCGTCGCCGCGACCAGCCACACGCGCTGGCGCCGCACCAGTCCGAGAAGACCGAAGATCACCACGGCTACGATGGCAATGAGGTCGGTGGATGCGATGTACTCGTTGAAGAACATGTCGTTTCCCCCTTTCAGAATTGGGAGTGCTCGCAGATGCGCAACTCCAGATTCCTACATAGGGCCGAACCGGCGAGAGGTCCAACTCGCGCGACGAGAGTGTTGCGCGGGCCGCATGGAGGCACGACCGCATGGCGGCCGCCGGCGACGCTCAGTTGACGCCGTACCTCGTGAACTCGTTGGAGATGCTCGGCTGGATGCCGCTTGCCGTCGACATATCCGCGATGCCGGCCGGCCCCTCGCCCTTGCGCGCCTTCGCGAGGCCGCGTCCGTAGAGGGCCCGGGCGCGCTGGGGATCGATCCTGAGCGAAGCGTCGTATTCGGCGATCGCCTTGTCATATTGCTTCTGCTTGAGATGGATCAGCCCGATATTGTCATGGGCATAGGGATCGTTCGGGAGCTGCCGTAGGACCTCGTTGCAGTCGGCAAGTGCCTCGTCGAGGTTGGCCCCCATCACCGCTCGCGTCAGGCACCGGTTGTTGAACGCCGGCGTCATCTTGGGGTCGAGTTTCAGCGTCTCGTCATAGTCGGAAACGGCCTTGGCGTAGTCGCCTTTGTTGAAGAACGCGATACCGCGATTGAGATACAGGTTGGCGTCACGCGGCCGGAGGCGGATCGCGCTGTTCAGGTCCTCGATCGCCTTGTCGTATTCGCCGATGCTGCTGAAGAGGTTGGCGCGGCTGGCGTAGATGCGTGGATTCTTCACGTCGACGCGCAGCGCCTGGGAGTAGTCCTCGATCGCGCGGACGACATCGCCGCGCAGGACCAGCACCTGGGCGCGATAATACAGGGCCGTCGGGTTACCCGGCGACAGGCGCAGCGCATCGTTGATGTCGGCGAGCGCCCGCGGGAAGTCCTTCTTCAGCCCATAGGCGAAGCCGCGCTGGATGAGCGCATTGATGTCGTCGGGACTGATGAGGAGCGCGGCGTCGAAATCGGCGATGGCGGCATCGAGTCGATTCTTGAAGATCTGCGCCATGCCGCGGTTGATGTAGGCCAGCGGCTCCTTGGGATCGAGCGCGATCGACGAGGTATAGTCGTCGATCGCATGGTCATAGTCGTCGATGCGGTGGTAGGCGGCGCCCCGCTCGAAGAACGCGAAGGCCATGCCGGGTGCCAGCTTGATGGCGAGGTCGAGATCGGCGACGGCTTCCCTGGCCTTGTCCATCTTGAGATAGGCCGCACCGCGGCCGAGATAGGCGCGCGGCTCTTTTTCGTTGATGTCCAGGGCCGATTCGAAGTCCTTCACCGCGGCCTCGTATTCCTGCTTGTCGATCAGGGCCATGCCACGCTGGTAGTAGGCATTGGCCACCTGGTCGGCGATCTGCGCCGTGGCCGGGTCCCGCTTCCCGTCCTTGTCCTTCTGCGTGAGCTTCAGGATGTTGGCGGTCTGCAGGCCGAGCCGCACCGCCTCGTTGAAGTCGACGATGGCGCGGTCGGGATCGTTGCGCTGGCGCCAGGTTACGCCGCGGTTGATGAGGGCGTTGATTTCCTTGGGGTTGAGCTTGAGGGCCTGGTCGAAGTCCGCGACCGCCTCCTCGAACTTGCCCTTCTTCGTGTAGTAGAGGATGCCGCGATTGACGAGCGGACCCGGATCCTTGGGCGTCAGCTCGTGCGCGATCGTGTAGTCCTCGAGCGCCTTGTCCGAATCGCCGACGCGATGATAGGCGATTCCGCGTTGCAGGTGGGCGAAGGCCTGGCCCGGCTTCAGCTTGATGCTCTCGCTGAAGTCGGCGATCCCCTGCTTCACCTCATTCTTGTACATGTAGGACGCGCCTCGGCCGACATAGGGCGCCGGGTCGCGCGGGTTGAGGCGGATCGCCTCGGAGAAGTCCGCGATCGCCTTGTCATAGTCACTCTTGTCGTACCAGGCGAGGCCGCGTTGAAGAAAGGCGAAGGCGGCCTGCAGCGCGATGCGATTGGCCTCCTGCTGGGGAGACCTGTCGAGCTGGCTGGTGATGGTGTCGTGGACCTGGGAGAACGACACAGGCTGGATCTTCTCGGGCAGAAGCTTGATCGCGGTCGTGAAGTCCGTGATCGCCTGATTGAGGTCGCCCTTGCGGCGGTAGACGATGCCGCGGTTCGTCCAGGCGCTGATCTCCTTCGGATTGATCTTGAGCGCGGCGTTGAAGTCCGCGATCGCGCCCTCGTTGTTGTCTTTACGCAAGTAGAGCACGACCCCGCGATTGATCAGCGGCAGGGTCTCGCGTGGCGCCAGCCGGATCGCATCGCTGTAGTCGATGATGGAGCGGTCCGCCTCGCCGATCGTTTGATGGACGACGCCGCGCTGCATGTAGAGATGCGGATTCAGCGGCTGGGCCATGATAGCGTCGTTGTACATCCGGATGGCCGTCCGGAAATCCGCCCTGGAAAGCTTGTCGGCATCGGGCCCGCTCACCGACAGGCCCCGGTGAAGGTAGGCCAGCGCCAAGGGGCCGCCCGTGAGCAGTCCTTTGTCTATGACCTCGGTGCAGGCGGCGACTTTCGTCGGAGCATCGGCCCCGGTCACGCCGTAGCAGATGTCGGCCTCGGAGGGCTCGCCGGGCTTCTTTGCCGCCGGAGCCTGCTGCGGCTGTGTTTGCGACGTGGATTTGGCAGGAGGTGGCCCGGCGGGTTTCGGCTGGGCTGCCGCCGGACTGACGACGATCGCGCACAACGCCGCGACCACGGCACCGCGTGCGACGATGCGCACCGCATCCTCACGCTCAAAACCCCACATGACCGATCCCTCATGAAGTGCGACGGCCCCCAAAGCCATTTCGCACCCGGCAGGCGAAAGTTCCCACTGGCAGGACTTTTGTTTCATTCGGGTGGCAGTTTCAAGGCCGCCCCATCGACGGCGATCATGTTTTTTGGCACCCTCCCTGCGTCAAAAGGGAGGAAACAAATAATGACACTCAAGACGCGCCCGATCGGGCGCCGTGCCGTCATGGGCGGATTCGCTGCGGCCACCCTCGCCGCCCCGGCGATCGTCTCCGCCCAGGGCACCTATCCCAACAAGACGGTGCGCTACATCAATCCGTACCCTGCCGGCGGCGCCACCGACACGCTGTCGCGGATCTTCTGCGCCAAGATGACCGAGCTAAGCGGCCAGCAATGGATCGTCGAGAACAAGGGCGGCTCGGGCGGCAATGTCGGGATGGATGCGCTCGCCCAGTCGCCGCCCGACGGCTACACGCTGGGCCTCGGCGGCATCGCCAGCCACGCCATCTCGCCCACCCTCTATGCCAAGCTGCCGTTCAACGCCAAGACCGACTTCACGTTCATCTCGACGATCTGGCAACTGCCCAACATGCTGGTGGTCAATCTCGACCTGCCGGTGAAGACGGTAGCCGAGCTGATCGAGCTGCTGCGCAAGAACCCCGGCAAATACTCCTACGGTTCCGCCGGCTCGGGCACCACGCTCCATCTCTGCGGCGAACTCTTCAAGATCATGGCCAAGGTCGACATGGTCCATGTCCCCTATCGGGGCGCCGCGCCGGCAATGCAGGACCTGCTGGCCGGGCAGATCCAGATGATCTTCGACAACATTCCCGGGGCGCTGGCGCAATCGCGTCCCGGCAAGGTGCGGGCGCTCGGCGTCACGTCAGAGAAGCGCAGCCCCGTCGTACCCGAGGTGCCGGCCATCGCCGAGACCCTGCCGGGCTTCGACATCAGCTCGTGGACCACGCTCACGGGTCCCGCGAAGTTGCCGCCCGACATCGTGGCACGCCTCTCCGAACTGTCCAAGAAGGCGTTGGAGAGCGAGGACCTCAAGGCCAAATTCTTCGAGCAGGCCTCTATCGCCATCTGGCGCTCGCCGGCCGAAACGGTTGCCTTCCGTGATTCGGAGGAAGCCCGCCTCGCGCCGATCATCAAGGCCTCGGGTGCGCGAGTCGACTAGCGCGCCCCCCGCTACAGGCGTGTAGACTGAGGGACATGCAGACCCTCAATACCGCCCAGACCGTCCTGTCGATGCTGGAAGTGAACGGCATCGACACCCTGTTCTGTCTCCCCGGTGTCCAGAACGACCCGTTCTTCGACGCGCTCTACGACCGCACCAACGCCATCCGGCCGATCCATGCGCGCCACGAGCAGGCCTGCGCCTACATGGCGCTGGGCTATGCGATGGCGACCGGCAAGCCCTCGGCCTACGTGGTCGTGCCCGGCCCCGGCTTCCTCAACACGACGGCCGCACTGGCGACGGCCTATGCCGTCAACGCGCCGGTGCTGGCGCTGACGGGCCAGATCCAGCAGTCGATGATCGGGCGCAACGTCGGCCTGCTGCATGAACTGCCCGACCAGCTCGCGATCATGCGCGGTCTCACCAAGTGGGCCGACCGCATCCCCTCGCCCAGCGCCGCGCCCGGCCTGGTGAACGAGGCCTTCCGGCGCCTGCTCTCCGGCCGCCGCCGCCCCGTCGCGCTCGAATGCGCCATGGATACCTGGGCGCGGCGCGCGCCGGTCGAGTTGATCGGCACGGCGGCCACGGCCGATCCCTGCCCGGTCGACGAGGAGGCCGTCGAACGCGCCGCAAAGCTCCTGGGCGGTGCAGCGCATCCCATGGTCGTGGTGGGCGGCGGTGCCCAGGGGGCGGGCGAATACGTCCAGCGCATCGCCGAATTGCTCGACGCGCCGGTGATGACCGGCCGCATGGGCCAGGGCGTGATCGACGGACGCCATCGCCTCTCCATAACCGCGCCGGCCGGCTACCGTTTCTGGGGCGAGGCCGACGTCGTGCTCGCGGTCGGTACGCGCCTGCAGCCACAGCAGCAGACCTGGGGGCTCGACGACACGCTGAAAATCATCCGCATCGACGCCGACAGCGAGGAACTGGACCGCCAGCGCAAGCCCGAGATCGGCATCGTGGGCGATGCCACCGCGACCTTGAAGATGCTGGCCGATCGGCTCGAAAAGCACGCCCGCAAACACAGCGGCCGGGCCGCGCATGTCGCGGAGGTCAAGGCCTCGGCCACGAGGAAGATCCACGAGACGCTCGCGCCGCAGATCGCCTATCTCAAGGCGATCCGCAAGGCGCTGCCCGACGACGGCATCCTGGTCGATGAGCTGACGCAGATCGGCTACGCTGCCCGCTTCGCTTGGCCGAGCTACGGGCCGCGCACCTTCCTGTCGCCCGGCTATCAGGGCACGCTGGGCTGGGGCTATGCCACGTCGCTCGGCGCCAAGGTCGCCAAGCCCGACACCGCGGTCGTCTCGATCAGCGGCGACGGCGGCTTCATGTTTACTGCGATGGAGATGGCGACCGCGGCCCAGCACGGGATCGGCGTCGTCGCGGTCGTGTTCAGCGACGGCGCTTTCGGCAACGTGCGGCGTATCCAGCAACAGTCGTTCAACAACCGCACCATTGCCACCGAGCTGCGTAACCCCGACTTCGTGAAGCTGGCCGAAAGCTTCGGCATCGACGCCGTGCGCGTCGGCTCGCCGGACGAGCTCGGCGCCGCCATCTCGCGCGGCATCGCCAAGGGGGCGCCATTGTTGATCGACTGCCCGGTCGGCCAGTTCCCCGATCCCTGGCCGCTGGTCACCCTGCCGCCGATCCGGCCGCGGAAGTCCTAGCCTATAGCGCCGTTCGACCTGATCTCAGCCAGCAGCTTTGTGGCGTGCGCCTGGTCGGCGATGCGCTTCGACGTGAAGCGCGGGTCGAGTGCGGGAGCGACAAACAGGAGATCCGTCGCGAGAAAGTCCGGCAACGGCGGCGGCTCGATCTGGTCTTCCGGCATCTCGACCTCGGCCATCGCGAAATAGGTCGAGCCGTCGTCGCGCTTGAAGAAGTCGACATCCCAGTGATAGCGGCCCTCGGTCCACGAATAGCGCACCTTCACCAGCGTCTCCCTGCGCTGGGTCCAGAGGCGGGCGAAGTCGATGGCACTAAGGCCCGTCTCGATCTCGACGACCTGGCCGTCGATCGTGCGCTTGTAGGTGAAAACGTGCGTCGTCTCGCCCTCGCCTTCCAGCGAGCGGATGCGAAGCCCCGGCGCATCGAGATAGGCTTGGCGAAGCAGATGCCGCGCCACGCCCGGCCGCCCGGACAATTCGGCCTCCAGGCTGAGGGCGCCCTCGTTGAGGACAAATTTGCGTTCGTTTTCGATGGGCATGCTAAAACCGTCGCCATGGCTACACAGACAATCGACGACCTGCCGACGCCCGCGCTCATTCTCGACCGGGCGATCCTGCGCCGCAACCTCAAGCGCATGAGCGATCGCCTGCGTAACGCAGGCGTCATGCTGCGGCCTCACCTCAAGACCGCGAAATCGGTCGAGATCGGCCGCATGGCCGTCGAGGGCCATGACGGGCGCATCACCGTGTCGACCCTGGCGGAGGCGCGCTACTTCGCCGATGGCGGCTTCAAGGACATCCTCTATGGCGTCGGCATCATCCCAGCCAAGCTCGGCGCCGTGACCGAGCTGCGCCGGCGCGGCGTAAACCTGCGCGTCGTCACCGACAATCTCAGCGTGGCCAAGGCCATCGCGGCGGCGGCAAAGGACGGCGACACCTTCTCCGTGTTCATCGAGATCGACAGCGGCGGCGGCCGCGCCGGCCTGCCCTATCCCGCCCTGCCCAGGCTTCTCGATATCGCGCGCGTGCTGCACGAGGCGCCGGACGTCGACCTCGCCGGCGTCATGACCCATGCGGGCCATTCCTATCACCAGAGCACACCCGACGGCATCGCCGCCGTCGCCGAGCAGGAGCGCCTGGCCATCGTGACCACGGCGGAGAAACTGCGCGAATCCGGCATTCCCTGTCCCATCGTCTCGGGCGGGTCGACGCCGACCGCCATGCACTCGCGCGACTTCACCGGCATCACCGAGATGCGGCCGGGCGTCTATGTCTTCAACGACCTCGATCAGGAATATATCGGCGCCTGCGGCGCCGGGGACATCGCGCTCTCGGTCCTGGCTTCGGTGATCGGCCACTACCCGCACCGCAACCAGCTGCTGGTCGATGCCGGCGCACTGGCGCTCTCCAAGGACATCAGCGCTCAGGAATTCCAGCCCAAGGTCGGCTACGGCACCATTGCCGATCCGCCGGCCGCCGGCATGGCGGTGATCGAATGCTCTCAGGAGCATGGCTTCGTCGCCGCCGACGATACGCTGCCCTACGGCAACCTGCCGATCGGCGCGCGCGTGCGCATCCTGCCCAACCACGCCTGCATCACCGCCGCCGCCTACGACCGCTACTACGTGGTCGACAGCGACCTCGACGGCGGCCGGTCTGTGGTCGACGTCTACGACCGCATCAACGGCTGGTGACTATCCTCGTCCGGACCGGAGCGCCACCGGCGCGTAGCGGAGATCTTTCCTCTGGACGACGGGACATTTCAAATCCCAATCATCCCGGTCTACCGGGCTCCTGAAAAAGGCCCTTCGGAAGTCCCGGCGAGCGTCTTTTGCCGGCCAAAGGGCCGCAACGCCCCCTTATTCCGGGGGGTGCGACACTCGTTTCGACTGTTTCGTTTATTTCGGTTGTTTCGTTTATTTGCCGGGATCCGGTCTCTCGATGGATCGCTAGAGCGAACTCACCGTGTGGCCGCCGTCGACGGTGATGATGCTGCCGGTCATGAACGCACCCGCTTCCGAGGCGAGGAGCAGGAGCGCGCCGTCGAGATGCTCGGGCTGGCCGATGCGGCGCTGCGGGATGCGGTCGATCAGGCGCTGACCGCCCGGCGTCTTCCAGAAATCGCCGTTCATCTCGGTCTCGATGTAGCCCGGACAGATCGCGTTGACGCGGATGTGGTAACGCGCCCACTCCATCGCGAGGGCGCGCGTGAGGTGGATCAGGCCGGCCTTCGAGGCATTGTAGGGCGCCACCTGGCCGATCGTGCGCAGGCCCAGGATCGAGGCGATGTTGACGATCGAGCCCGGCCGCTTCGCCGCGACCCAGCGCTTGCCCGCCGTCTGCGTCATCAGCCAGGCACCGCGCAGGTTGGTATCGACGACCGAATCCCAGTCGGCCTCAGGCATCTCGAGCGCCGGCTTCACGATCGAAATTCCGGCATTGTTCACGAGGATATCGAGCGGTCCCAGCGCCGCCTCGACCTTGTCGTAGGTCGTCGCGATCGACTCTGCCGACTGGACGTCGAGATCGACGGCGACGGCGCGGGCACCACCCTGCTGAAGTTCCGTCTGGAGGGAGGCGAGCCGGTCGGCCCGGCGCGCCGCGATCGCCACCGAAGCGCCCGCTTCGGCCAAAGTGCGCGCGAAGTGAACGCCGAGGCCCGACGAGGCACCGGTCACCAGGGCCACTTTGCCGCTAAGGTCGAATCGCTTGGACATGCCGGACGCTCCACTGTTTCATGCCGGCCTTATAGGCGAGCGACCCGTTCGGAGGAAACATGGACCTCGGTCTCAAAGGCAAGCGCGTGATGGTGACCGGCGGCACCAAGAGCATCGGCCGCGCCATCGTCGACACCTTCCTGGCCGAGGGCGCGGTCGTGGGCTTCTGCGCCCGCGATGCGGCACTGGTGACGGAGCGCGAGGCGGAATGGCGCGGGCAACAGGGCCGCGCCAGCGGCACGGCGCTCGACGTCACCGACAATGTCGCGCTCAAGGCGTGGATCGACGGCTTCGCGGCCGAGGGCGGCATCGATCATTTCGTCGCCAATGTGAGCGCGCTCGGCACCGACAACACGGTCGAGGGCTGGCGCAAGGCCATCGAGGTCGACCTGGTCGCCACGGTCAACGCGGCGCTGAACGTGCGGCCGCATCTCGAGGCGCGCGGCCAGGGCGCCACCCTCACCATCATCGGCACGACCTCGCTGGTCGAGGTCGCGGGCCCCACCCAGCCCTATCGTTCGGTCAAGGCGGCGCTGGTGCCCATGGTGAAGTCGATGGCGATCGAGCTCGCGCCGAAGGGCGTGCGCGTCAACATGGTCTCGCCCGGCACGATCCTCGAGGACGGCAATACCTGGGGCCGCCAGCGCGATGCCGCCAGCGAGCGCTACAAGCGCTCGCTGGCGCGCAATCCCATGGGCCGCATGGGCACGCCGCAGGAAGTGGCGAGCGCCGTCGTGTTCCTCTCCGGCGCGCCCGCCTCGTTCATCACCGGAATCAACATGGTGGTCGATGGCGCCATCACGGCGCGGGTGCAGTACTGACGCCAACCCGTACCCCGTGGCCGCTGGCCGCCCTGCTGGTCGCGGCCGGCATGGTCGCGGCCTTTCAGGTCGGCAAGGCACCGCCCGCCCTTCCGTCGATCCGCGAGGATCTCGCCGCGACCCTGGAACAGGCGGGCTGGCTGCTGTCGGTCATCAACCTGATGACGGCACTGGGCGGCATGGCGATCGCGCTGACCGCCGATCGCGTCGGCCACCGGCGGCTTGCGATCTTCGGCACGCTGCTCGCCGGTGCGGCGAGCTTCGCTGGCGCCTTCGCCGCCAACGTCGAAACGCTGCTGGTCGGGCGTATCCTCGAAGGGCTGGGCTTCATCACCGTCGTCGTGGCCGTACCGACCCTCTTGCTGCGTCTCACCCGGCCGGCCGACCAGCGCCTCGCCATGGCGATCTGGAGCACCTACATGCCGGCGGGCTCCGGCACCATGATGGTGATCGCGGCCATCGTGCTGCCCGGCACCTCCTGGCGCACCGTGTGGCTGGTCGCCGCCGGGGCGGCTGCGGTGATGGCGGCCGCGCTCCTCCTGCGCGCCGTGCCGCGGCGCGAGCTCGATCCCCTGCCGGTGACACGCCGCCCGGTCCTCGCGGAGATGAAGGAAGTCGCCACCAGCGGCGGGCCGCTGGCCATCGCGCTCTGCTTCGGCGCCTATGCCTGCTGCTGGTTCGCCATCATCGGCTTCCTGCCGACGCTCCTGATCGAGCGGCTGGGCTATTCCACCTCGACGGCCGCCATCGTCACCGCCGCGGTCGCCATCCTGAATGTCAGCGGCAATCTCGGGGCCGGCTGGCTGCTGCACCGCCGCGTGCCCCGGGTCGCGGTGATCGTTGGCGCCACCCTGTCGATGAGCCTGTGCGCCGCCGGCATCTTCGTGAGCGGCGTGCCGGACCTCATGCGGCTGGTTCTGGCGGGCGTCTACTCAGCGGTGATCGGCGTCGTGCCGGGCGCCCTGTTCACCGCCATTCCGATCCATGCGCCGCGACGGGAACTGGCCGGTGCCTCGACCGGCCTGCTGATGCAGGGCTCCAATATCGGCGGACTTCTCGGGCCCCCGATCACCGGCGCCCTGGTGGCCTGGGGCGGCTGGCCCAGCGCCGCCTGGCTGACCACGCTCGCCCTGGCCGTTTCGGCGGGGGCCGGCCTCTTCCTGCACTGGCTGGAAAGGCATAAGCTCGGCCGATGATCTACGTCGACATCGTTTCCGATACGATCTGTCCCTGGTGCTACATCGGCAAGCGCCGCTTCGAGCGCGCGCTGGAGCAGAGTGGCCGCACCGATGTCGCGGTTGCCTGGCGGCCATTCCAGCTCAATCCCGATATGCCGGTCGAGGGCATGACGCGCGACGACTATGTCCGCGCCAAGTTCGGCGGCGGCGACCGGCCGCGCCAGATCTATCAGGCGATCGCCGAGAGCGGCCGCGAGGCCGGCATCGATTTCCAGTTCTCGCGCATCAAGCGCACCCCCAACACCGTGCTGTCGCACCGGCTGGTCCATTGGAGCGCCCGCAGCGAACGCCAGGACGAGGTCGTGGGCGAGCTGTTCAAGGCCTATTTCGAGGAAGGGCTCGACATCGGCGATCTCGACACGCTGGTGGAGGTCGCGGTCCGGTCCGGGATCGACGAAGACCCCGTCCGTCACTTCCTGTCGGGTGACGACGGCCGCCAGGAAGTCGTCGCCTCTGACGTCTATGCCCGCCGCCTCGGTATCAATGGCGTGCCCTGCTTCATCGTGAACCGCAAATACGCGGTCTCCGGCGCCCAGCCGCCACCCGCCTTCGTCGAGGTCTTCAACCTCGCCGAACGCGACGCCGCCACGAGTGCCGCGCAGTCGACCGCGTAGCCACCTCAGGCAAATCACCACTGACCTCATCCTGAGGAGCCACGCGCAGCGTGGCGTCTCGAAGGATGGGCAGAGCACGCCTTGTTTGTCGCGACCCTTCGAGACGCGGCCTGCGGCGGCTCCTCAGGGTGAAGCTGTGTGTTTGGCCATTCATATGTCGATCAACATATGATATGATCATCGGCATACTATGCCCATCAGCGCCACCCGAAAGGCCGCCATCCGGGCCGAGATCGTCGAGCATGCCGCGCGGCTGTTCCGGCTGCGCGGCCATGCCGGGACCAACATCGACGACATCATGCTGGCGGCCGGCCTGACGCGCGGCGCCTTCTATGCGCATTTCACCTCGAAGGACGCCCTGTTCGCCGAGATCGTGCGGATGGGGCACGGGCTGCTGCCCCGGTTGCGCGCTGCCGAGAAGCCCGGAGCCGTGCTGGATGAGTATCTCGACAGAGACACCCTGAGCGCCACGGCGCAGGGCTGCGCGCTTTCCTCTCTCGCGGGCGACGTGGCCCGCTCCCCGCTGGCAGCCCGGCTCGCCTATGCCAATGTGCTCCACGGGGTGATCGCCGAGCTGGCACGCGGCAGGAAGCGCTCGCTCGATGCCGATGCGACCGCCGTGGCGATCCTCACGGTCGGCGCCGTCGCCCTGGCCCGCGCCTCGGGCGATCCGCGGCTCAGCGACTGGCTTCTGCGCTGTGCGCGCCGCACGGCCAAGGCGCTGATGAAGCCGAAACCGAAGCCGCGGAAGGCCCCTAAGCGGCGAGCTTCGACAAAGAGGAAACGATCGACGTCACGCCCGAAAGCCGCTGGCGCTCGTCCGCCCAGACCCGCTGCACGATCACGCGGTGGTCGGGCCTGAGCTTCACCAGCGGCGCATTCTTCTGGATCCAGGCGACCAGGCGGTCCGGTCTCGGGAACTTGTTCTGGTGGAAGCTGAAGACGACGGCCTTCTCGCCGGCATCGATCTTCTCGACCTGCGCGGCCCGGCACAGGAGCTTCAGCCCAACGGTGTTCAGCAGGAATTCCGCCTCCACCGGCATTCTGCCGAAACGGTCGACCAACTCGGCGGCAAAGGAATCGATCTCACCCTGGTTGGTGAGGCCGCCCAGGCGTCGGTAAAGGCCCATGCGCACCGAGAGATCCGGAACGTATTCCTCGGGGATCAGCACCGGGATGCCGAGATTGATCTGCGGCGACCATTCCGACTTCTCGGCTTCCTGCGAACGCCCGCGGGCCGCCGCGACCGCTTCCTCCAGCAGCTGCTGGTAGAGCTCGATGCCGACCTCGCGGATGTGGCCCGATTGCTCGTCGCCCAGGAGATTGCCGGCGCCCCGGATGTCGAGATCGTGGCTGGCGAGCTGGAAGCCCGCGCCCAGCGTATCGAGCGTCTGCATGACCTCGAGCCGCTTGGCTGCCGCCTCGTTCAGCGCCCGGCCCGGCGGCACGGTGAGATAGGCATAGGCGCGCGTCTTGCCGCGACCGACCCGGCCGCGCAGCTGATAGAGCTGCGCCAGGCCGAACATGTCGGCGCGATGGATGATCATGGTGTTGGCGTTGCGGATGTCGAGACCGCTCTCCACGATGTTGGTCGAGAGCAGCACGTCGAACTTGCCCTCGACGAAATCCTGCATCGTATTCTCGATCGTGGTCGGCGCCATCTTGCCGTGCGCCATGCCGAGGCGAATTTCCGGCACCAGCTCGCGGATCTCCGTGGCGACGGACGCCAGGTCCTCCACCCGCGGACAGACGTAGAAAGTCTGGCCACCGCGATACTGCTCGCGCAGCAGCGCCTCGCGGATGGTGACCCCGTCGAACGGCGTGATGAAGGTGCGTACCGCCAGTCGGTCGACCGGCGGGGTGGCGATCAGGCTCATGTCGCGCACGCCGGTCAGTGCGAGCTGCAGGGTGCGCGGGATCGGCGTCGCGGTCAGGGTCAGCACATGGACATCGGCGCGCAGCTCCTTCAGGCGCTCCTTGTGACCGACGCCGAAATGCTGCTCCTCGTCGACGATCAGCAGGCCGAGATCCTTGAACTCGATGCTCTTGGCCAGCAGCGCATGCGTGCCGCAGACGATGTTGACGGTGCCGTCCTTCAGCCCTTCCTTGGTGGCCTTGGCCTCCTTGGCGGGCACGAGGCGCGAGAGGCGGCCGATGTTCAGCGGCATGCCCTGGAAGCGCTCGACGAAGGTACGGTGGTGCTGGCGGGCCAGCAGGGTCGTCGGGCCGATGACCGCCACCTGCTTGCCCGACATGGCCGCCACGAAGGCCGCGCGCAGGGCCACCTCGGTCTTGCCGAAGCCGACGTCGCCGCACACCAGCCGGTCCATCGGCTTGCCCGAGGACAGATCGTCCATGACATCGGAGATCGCCTGGAGCTGGTCGTCGGTCTCGGCATAGGGAAAGCGCGCGCAGAATTCCTCATACAGGCCGTCGGGCGGACTGAGGGTCTCGCCGCGCCGGACCGCACGCTCGGCGGCGATCTGGATCAGCCGGTCGGCCATGTCGGCGATGCGCTGCTTGAGCTTCGCCTTGCGCGACTGCCAGGCGACGCCGCCCAGCCGGTCGAGGACGGCGCCCTCCTCGCCCGCGCCGTAGCGGCTCAGCACGTCGATGTTCTCGACCGGCACGAAGAGCTTGTCGCCGCCTTCGTAGGTGAGCCGTAGGCAGTCATGGCGCGCGTGATGGATCTCGAGCGTCAACAGCCCCTCGTAGCGTCCGACGCCATGTTCGCGATGCACCACGAGGTCGCCGTCGCTGAGCGCCGAGGCCTCGGCGATGAAACGCTCCGAGGGCCGGCGCTTCTTGGCCGGCCGCGACAGGCGGTCGCCGAGAATGTCCTCCTCGCCGATCACCTCGAGGCCGTCGAGCACGAAACCGTGCTCCAGCGGCCAGATCACGACGGCCACGACGCCGGCCGGCAAGGCCTGCACCATGGCGAAGTCGGCGGCGAGCACCGGCGTGGTGGCGCCATGCTCCTGCAACAGGTGCTGCAGGCGGGTCGTCGATCCGTCGGTATAACCTGCGACCACGATACGGCGTCCGGCCTCATTGGCCGTCTTCACATGCTCGGCCACCTTGTCGAACAGGTTCACGCCCTGCGCCGTGCGCGCCTGGGCGAAGCCCTCGTGGCGGCGGCCACCGAGATCGATCGTGTTGACCGCGCCGGGCGCCGAATCGAAGCTCGAGAACTTGGCGACGGGACGGCCGTCGAGCAGCCGCTCCCATTCCGACGGCTTCAGATAGAGCCGCTCGGGCGGCAGCGGCTTGTAGTCCGCACCGCCGGTCATGCCGCCCTTGGCGCCGGTCTTCTTGCGGGCGTCGTAATAGTCGGCGACCAGCTCGTAGCGCGCGCCGAAGGCTTCCGCGGCCTCATGGTCGGCGGTGACAACGGCGCCAGGGCAGTAATCGAGCAGCGTCTCCATGTGATCGTGGAACAGCGGCAGCCAATGCTCGACGCCGACATGGCGCTGTCCGGCCGAAACCGCTTCGTAGAGCAGGTCGTCACCCGAGACGTTGCCGAACAGCTCGCGATAGCCGCTGCGGAAGCGCTCGATGCTCTCGGGCGTCAGCAGGACCTCGCTGACCGGCAGGAGCACGACTTCCTCGCGCGTGCCGGTCGAACGCTGGCTCATCGGATCGAAGGAACGGATCGCCTCCAGCGTGTCGCCGAACAGGTCGAGGCGCAGCGGCTCCTTGGTGCCCGGCGGGAAGAGATCGAACAGACCGCCGCGCACGGCGAATTCGCCCGGCTCCATCACCGTCTCCGACCGGCCATACCCGTTCTCGCCCAGGAACTTGGTGAGCCATGCCACGTCGACGGTCTGGCCCTTGCGCAGGATCGTCGCCGCCTCGGTGTAGAGGCTCCTGGGCGGCACGCGCTGCAGCGCGGCGCCCACAGAGGCAAGGATGATCCGCGCCGGCGCGCCGGGCGACTTCGGGGCGGCCAGCCGGCTCAACGTCTCCAGTCGCTCGGCCACGATGTCGGGATGCGGCGACATGCGGTCGTAAGGCAGGCAATCCCAGGCCGGGAAGACCAGCACCTCGCGATCGGGGCTGAAGAAGCGCAGCCCGTCCTGCAGCCGCTCCAGCCGCTGGCCATCGCGCGCCACATGCAGAATGTCCGCGCCGCCGGTCGCCCGCGCCAGTTCGGCCAGCACCAGGGCGTCGGCCCCTTCGGGAAGGCCGGCGAGGGTCCATTTGACGGCTTTGCGGGGAATTGCAGCGAGAGCGCTGGCAAACGGCAGAGCCACTAGAACCTCACGCGGAACGCCAACAGTTTCCGCACGACGGGCGTGTCCTGCTCGGCCGGGACCTCCACCTTGCCGGAGACCCAGTCGTAGATGTCGTTGTCGCCGACCGCGAGCAGCCGCTCGTACTGATCGAGTTCGGCCGCCCCGAATTCGCCGAGATGGGCGCGCGCGAACTGGCCAAGGAGGATGTCGTTCTCCTTGTTGCCGCGATAGGTGCTGCGGTAGAGCAGACGCTTCCGCCGCGTCTCCAGATCGGCGTCGCCAACCATGTTTTCCCCAAGCTCGGAACAAAAAGGGGCGTAGCATATAGGCGGCGGCGATGGCGAAGTCACGCAGCCCCTGATCAAGCCAACCATGCGCCCGCAAGCCCTTACGCCCCTCTTCGCACAGGTCACGTCACTGCCGGGAATCGGTCCGCGGCTGGGCACCCTCGTGGAAAAGCTGGCGGGCCCGCTGGTCGTCGACCTTCTCTGGCACCTGCCCGCTGGCGTGATCGACCGCCGGAACGCGCCCGACGTCGCCCAGGCGCGCGGCGGCGAGGTCGCCACACTGACCGTCAACGTCGACGAGCACATGGTGCCGCACAGTCCGCGGCAGCCCTACAAGGTGTGGTGCAGCGACGAGACCGGCCGCGTCTGCCTCACCTACTTCAACGGCCGCGAGGAGTATCTCAAGAAGCTGCTGCCGCCGGGCGAGACGCGGGTGGTGAGCGGCAAGGTCGAGATCTACCAGGGCGAGGTGCAGATGACGCACCCCGACCATGTCGTGCCGCTGGCGGAGCGCGACGCCATCCTTCGGGTCGAGCCCCTCTATGGGCTGACCGCCGGCCTCACCCAGAAGCCGGTGCAGAAGGCGATCGCGGCCGCCGTCGACCGGGCGCCCGCCCTCCCCGAATGGCAGGACGCCGCCTTTCACAAGAAGCAGGGCTGGACCGAATGGAAGACCGCCGTCGCCCGTGTCCACGCCCCGGAAGAGCTGGGCGATCTCTCGCCCGCCCGTCCCGCGCGGGCGCGGCTCGCCTTCGACGAGCTGCTGGCCAGCCAGCTCGCCATCGCGCTGGTGCGCCATCACAACCGCACCCTGGCCGGTCACGCGACGAAGGGCGACGGCCGCCTGCGCGAGGCCGCCCTCGCCACGCTGGGCTTCGAGCTGACCGCCAGCCAGACCCAGGCCATCGCCGAGATCGCCGACGATCTCGGCAAAGAAGAGCGCATGGTGCGCCTGCTGCAGGGCGATGTCGGCAGCGGCAAGACCCTGGTAGCGCTGCTTGCCATGCTGATCTGCGTCGAGGCCGGCGCGCAGGCGGCGATGATGGCACCGACGGAGCTTCTGGCGCGCCAGCATTTCGCGACCATCGCGCCGCTGGCCGAAGCGGCGGGCGTGAAGATCGCGCTGCTGACCGGGCGCGACGGCCAGCGCCAGAAGAAGCAAACCTTGCAGGGCCTGGCTGACGGCACGATCCAGCTCGTGGTCGGCACGCATGCGCTGGTGCAGGAGGATGTCGAATTCGCTGACCTCGCCCTGGCGGTGGTCGACGAGCAGCACCGGTTCGGCGTGCATCAGCGGATGGCGTTGTCGTCGAAGGGCCATGCCGTCGATCTGCTCGTCATGACCGCGACCCCCATTCCGCGCACGCTGATGCTCGCGGCCTATGGCGATCTCGACGTCTCCAAGCTCACGGAGAAGCCCAGGGGCCGCCAGCCGATCGACACTCGCACCATCCCGCTCGAGCGGATCGGCGAGGTCGCGCAAGGGATTGGCCGGCAGATCGCGACCGGCGCCCGCGTCTACTGGGTCTGCCCCCTGATCGAGGAGTCGGAAGAGATCGACCTCGCCAACGTGACCGAGCGCTTCCAGCTCTTGAACGAGCGCTTCCCCGGAAAGGTCGGTCTGCTGCACGGCCGCCTGAAGGGCGCCGAGCGCGAGGCCACGATGGCAGCCTTCGCTGACGGGCGGCTGTCGATTCTCGTCGCCACCACCGTGATCGAGGTCGGCGTCGACGTGCCGGCGGCGACGGTCATGGTGATCGAGCATGCCGAGCGCTTCGGCCTGGCCCAACTCCACCAGCTGCGCGGCCGGGTGGGACGTGGCAGCGCCAAGTCGACCTGTCTGCTGCTCTATGCAATGCCGCTCGGCGAGACCGCCAAGTCGCGCCTCGCGATCATGCGTGAGACCGAGGACGGATTCCGGATCGCCGAGGAGGACCTGAAGCTGCGCGGCGCCGGCGAGCTTTTAGGCACGCGCCAGAGCGGCCTGCCCGACATGCGGCTGGCCGACCTGGCGGTCCATAACGAGCTCCTCGAAGCCGCCCGCGACGATGCACGGCTGGTGATCGCCCGCGATCCCGACCTTCAAACCGAGCGCGGCAAGGCGCTGCGCGCCCTCCTCTACCTCTTCCGCCGCGACGACGCGGTCAGGACCTTGCGGGCGGGCTGATCAGCCCAACTGGCTCACATACGTCCGCAGCGCCTCGCGCGCCGCTTCGGCCGACTTCTCGGCGTCGGCACGGCGGTTGGCGAGGGCTTCGAGGTCGGTCTCCTGCTTGTCGAGGGTCGCGAGATAGCGGCGCTGGAGGTCGCTGTTGGCCGGCACCCTCGCCAGGTTCTCGCGCAGGCGTGCCTGTTCCTGCACGATCGCCTGCCGCTCGGCGTCGACCTGCGCCACCTTGCGCTGGGCCTCCGCCGCCGCCTGCTGGAGCTGCAGCACGCGGGTGAGCGCTTCACGCGTCTTGGCGTCGAACTCGCGCGCCTGGGCATAGACGCGGATCTGCTCGGCCGCGCTTTCGACCAGCCGGATTTCCTGCTGCTGCGTCTGCTCCTGCACGACCTCGAAGGTCTGGGTCTGCTCACCGCCCGGAAGCTGGAACGGGATGCGATAGTTGCCTTCGCTGAGCTCGACGTCCTTGGACTCCGGTCTGGTCAAGGTCCAGCCCGGCAGGCGCCGTTGCACGACGACGAGCTGGCGCGGCTCCTTGGCCGGGCCACGCACTCGATAGACCGTCGTCTGGCGCACGACGCGCGACAGCCGCAGCGCGCCATTGGCGATGGTACCGGACGCCACCCGATCGGTCTGCGCCACGTCGCGCTCGATGATGATCTTCTCGTCGAGCGCATAGGCCAGCAGGCGCGTCTCGCCGACCGGGAAGCCCGAAAGGCGCGCGTCGCCGACATAGGAGACGTAGCCTCCCTTGTCGCGCTCGTAGAGGGTGATGATGCCGGGCGGCAGGCCCGACTCGCCATCGTTGGTCAGGCGGATCGCGGCCAGCGGGTTACGCGCGGCGGTGTCGGCCTGATAGAGCGCGAGGCGCGCCGCCGGCACGTGCCGGTCGACGATCGGGATCGACAGCGTACGGCCGTTCTCGACGCTGACCGCGCGCGGGAACTTGAAGATCACCTGCGTGGCGGCGTCGCTCGCCTCGATCTGCTCGGCGGCAGTTGCCAGTTCCGCGGGCGGCGGCGGAGGGGGGGCCATGGCCGGCGCGCCGACCGAACGCTCCTGCTGCGCGCGATACGGCGCGGGCGCCGGCATCGCCAGCGAGGATTTCGCTCTCTGGTCGGCCGTGACGCCGCCGCGATCGATACCCGGCATCAGGCGGCCGGCGATCTCGACCGGTACTTCGGGGCGGGTGACGTAATAGGCGTTGTAGAGAGCCTGATGGAAGGCCACCGGGCGGCCCGACACGAGCGTCAGCTCGACGTCCTTCCAATCCTGGCCGCTCAGATTCTCGACCACGGCCCAGCCCTGCAGTGCGGAGCGCGCGACCGCCGGGTCCGCGCCGAGCGTCAGACGGTAGGAGGCCTTCCAGACCGGCGCCTCGACGATGTAGGCCACGCGCACCGTTCGCCTGCCCTGCCCGCGCACCGCCAGGTCGATGGTGCGCGCGTCCTTGGCGCGGTTGCCCTGGATGGCGACCAGCGCCTGGCCGACCTTGTCGCGCAAGGCGGCATCGGCGAACTGCAGGTTCTCGGCGTCTTCGAGAATGAACTGCTGCAGGCCGCGATCGGTGTAGAGCGTGACCCGCGTGCGCTTCACCATGCCCTTGTTGTCGGGCAGCGCCACACTGTCCTCCTCGACCGACACGATGCGACCGGAAATCGAGCGGCTGCCGCCGACCGTGACCTGCGCGCCCTTCAAGGTCTGCAGCAGCTCGGCCGGCGAGCCCAGCGAATTCTGGTCGAACGGAAGATCCTTGAACGCCTGCGCAAGTGGCTCGCGGCCCGGCAGGCTGAGCCCGCCCACGCTGCCTTTGTCGTCATAGACGACGAGGCTCTTCAGCACGTCGTCGACCTGGCCCAGCGATACGGTGAGCTTCAGGGTCGCGTCACCGTCGACGCTCGCCTCGTATTCAAAGTAGCCGAGCCCGCCCGAGGAGAGCATGACCCTCTTCAGTGCGAGGTCCTGGGCGAAGGCCAGGGTTGGGAACGCAATCAGGCCCAGCACGGCCACGACGTTCATAAAAAAGCGCATGGTCTCTCCCGGACGTTGCCCGCGCACCGTGCATAGCGACTGTGACACAAGCACGGCGGCGGCGCGACGGAACTACGGGCGTGCTGCGTAGTTAGGAAAGCGCATCCTTGAGCGCTTCGAGCGGCAGCAGCACACACTCCTGCCGCGACTTGTGCGCCGCCACGGGAGCGAAGGCGTCGAACGGCTCGTGCGACTCGCCAGGCTCGCGGCCCAGCGCACGCTCGGCGTCATGGCGCAGCTCGGCGACCCCCGCGGCGTCACGTCCGACGGCGACGGCGGAGAGCGCGGAGGCCGAGGCCTGGCAGAGGAGGCAGCCGCGCACCTGATGGCCGAGCTCCGCAATGCGCCCCTGCCCGTCGAGCCGTACGTCGAGGATCACGCGATCGCCGCACAGCGGGTTGTCGCGCCGCACCGTCTTCGTCGGATTCTCGAGCTTGCCGGCGCCGGTCTTTGCCTTGGCGAGCGCAACGATGCGCTGCTGGTAGATCTGGTCGCTCATCGCAGCGTCTTCGCAGCGTGCGCGACGCCGGCCAGCAGCGCGTCGATGTCGCTGTTGTCGTTGTACGGCGCCATCGAGACGCGCGTCGTGCCGTCGAGATCGAAGCGCTCCATCAGCGGCTGCGCGCAGTGATGGCCGGCGCGCACGGCAACGCCGAACGAATCGAGCGTCTGCGCCACGTCGTGCGGATGCACGCCATCCAGCATGAACGACACGACGGGATAGCGGTTCTGCAGACTCGCCGGCCCGAAGAGCCGCGTGCCGTCGATCTTTTGCAGACCATCCATCAGGCGTTGCACGAGAGCCATCTCATGATCGTGCGCCCCCGCCCAGTCCAGCGCCTGCATCCACGCGCAGGCGGCGCCCAGACCAATTGCCGGACCGATCGGGGGTGTCCCCGCCTCGAAGCGGCGCGGCGACGGCGCCCAGGTCGTTTCCGCAAGGGTCACCCGCCCAATCATCGAACCGCCGCCCATGAACGGCGGCATGGCGTCCATCAGCTCGGGCCGGCCCCACAGGGCGCCGATGCCGTTCGGCCCGTAGGCCTTGTGGCCGGCAAAGGCGTAGAAATCGATGCCGAGCGACGGCAGGTCGAGCGGCCCGTGCGGCGCGCGCTGGGCGCCGTCGAGCATCACCTTCGCGTCCACCGTCTTGGCGGCTTCGACGACCGCGCGCACGTCGAGCAGCGCGCCCGTGACGTTCGAGACGTGCGCCAGCGACACCAGTTTTGTGTTCGCCGTCAGCAGGCGCGGCAACTCGGCCAGGTCGATGCGGCCGTCGTTCGTGACCGGCAGCATGTCGAGCTCGATGCCCGAGCGCGACCGCAGCAGCTGCCAGGGCACGATGTTGGAATGATGCTCGAGTTCCGACAGCAGGATGCGGTCGCCGGGCTTCAGCAACGCGCCGTAGGAATAGGCCACGAGGTTGATCGCCGCTGTACAGCCGCCGGTGAAGACGACCTCCATGGTCGGCACGCCGAGAAACGAGGCGACCTGGGCGCGGGCATTTTCGTAGGCCTCGGTGGCACGCTCGGCCAGCCGGTGAACGCCGCGCAGCACATTCGCGCGGCCGGTCGTCTCGTAATAGCGCACCGCATCCATGACCGCGAGGGGCGTCTGCGCCGAGGCGCCATTGTCGAGATAGTGGACGGGCAGGCCATCGATGATCTCGGACAGGATCGGGAACTGGCCGCGGACGGCGGCGACGTCGAAGCTCATCTCTCGCTCTCTTCCCTGGATCGCGCCCGCCATGCGGCGAGCGCCTCGGGCGTGTCGATGTCGGTGATCGCCGCCTCGCCGGTCATCTCGACCTCACAGACGAGATCGGCATGCTCGCCGATCAGGTGCTTGGCGCCGCTGTCGCCGGACAGTTTCGCCATCTCGGGAAAGAAGCGCCGCGCCCACAGGACGGGATTGCCGCGCTTGCCGGCCACCGTCGGCACACAGATGGCACGGCCCTCGACAGGGCTGAAGGCCGCCATAAGGCGATTGAGCAATGGCGCCCCGACACCGGGCATGTCGCCGAGCTGCACGACCGCGGCGTCGACAGAGCTTGGCAGCGCGCCTATGCCGGTGCGCACCGAGGTACTGAGGCCCTCTGCAAAATCCGGATTGGTGACGAAGCGCACGCGCGAGCGCGGCGGCACGGCTTTCTCGACCGCGGCGCGGACGTCGTCGGCCATGTGCCCCAGCACGACGACGACCTCGACCGCCTGCGAGGCGAGCGCCGCCGTCACCGCATGGACGACCAGGGGCGCGCCCTCGGCTTCGGCCAGCAACTTGTTCGGCCCGCCCATGCGAGTTGAGCGGCCGGCCGCCAGAACCAGTACGGCAACCCTCGGCGCCTGCTGCGGCCCCGCCTCATCCGAATCGCTCTCGTCGCGCGGCTGCGGGCGGCTGGGAATTTCGGCCAGCAGGCCACCCGATCCCATGCGCACGATCTCGGCGCGGCCGACCGGCAGGCGCGCGGCGAGACGCTCCAGAACCATGTCGAAACCATTGTACTTGGGCGACTTGGCGCAGCCCGGAAGGCCCAGCACCGGCTTGCCGTCCAGCTCGGCCGTGAGCAGCAGGTTGCCCGGATCGACCGGCATGCCGAAATGGATGAGCTGGCCGCCCGCCGCCTCGATCCCGGCCGGCACCACGTCGTGCCGGTCGACGATCGCCGAGGCGCCGGCAATGAGGAACAGGTCGCAACCCTCGGACTTCAGCTCGGCCAGCGCCTCGGCGATGGCGCTGGCGTCATGCGCGACGCGGCGTTCGCCGTTGAGGGTGCTGCCGAGCGAGGTGAGCCGCTTAGTCGTCGTGTTCACGGCCTTGTCGAGGACCTTGTCACGCGTGCCAGGCAGTTTGGTCTGGACGAGGCCGGCGCGCATCGCCTGGAACGGCGCGACAGAGATCATCGGCTGGTTGGCGGTCTTGGCGACGTCGACGGCGCGCGCGACCGCGGGGCGCGGTGCGCCGTAGGGAATGATCTTCACCGTTGCCACCATCTGGCGCGGCTCGACGCGCGCGAAGGGCGGCAGCGTCGCCACGGTCACCGATTCGTCCAGCTCGTTCAGCGCGTCGATGCGCTCCTGGTCGAGCACGGCGAGGCCTGCTTCGCGGGCGAAATGATTGCAGCGGCCGGTGAAGGCTGCGGTGACGTCGATCCCCTCACCCGCCAGCGCCCGTGCGACCGTCGCTGCCGCCTCGTCCTCGTGCATGTCATCGGCATCGAGCCGCGCGGCCACGACCGTGGAGACACCGGCTTCCTTCAGGCGCGCGATATCCTCAGTGGAGAGGACGCGCCCCTTGGCGAAGTTGATCCCGTCGGCACGCCGGCTGTGCGCGAGGATGGCGCCGGCGGCCTCGTCGACCGGTGTCTCGCCGAATCTCACGCTGCAGCGACCTTCGGCGCCGAGAGCGCTTCGAGGCGGCGCGCGCGCACCTCGATGATCTGGCCTAGGATCGATACGGCGATCTCGGCCGGCGACTTGGCGCCGATGTTTAGGCCGACCGGCCCGTGGACGCGGGTAAACATCTCCTCGGTGATGCCGACCTCGGCCAGGCGCTCCTTGCGCTTGGCGTGGGTGCGCCGGCTGCCCAGCGCGCCGATGTAGAAGACGTCGGACTTCAGCGCCGCCTCGAGCGCGGGATCGTCGAGCTTGGGATCGTGCGTCAGGGTGACGACGGCGGTCGACACGTCGAGGCCCATTTCCTGGAAAGCCTCGTCGGCCCAATCCTGGATCACCTTCACGCCGGGAAAGCGCTGGGTCGTGGCCCAGGCGCCGCGGGGATCGACGACCGTGACGTCGAACTCGAGCATGGCGGCCATGGGCGCCAGCGACTGCGCGATGTGCACGGCGCCGACGATGATCAGCCTCGGCGGCGGCACGTAGACGTTCAGGAAGATCTTGGCCCCGCCGATATCCACCGTCTCGCTCTTGCCGATATCCATGGCGCGCTGGGCCGCCGCGACGATCCCGGCATCGCTCGCCAACTCGCCCTTGGCGTCGTCGCGATAGACCAGCGCCTCGGCGGCATCGCTGAGGCGGGTGGCGAGCGTCACGGCCCGCCGCTTGGTGCGTGCGTCCTGGAGGGCGGCGAGGGTTTCGGCTTTCATCGGATCAGTTCACCTTCTCGACGAAGACCTGGACCTTGCCGCCGCAGGCGAGACCGACATCCCAGGCCTGCTCGTCGGTGACGCCGAAATCGAGCAGCCGCGGCTTGCCGTCCTTGATGGCGTCGAGCGCTTCCTTGACGACGGCACCTTCGATGCAGCCGCCCGAGACCGAGCCCACCATGTTGCCGGCATCGTCGACGCCGAGCTGGCTGCCGACGGGACGCGGCGAGGAGCCCCAGGTGACGATCACGGTGGCGACAGCGACGCCCTTGCCGTCGGCCTTCCACTTGCCGACCTGATCGAGAACTTCCAGCGCATCGCTCATGGTCTACTCCTTGCGAAGTTCGGTCTGCCAGCCGGCCAGGCGCTTGTCGGCGCCGACGGTCCGGGAACCCAGCGCCGCGATCAGGCCGGACAGGCTCTCCAGATTGTGGACGGGCCTGAATTCGTCGACATGCGGCAGCATGGCTTTGTTGCCCTGAGACTTGGGCTCATAGCCCCCGTACCGCAAGAGCGGGTTGAGCCAGATCATGCGTGAGCAGGACTTATGCAAGCGTTCCATTTCCTCATCCAGGCCGCTCGCGCCCTCGCGATCCAGCCCGTCGGTGATGAGAAGGACGACCGCACCCTGCCCCAGAACGCGGCGCGACCACTTGTTGTTGAATTCGTGCAGCGCCTGCCCGATGCGCGTGCCGCCCGACCAGTCCTCGACCTGCGCCGAGGCCTTCTGCAGCGCGATGTCGACGTCGCGGTTGCGCAAGGCCCGCGTCACGTTCGACAGGCGCGTGCCGAAGGTGAAGCAGTAGACGCGGTCGCGGTCGTTGGTGATCGCATGCATGAAATGCAGGAACATCCGCGTATAGCGGGCCATCGAACCGGAGATGTCGCACAGGATGACCAGCGGCGGCGGCCGGCGGCGCGGCTCGCGCCGGGCCAGCTCCGTCAGCCCCTCCGGCCGCATCGCACGGCGCAGCGAGGCCCGGAAATCGATGCGCGGCCCGCGCCGCGCCGCCTGATAACGCCGCGTGCGCCGCTCCGGCACCGGCAGGCGCAGGCGGGAGATGGCGCGCAAGGCCTCGTCGATCTCGGTCTGCGACATCTGCTCGAAGTCGCGAGTCTGTAGGACCTCGCGGTCCGACACGGTGAAGGTCGCTTCGACCTCGACTTCGGGCGGCTCCTCGGACTGCTCCGGCGGCGCCTCGCCCTGCCCCGGCTGCAGCGCTTCCTGCAGGCGACGGCTGAGCTGCTTGCCCTTGTCTTGCTCGGCCGGCACGCCGATCTGCGGCAGCAACATGTCCATCATCTTCTCGAGCAGGCGCGGATTGCGCCAGTAGACATGGAATGCCTGGTCGAAGATCTCGCGCTGGTCGCGGCGGTTCACGAAGACCGAATGGAGCGTCCAGTAGAAGTCGTCGCGATTGCGGATGCCCGCCGCCTCGACGGCCTCGATGGCGCGCAGGATCTGCCCCGGCCCGACCCGCAGCCCGGCCGTGCGCAAGGTCCGCGCGAAGTGCACGATGTTGCTCGCGAGCTTGCCGTCACGCGGCTCGCGTCCCGGAAGCCCGGCCGGCGGATCGGGCAGCGTGTCCATCGAAGGCTCAGCCCAGCGGCTGGGCGGCGATGTCGGACTTCACCTTGCGCAGGATCTCGGCCGCTTCCGAGCCCTGCAGGCGCTGGATGTCGTCCTGGTACTTGAGCAGCACGCCCAGCGTGTCGTTGATCGTCCGCGGATCGAGATCGAGCACGTCGAGTTCGGACAGCGCCGTCGACCAGTCGATCGTTTCGGCCACGCCCGGCGCCTTGAACAGGTCGAGCTTGCGCAATTCCTGGACGAAGCCCACGACCTGGCGCGACAGGCGCTCGCTGGCGCCCGGCGCCTTCACCTTCAGGATTTCGAGTTCGCGCTTGAGGTCTGGATAGTCGACCCAGTGATAGAAGCAGCGCCGCTTCAGCGCGTCGTGGATCTCGCGCGTGCGGTTCGACGTGATGATGACGATCGGCCGTTCCGCCGCCTTGATCGTGCCGAGTTCCGGGATCGTGACCTGGAAGTCCGACAGGACCTCGAGCAGATAGGCCTCGAACGGCTCGTCGGTGCGGTCCAGCTCGTCGATCAGCAGGATCGGCGCGCCGCCGACATGCGGCTGCAGCGCCTCGAGCAGCGGACGGCGGATCAGGAACTTCTCGTCGAAGATGTCGGCCGAGAGTTCGCCACGGTCATGCACGCCCTGCGCTTCGGCAAGGCGGATCTCGATCATCTGGCGGGCGTAGTTCCACTCGTAGACCGCCGAGGCGACGTCGAGGCCCTCGTAGCATTGCAGGCGGATGAGCGGTCGCTTCAGGGTGTCGGCCAGCACCTTGGCGATCTCCGTCTTGCCGACGCCCGCCTCGCCTTCGCAGAACAGCGGACGGCCCAGCTTGAGGGCGAGGTAGAGGACCGTGGCGAGGCTGCGGTCGGCGATGTAATCGCCGCCCTTCAGCAGCTCGACAGTGGCGTCGATGGACGCCGGAATGGGCGAAGGCATGAAACTCCCGCGAAAACTCGAGGCATCGAAGGGCTCAGTGTAGCGGATGCCCCGGCGCGCCGATATGCTGGGAATTGCCAGATAATTCAAGGATTTGGGAGGAAGGCATGGAGAGCGAACCGTTCCGGGGCCGGACCGCGATCATCACTGGCGGCGCACGGGGCATCGGCCTCGCCTGCGCCGCGAAGATCACCGCAGGCGGCGGGCGGGTCGCATTGTGGGATCGCAATCCCGATCGCGCGAAGCAGTCCGCCGCGACCCTGAAGGGCGCGGTGTCCATCGCCGTCGACGTCACCAGCGAGGCGGACGTCGCCAGGGCGCTGGCCGACACCGAGAAACTGCTGGCCCCGCCGGACATCCTGGTCGCCAGCGCCGGGATAACAGGTCCCAACACCACCGTGGCCAAATATCCCGTCGACGCCTGGCGGCAGGTCATCGACGTGAACCTGACGGGAGTCTTCCTCTGCAACCGCGTCGTTGTCGACGGCATGGTGCAGCGCGGCTGGGGCCGCATCGTCAACATCGCCTCGGTGGCCGGCAAGGAGGGCAATCCCAATGCCTCGGCCTACTCCGCCTCGAAGGCCGCCGTCATCGGCCTCACCAAGTCGCTCGGCAAGGAACTTGCGACGACCGGCGTGCTGGTGAACTGCGTCGCGCCGGCGGTGGTGAAGACGGAATTGTTCAGCCAGATGACCGAGCAACACATCAACTACATGCTGTCCAAGATCCCGATGAATCGCTTCGGCGAGGTCGAGGAAGTGGCCGAGATGGTCGCCTGGCTCGCCTCTTCCCATTGCACCTTCGCGACGGGTGCGGTTTTCGATCTCTCTGGTGGACGGGCTACCTACTGATGTCTCTTCATGAACTCACCCTGACCGAACTCTCTGCCGGCCTCGCCGGCAAGCGCTTCTCCTCGCGCGAGGTGGTCGACGCGTTGCTGGCACGTATCGAGAAGGCCGACGGCAAGCTGCACGCCTTCACCGAGGTCTACGCCAGGGAAGCGCGCGCGATTGCCGATGCCGCCGACACGGCGCGTGCCTCGGGATTTCCGCTGCCACCGCTGCATGGCCTGCCCGTCGCCTACAAGGATCTCTGCGACATCGCCGGTCGCATCGGGACCGGCGGCTCCAAGATGTGGGAGAAGCGCGTCGCCACCGAGACCTCGAACACGGTCGAGCGACTGACCGCGGCCGGCATGATCCCGCTCGGCAAGCTGCACATGGTCGAGTTCGCCTTCGGCGGCTGGGGCACCAATCCCTTGATGGGAACGCCGTGGAACCCGTGGGACCTCGAGACCCACCGCACGCCCGGCGGCTCGTCGAGCGGCACCGGCGTCGCCGTCGCGGCCCGCCTCACGCCCGCGGGCATCGGCAGCGACACCGGCGGATCGGTGCGCATCCCCTGCGCCTTCAACGGGCTCGTGGGCCTCAAGGTCACGTTCGGGCGCATCAGCCTGCACGGCACGATGCTGCTGTCGTGGACGCTCGACTCGATCGGCCCGATGGCGCGTTCGGTCGAGGATTGCGCCCTGATGCTCAACGCGCTGGCCGGTCCCGATCCGCGCGATCCCACGACGCTCGGCCAGCCGCTCGAGGATTTCGCCGCCTCGACCAAAGGCGGCTCGATCAAGGGCCTGCGCATCGCCCTGCCCGACGTCTCCGCGCTGCCGGCCTGCGATCCCGACGTGATCGAGGCCTGGCAGGCTTCGGCAAAGAAGCTGGAGGAACTCGGCGCCATCGTCGAGCCGGTGAAGATCCCCGAATGGTACTTCAATCTCGGCGTCGGCGCGGGCTCGATCTCGGCTTCCGAACTCTGGTCGCTGCATCGCGGGTGGATCGAGGACATGAACCAGCCGATCGGTGCGGGCGTCCGCGGCCGCGCAATGGCCGCCAAGGGCTTCGCCCCGGCCCTCTATGCCGAGGAGCTGCGCTGCATGGGCGAGCGCCGGGCGGCGTTCAACGCCTGGATGGCACCCTACGACGCGCTGCTCACGCCGGCGCTGGCCTCGGGCGCAATTCCCGTCACCGAGGTCGACGAGACCTCGCCCGCGATCTCGCTGATGACGCGCCCCGGCAACTATCTCGGCCTGTGCGGTCTCTCGCTGCCGAACGGCTTCTCCAAGGGCCTGCCGATCGGCCTCCAGCTGCTGGGCAAGCCCTACGCCGAGGGCACGGTGCTCAAGATCGGCAAGGCACTGCAGGACGCGACGGACTTCCACAAGCGCACGCCGGACCTGTCGGCGTTGGGATTGTAGTCAGCAAAGAAAAAGGTCCCTCGCTGCGCCCGGGCGTAAGCGAGGGACCGTTCGCTTTCAGCCGCGTTGCTTGCGGCCCTGGAGGCCGACCATGAGGCCCGCGCCGATGATCACCGCCGTTCCGAGCCAAGTATAGAAGTCGGGAACCTCGGCGAACATGAGATAGCCCACGATGACCGAGCCGATCATCTGCGTATAGTTGAACGGCGCCACGAAATTCGCGGAGGCGTAGGTCATGGCCTTGGCAACGCAATAGTGGCCCAGGGCGCCCAATGCCCCCAGCGAACAGAGCAGTGTCCAGTCGACCCACCCTGTCGGCGTCTTCCAGTGGAAAGGCAGCCACGCCGACATGAGGATCGCGCCCAGCAGCACGCTGTAGAAGATCGACGTGGCGGGCGCGTCGATGCCCGCGAGCCGCCGGATCAGGATCTGGTACATCGCGTAGCAGACGGCGCTGCCCAGCAGCAGCAGCGACTGCCACTGGAACACCGCGCTGCCCGGCCGGATCACGATCAGCACGCCGGCGAAGCCGACGATCACGGCGGCCATGCGGAAGAAGGTGATGCGCTCGCCCAGCAGCGGCCAGGCGAGCAACACGACGGCGAGCGGTGCCACGAAGGTGACGGCGATCGCCTCGGCCACTGGAATGGATTTCACCGCCGAGAAGAAGAACAGCGTTGAAAGCATCATCATGACCGAGCTGACGAACTGCGTGCCGATGCGCCGGGTGCGCAACAGGCCGAGCCCCATGCGCGGCATGAAGACCGCAGCCACCAGGACCAGATGCAGGATGATCCGGAACCAGACGATCTCCTGCGGGTCGTAGGTTGCAGCCAGCAGCTTCACCAGCCCGTTCATGATCGGGAACAGGGCGCAGGCCGTGCACATGAAGAGGACGCCCAGCAACGGCCTGGAAGACCGGCTGGGCGCCTGGATCTCGGCCATGCCGGGTCTCAGCGCAGGAAGCGTTCGAGCGAGCCCAGCAGCAGCGTTCCGCCCGTGGCGATTACGATCAGCGACGCGGCGATGGCGGTGAAGCGCCCGATTTCCTGCGAGCGACCCTCGGCGATGATCAGCCGGTGCGCCACCATCGAGGCCATGCCGATGGCCGCCAGGGTGATTGCCATGCCGAGCGCGATGGCGATGACGCCGACGACCCCTGCCCACAGCACGTCGAGTGCAATCGAGAGCAGGATGATGATCAGTGCGCCCGCGCAGGGCGCGATACCGGCCGCCGTCAGCAGCAGCCAGCCGGCGATCGTCCGCTGCGGCGCCTCGCGGCCATGGGCGTGGTGGTGGCTGTGGGTGTGGCTGTGGTCATGATCGTGGTGATGATGGCCGTGACCGTGGTCATGGCCATGATGGTCGTGGTCGTCGCCATGCCAGTGCTCGTGCAGGCGGCCGGTGATGCCGGCCCATAGACGCCAGAATCCCACCAGGACGATCAAGGTGTAGGAGACGATCTCGACGTTGCGCACCTCGCGCAGCGCGCCCAGCAAGCCGACGGTCGAGGAGAGTTTCAGCGCGCCGGCCAGCAGGAGCGCCGCCAGCGTGTGGGTGAAGGCGATCCACCCGCCGGCAAAAATGCCCTCGATCCAGGCACGCGGCCGGCTGCTGTCGAGGAAGTAGGCCACCACGACGGCCTTGCCATGACCCGGCCCCAGCGTGTGCACGACGCCATAGCCGAAACAGACGGTGACGAGGGTCCAAAGGGCCAGCGATCCGGTTCCCGACTGAACGTCGCGCAGCGAGCTCGAGAGGACCTGGTTGATGCGGCGCTGGTAGTCGGCCGAATAACGCGCCAGTTCGGCGACACCGTCGCTGAACACCAAGGCGCCCCCCAGCGCGAGGAGCAGGAGCACGCCGACCCAGAGGAAGGGCGAGCGGAAAGCGGAGGTTCTTACGGAAGTTGGCATGTCACCACGTCGGCAAAGAAGGGATAGCCGCGCACGAATTCGGATTTGTGGGTGGGATGCTTGCCCAGCGTGCAGCCGGCCGGAACCGACCCCTTGGCGACCTCGATGCGGATGAAATCCTCGGGATCGTAGGTGGCGATCGACACCAGCTTGGACGGCTGGGGCAGCGCGAAGCGCATTATGTAGACGAGATTGCGCGCGCCCTGCTTGCGCGGCAGGCCCGGCGCGTCGGCGCGCTTGTTGGCCGGCATCGGCATGCCGGCATTGTCGCCGGCGTTGCGGTCCCATTCCGGTGGAACGAAGCTCGCCGGATCGTCGATCCGCACCGAAAACTGCGGCGCCTTGGGCGGGCGGAAGTCCTTCCCGCCGGTGTTGATCCAGCTCAGATACCCCTCCTTGCCGAGCTCGGGCATCATTTCGCCGGCCAGCAGCTTGGTTTCCCGTGCCGAGACCTTGCCGTCCTTGTCCTCGTCGATCAGCGGGATTTCGACCTCGCTGGAGAACGGGTCGAACCGCCATTCGATCTCGACATGGCTATATTTGCCGTCCTTGGCGACCATGCGCACGACCTGCTGCACGACGATGTGCGGATGGGCGAACGCCGCCACCGGCGCGAGCAGTGCCAGGGCGGCCAGGACCGGGGCGAGCAACCTTCTCACGCGCCGTCCTGGTGCGGAACCGGGCGCGGCTTGCCCTCCTCATCGATCGCCACGAACACGAAGGTGCCGTGGGTGACGCGCAGGTCGGTTTCCTCGTGGCGGCGCTGCACCACGGTCTCGAGCCCGATGGTGATCGACGTCCGGCCGACTTTCACGACTTCCCCATAGATCGACACCATGTCTCCCACCTTGATCGGCTGGACGAAGGTCATGGCCGTGATCGCGACCGTGGCCACCCTGCCCTTCGCCACCCGGGCCGCGAGCGAGCCGCCCGCGATGTCCATCTGGCTCAGCACCCAGCCGCCGAAAATGTCGCCATTTCCGTTCATGTCGGCGGGCTGCGGGACGGTCCTTACGATGGGATCGCGGCGACTTTCGGACATCAATTCCTCACCGGATGTGGTTGCTTTCACGCGGTTTTGCTACCATACCCATGCCGGACCGGCCACCCAGCGATCCCCTCGCGCGGCCGCGGAAAGACAAGAAGCAGGCATGGCACGAAACGGCGATCTCTTCGATCGGTCTGGCGGCGGCAAGCGTGCCGCGGGGCCGAAGGAAAATTCCTACACGGCAAGTGACATCGAGGTCCTGGAGGGGTTGGAGCCCGTCCGCAAGCGCCCCGGCATGTATATCGGCGGCACCGATGAACGGGCCATGCACCATCTGGTGGCCGAGATCCTCGACAACTCGATGGACGAGGCCGTCGCGGGCCACGCCGACACGATCTGGCTCGAAATGCTGCCGGGCAACTACGTCGCGGTGCGGGACAATGGCCGCGGCATGCCGGTCGATCCGCACCCCAAGTTCAAGAACAAGTCGGCGCTGGAGGTGATCCTCACCACCCTGCATGCAGGCGGCAAGTTCAACAGCAAGGTCTACGCAACGTCGGGCGGACTGCATGGCGTGGGCGCCTCGGTCGTGAACGCGCTCTCGGACGATCTCGTCGTCGAGGTCGCCCGCGACCGCCAGGCCTGGACGCAGAGCTTCTCGCGCGGCCTTCCGGCCTCGAAGCTGAAGCCGGCCGGCCCCGCGCCCAACCGTCGCGGCACGATCGTCACCTTCCATCCCGATCCCGAAATCTTCGGCAAGCAGCAGTTCGTGCCCGAGCGCCTCTACCGCATGGTGCGCTCCAAGGCCTACCTGTTCCGCGGCGTCGAGATCCGCTGGAAGTGCGACAAGTCCCTGCTCAAGAACAGCACGATTCCCGAGGAAGAGACGTTCCGCTTCCCCAACGGCCTGAAGGACTACATCACCTCCGAGATCGGCCAGCGGCCGACCGTCGTGCCGCAGCCCTTCGCCGGCGAGGCCAAGAGCGAGGGCAACGGCAAGGTCGAGTGGGCCGTGTGGTGGCCGAACGACGAGGAAGGCTTCGTCCGCTCCTACTGCAACACCGTGCCGACCGCCGAGGGCGGCACCCATGAATCGGGCTTCCGCAGCGCCCTGGTGCGCGGCCTCAAGCGCTATGCCGAGCTGACCGGCAACCGCAAGGGTTCGGTCATCACCGCCGACGACGTGATCGACGGTTCGGCGGCCCTGGTCTCGGTCTTCATCGAGCAGCCGCAGTTCCAGGGCCAGACCAAGGAAAAGCTGGTCAGCGTCGAGGCGACCAAGATCGTCGAGACGATCGTCGGCGACAATTTCGAGCACTGGCTGATCGGCGACAAGGAAGCTGGCAACGTCCTGCTGGAGCACGTCGTCGCCAAGGCCGAGGAGCGGCTGCGGCGGCGCCAGGATCGCGAGCAGCAGCGCAAGACTGCGACGCGCAAGCTGCGCCTGCCGGGCAAGCTCGCCGACTGCTCGAGTTCCTCGTCGACCGGCACGGAGATCTTCCTGGTCGAGGGCGATTCGGCCGGCGGTTCGGCCAAGGCCGCGCGCAATCGCGAGACCCAGGCGATCCTGCCGCTGCGCGGCAAGATCCTCAACGTGGCCAGCGCCACCTCCGAGAAGATGCGTGAGAACCAGGAGATCCAGGATCTCATCCAGGCGCTGGGCTGTGGCGCCGGCACCCACTACAACGACGACCGCCTGCGCTACGAGCGGGTCATCATCATGACCGACGCCGACGTCGACGGCGCGCACATCGCCTCGCTGCTGATGACGTTCTTCTATCGCGAGATGCCGAAGCTGATCGAGAACGGGCATCTGTTCCTGGCGCAGCCGCCGCTGTTTCGCATCAGCAAGGGTGGCCGCACCGAGTACGCCCAGGACGATGCCCAGAAGGACGAGCTGGTCCGGACGGTATTCAACGGCAAGGCCGACATCACGCGTTTCAAGGGCCTGGGCGAGATGCAGTCCGTCCATCTGCGGGAAACCACGATGGATCCGGCCAAGCGGGTTCTCCTGAAGGTCGACGTGCCGCTGATCTCGGGCACCGAGCCCGAGTCGCGCGTCGAGGACATGCGGACCCGCACCCTCGTCGAGGACCTGATGGGCCGCAAGCCCGAGAAGCGCTATGCCTTCATCCAGGAGAATGCCCGGTTCGCCCGCGATCTCGACGTTTGAGGCTGGTTACGCGGGGCTTACGGCCCGCACGCAATATTGTGACATCCCGGGAGCTGGATCCCGGGCGTATGATAGACGGATAATCCGCGGAGGAGTTCGCCCAATGCGCTTCAGGTCCAAAATCGCCGCCGCCCTTCTGGCGGTCGCCGCCCTGCCGGCCGCCGCCTATGCTGCCACGATCGGCGGCACCTACTATGCGGTACAGTACGATTACCGCGAGTTCTTCGCCGCCACCGACGGCAAGAACTTCCAGGTTGTGCTCCACGGCAATCCCTTCCCCGGCACGGATCCCGCCGTCGTGGCGCGCGACCTGCTGCCGATGATGCAGGCTGCCAAGCCAATGCCCCGGCTCACCTTCACCTACGAGACGCCGGCGGAAAAGCCGCGGCCCGACTACCGGCTTATGCTGGTCTTCGACCCGGCCAACGATCTCAACAGCGATTCGGTCTGCAAGGGCACGGTGCGCTTCAAGCCCGGCAAGCCCGGCGTTTTCAACGTCTATGCCATCTACTGCCGCAACGACATGACGATGTCCGAGACGACCGCGTGGACCCCAGCGAACGGCCCGACCGATCCGCGTATCGGTACTCTTTTCCGCGAGCTGTTCATGGTCGTGTTCTCCGACTCGCCCTCTCTCCGACCCAACCAGGGCGGCGGCATGGGCCGCGACTAGCGTGCCCGAGCGCCCCAAGCGCTCCACAGGGAACATCTGCTAACCAGACGGCAATGGCCGTCTGGTATTCCCTCCTCGATCTCGCCCTCTCCCGTCTCGACGCGGAGGCCGCTCATGGCCTCGCGATTCGTGCGCTCAAGACCGGCCTGTTGCCGGGCGACGGGCGCGCCGACGCCGCGTCCCTGGCCACGAAGATCTGGGGCCGTTCGCTGCCCAACCCGATCGGTCTCGCCGCCGGTTTCGACAAGAATGCCGAGGTCGCCGACGCCATGCTTGCGCAGGGCTTCGGGCTGGTGGAGATCGGCAGCGTCACGCCGCGGCCGCAGGAGGGTAATCCGCGCCCTCGCCTGTTCCGGCTGCCGCAGGACCGGGGCGTCATCAACCGCATGGGCTTTCCTGGCCAGGGCCTGGACGCCGCCCGATCGCGCCTTGCCGCCCGCCCGCGGCGCGGCTTCGTCGGCGTCAATGTCGGCGCCAACAAGGACAGCGTCGATCGCGCCGCCGACTATGTGACCGGCTGCGTGGCCCTGGCGCCCTATGCCGACTACCTCGTCTGCAACGTCTCCTCGCCCAATACGCCCGGCCTGCGCAACCTGCAGGGCCGGAGCGAACTCGCCGGCCTGTTGAAGCGCGTGCAGGACGCGATTGCGGCCAAGCCCGTGCCGCTGGTGGTCAAGATCGCCCCCGACGCGACCGACGAGGATCTCGACGATATCGTCTTCGTCTGCCGAGACCTGAGGCTGGACGGCATCATCATCGGCAACACGACCCTTTCCCGCCCTGCCTCGCTGAGGTCCGAGCGGCGCGGCGAGACCGGTGGCCTCTCGGGTGCCCCGCTCACGGCGCTGTCGACCGAGGTGCTGCGCAAGACCGCCCAGCGCGTCGAGCGGCAGTTCCCGCTGATCGGTTGCGGCGGTGTGGGTTCGGGGGCCGACGCCTATGCCAAGATCCGCGCCGGCGCCACCTTGGTGCAGCTCTACTCGGCGATGGTCTACGAGGGCCCGCCGATCATTCGCCGCATCAAGGACGAGTTGGCCGCCCTGCTGGCGCGCGACGGATTCGCATCGGTCGCAGACGCCGTCGGCGTGGACGTTGGGGCGTAGCAGGCTCCTGAAGCAGGTGTTTGCAGGTGTCGGCGAGAAACATCGTATCGCCAGCGGTACCTAGATACCTCAACCAGGGGCTGCGACACTCATTTCGTTTATTGCGTTTATTTCGTTTGTTTCGTTTATTCGCCGGGGCCCGGCTTTTCCTGGGGCCGGCCAGGGCCTCGTCGCATCGCGAAAATCTAAACCGCAGACGCCGGCCTGGCGAGCCCATACACTCCCGGACAGGGAGATAACGCCGTGCCGCTCTGGATACCGATCACCGTCGCTGCCGCTCTGTGCCAGAACATCCGCACGACGATGCAGCAGAAGATTCGCGGCATCCTGAGCGTCGATGGCGCCAACTTCGTGCGCTACCTCTACGGCGCCCCGCTGGCGCTGGGCATGCTGGCCTTCCTGGTCTTCGTGACCGGCCGGCAGGTGCCGGCGATCTCGCTGCACTTCCTGTTGCTGGTGACCATCGCCGGCGTCGCGCAGATCATCGCGACCTCGCTGATGATCCACGCCTTCTCGCTGCGCAATTTCGCCGTCGGCACGGTCTACTCCAAGACCGAGACGGTGTTCGTCGCCCTGTTCGCCACCTTCATCGCCGGCGAGCCGCTGAAGCTCGGCGCCTGGGCCGGTATCCTGGTCTGCCTGGGGGGAGTGGCCATCCTGAGCGTGCGCGGGAAGTTCTCCGACGTGCGCGGCGTGCTGGCCGATCTCACGCACAAGGGGGCGATGTACGGCATCCTGTCGGGCGCGATCTTCGCCATTGCCGCCGGCACGATCCGCGAGGCCTCGAAGCTCCTGCCCGACGGCGATTTCATGGTGCGCGGCATCACCGTGCTCGCCTGCATGAACACCATCCAGGTGATCCTGATGGCGCTCTACCTGTCGCGGCGCGACCGGCCGCAGCTTTCCAAGGTCTGGTTCAACTGGCGCTCCTCGATCTGGGTCGGCATCTTCAGCGTGCTGGGCTCGGCCGGCTGGGCGCTCGCCATGACGCTCGAGAATGCCGCGCTGGTGCGCGCGGTCGGCCAGATCGAGCTGGTCTTCACCTTCATCTCCTCCCGCCTCATCCTCAAGGAGCGGCCGTCCCTCGGCGAGTGGATTGGCAGCATCCTGGTGGTCGGCGGGGTCGTTCTCATCCTCGCAACCCGGTGACCCCATGACAGACATGACGAGGCCGCTCGACGGCCTGCGCATCCTTGATTTCTCGACCACCATCGCGGGACCGCATTGCAGCCGCCTGCTCGCCGACATGGGCGCCGACGTCGTGAAGGTCGAATCGCCCGAAGGCGACCTGATGCGTTCGCGCCCGGTGCAGCGCGACGGCTTCAGCACGATGTTCGGCCAGCTCAATGCCGGCAAGAAGTCGATCGTGCTCGATCTCAAGAAGCCCGATGCGGTGGCCGCCATCAAGAAGCTGGCCGCCACGGTCGACATCCTCGTCGAGAACTACCGGCCGGGCGTCATGAAGCGACTGGGGCTCGACTACGCCGAACTTTCCAAGGTCAATCCGCGCCTGATCTATTGCGCGATCTCGGGCTACGGCCAGACCGGCCCGGGCGCCGGGCGTCCCGCCTATGCGCCGGTCATCCATGCCTCGACCGGCTACGACATGGCGCATCTGTTCTACCAGCAGGGCCGCCAGCGCCCCGACAATTGCGGCATCTTCGTCGCCGACTATGCGAGCGGCGCCTATGCGATGGGGGCGATCCTCGCGGCCGTCCACCAGCGCCATGCGACCGGCAAGGGCCAGATGGTCGACGTGTCGATGTTCGAGACGCTGGTCGGCATGCTGCTGGGCGAGGTCAACCGCGCGCAGTTCGATTTCGAGATGCCCTCGCGGCCGATGTATGGCCCCATCGAGGCGAGCGACGGCTATGTGATGCTGGCGACCGCCAGCGAGAAGACCTTCCAGGACATGGCCACCGCGGCCGGCCGGCGCGACTGGCTCACCGATCCACGCTTCGAGAAGTACCAGGACCGTCGCATGAACTGGGGGGTGCTGGTCGACGAGCTGGAGGCGTGGTCGAAGAAGATGAGCGTCAAGGAGGTCGTCGCGGCGCTGGAGAAGCAGGGCGTCCCCTGCTCCCCCTATGTCACCGTCACCGAGGCTTTGCAGGACCCGCAGGTCGAGCATCGCGGCTCGCTCTGCACCATCGAGGATGGCGGCGGCAGCTACAAATCGCCCGCACCGCCCTTCCGCTTCTCGGGCTCGCCGCTGCAGAGCGGCCCAAAGGTCGCCGCCCTCGGCGAAGACACAAGGACCGTGCTGGCGCAAGCCGGCCTGACGCAATCCGAAATCGAGGCCCTCGTAAAATGATCGATCCGCGTACTCCCATCCTGGTCGGCGCCGGCCAGATCACCGACACGGTCGGCAAGCCGTCGAGCGAGCACTCGCGGGTGGCCTTCTGCGCCGAGGCGGCCAACCTGGCGCTCGAAGACACGCGGGCCGAGATCGGCGGGCACGCGCTCGGCCATCTGGTCGACGCCATCGCCGTCATGGAATTCTTCAGCGACATCAGCCCGCGCTTCGCCTCGCCCTACGGCCGGTCGAGCAACCCGCCGCAGAGCGTCGCCAACCGGCTCCATGCCGATCCGAGGCAGCTCCTCTACACCCACTCGGGCGGCAACATGCCCCAGTACCTGGTGAACAAGTTCGCCGAGCAGATCGCCAGGGGCGAGACCGAGCTGGCCCTGATCTGCGGCGCCGAGCTGCTGCGCAGCACGCAGAACGCGCGTCGCGCCAACATGAAGATCGACTGGAACGAGGATCCGGGCGGCGGCGAGCCTACCCGCATCGGCGATCCCCGCTTCGGCTTCAGCGAGGAAGAGGCACGCCACGATCTGCGCGCCGCCATCCACTTCTATCCGCTGCTGGAGAACGCCATTCGCGGCGGGCTGAAGCGCGACGTCGACAGCCACATGAAGGCGATGGGCCGGCTGTTCGAACGCCTCGCCGCGGTCGCCAAGGACAACCCGCTGGCGACACGTCGCGAGGGCTACAGCGCCGAGGCCCTGTCGACCATCTCGCCCGACAACCGCTGGATCTGCTTCCCCTATCCGCGGCTGATGAACGCCAACGCCATCATCGACCAGGCGGCCGCGGTCCTCGTCACGTCGGTCGAGAAGGCCCGCGAATGGGGCATCCCCCAGGAGCGCTGGGTGTTCCTGCACGGCTGCGCCGACGGCACCGATACGTGGGTCGTGTCGGAGCGCGAAAAGCTCGACGCCTCTCCGGCGATCCGCGGCTGTGCCCGCATCGCCCTCGACATGGCCGGCAAGAAGGTTTCCGACATCGACGCCTTCGACCTGTACAGCTGCTTTCCCTCGGCCGTCGAGGTCGCGATGACCGAGATCGGCATCGCCCAGGACGATCCGCGCCCGATCAGCGTGACCGGTGGCCTGCCGTTCTTCGGCGGCCCCGGCAACAACTACGTCACCCATTCGATCGCGGAGATGATGAACGTGGTGCGGGCCAGGCCCGGCTCCTTCGGCATGGTGACGGCCAACGGCAACTACCTCACCAAGCACTCGGCCGGCCTCTATTCGACCGAGCCCACGAAAGGCGCGTGGAAGCGCGAGGATCCGAAGAAGTTCCAGGGCGAACTCGACGCCCTTCCCAAGCGCAGGGTCGAGACCAAGCCCACGGGCACCGGCACGATCGAGACCTACTGCGTCACCTACGGCAAGGATGCGCCCGAGCGCGGCTACATCCTGGGCCGCCTGGACAGCACGGGCGACCGCTTCGTCGCCATGACCCCGGACGATCCCGCCCTGGTCGCCGACATGCTGACGCGCGAGCAGCTCGGGCGTAAGGTGTCGGTCTCCGAAACGGGCGGCCGCAACGTCTTCCGCCCTGTCTGAGGCGAGGAAACGATGCCGAGCGTCCTGAGTGCGGCGCAGACCGCGGAGTTCGATGAGAAAGGCTTCACCTATGCGCGCGGTCTTTTCGCGCCCGACGAGGTGGAACTGCTGACCCGCGCCATGGAGGAAGATCCTGCCGTGCGCGACAGCATCCTCGATCGCCGCGACGGCGAGGGCCGCTCGACGCGCATCGCGCTCTGGAACCGGGCCGGCGACAGCGTCTACGGGCTCGCCGCCCGCGTGCGGCGCATGGTGGACACGTCGGCGGCACTGCTGGGCGGCCCGGTCTATCACTACCAGTCGAAGCTGACGGCCAAGGAACCCGAGGTCGGCGGCGCCTGGGAATGGCACCAGGATTACGGCTACTGGTACTACAATGGCTGCCTGCGCCCCGACATGCTCTCGGTCATGATCGGGCTCGACCGCACCAACCGCGAGAATGGCTGCCTGCAGATCGCCACCGGCTCCCACAGGCTCGGCCGCATCGACCACACGCCGTTGTCGCCGACGCAGAACGAGGTCGATCCCAGGCGGATGCCGCACATCCTCGAGAAGTGCCCGGTCGAGTATTGCGAGCTGGAGGCCGGCGATGCGCTGATCTTCCATTGCAACGCGATCCATCGCTCCGACGCCAACCGCTCGCCCAACCGGCGCTGGACCCTGCTGATCTGCTACAATCGCGTCGACAACGACACCTTCACCAAGGTCGACGACCGCTACTACGTGCCGCTCGAACCGGTCGACGACGACGCGATCCGCCGCGCCGGCCTGCGCTTCGCGCGCGGCGACGGGCAAGAGCATTTCGCCAGCAAGCCTTACGTGCCTGACCTTAGAAGGGCGTCCTAGAGATCATGCCGGGACCCAGACTGATCGAGATCCTGCTGAAGCAGCGCGAGGCCCAGCTCAAGGATGGTCCGCCGACCGCAGAGCAGCGCATCGATCGGCTCAACCGCTGCATCGCCCTCCTCGTCGACCGGCGGCACGACATCGAAGCGGCCGTCACCGCCGATTTTGGCGCCCGCTCTCCCACCGTCACAGCCTTCGCCGACGTCGCCAGTTCGATCGGCCCACTGAAGCATGCGCGCGACCATGTGCGGAGCTGGATGAAGAGCGAGCGGCGCCGTACGACGCCGCGCATTCTCGGGTTTCTGGGCGCGCGCGCCGAAATCCGCCACCAGCCCAAAGGCGTGGTCGGCGTGATCAGCCCGTGGAACTTCCCGGTCAACCTCACCTTCGCGCCGCTGGCTGGCGTTCTCGCCGCCGGCAACAGGGCCATGATCAAGCCGTCCGAGACGACGCCCGTTACGTCCGAATTGCTGAAGCAGATGTTCGCCGGCGCCTTCGACGAGAGCGAGATCGCGGTCGTCACCGGCGGCCCGGAGGTCGGGCAGGCCTTCTCGTCCCTGCCCTTCGATCATCTCGTCTTCACCGGCGCGACCGCGATCGGCCGTCATGTGATGCGGGCGGCGGCGGAGAACCTCGTCCCGGTGACGCTGGAGCTGGGCGGCAAGAGCCCCGTCGTAGTCGGCCGCTCGGCGGACATGTCCGTGGCCGCTGCGCGGATCATGAACGGCAAGACGCTCAATGCGGGACAGATCTGTCTGGCGCCCGACTACGTGCTGACGCCGGCCGACCGGCTCCCCGACTTCGTCGCCGCCGCGAAGACCTCGGTCGGCCAGATGTTCCCGAGCATCCGCGAGAGCCCGGACTGCACTGCCATCGTCACGGACCGTCACTATGCGCGGCTGATGGACTATCTCGACGACGCGCGGGCCAAGGGCGCGGAGATCGTCGAGATCAATCCAGGCGCCGAGGATCTCCGCCAGCAGCCGCATCGCCGCATCGCGCCGACCCTGATCCTCAATCCGACCGACGACATGAAGGTCATGCAGGAGGAAATCTTCGGGCCGTTGCTGCCGGTGAAGGCCTATGGCGACGTGCAGGAGGCCATCGATTACATCAACGCCCACGACCGCCCGCTCGGCCTCTACTATTTCGGCGACGACGCGGCGGAACGGGACCGCGTGCTCGACGGCACGACGTCGGGCGGCGTCACGGTGAACGACGTCGTAATGCACGTCGCGCAGGAGGAGCTGCCGTTCGGCGGCATCGGCCCGGCCGGCATGGGCGTCTATCACGGCCATGACGGCTTCCGTGAGTTCAGCCACCGCAAGTCGATCTACCACCAGATCAAATGGGACCTGGCACCGCTGCGCATGTTGCGCCCGCCCTACGGTGCGGGGCTGAAGAAATATCTCTCGATGCAGATCAAGCGCTGAAAGCGAAAGGTCCCTCGCTCGCAAGGGACCTTCAGAGTCAGGCAGCCTTGATGTTCGAGCGCTTGATGCGGTCGAGATTGGCCCCCTCGATGCGCACCAGCTTCGTCAGACCGTCCCGCTTCGGCGAGTGGACCACGCCGACATCGTAGAAGTGGCTGTCGCCGGGCTTCAACACGTACGTCTTCGTGGGTTCGACCAACGACGGCTCCTCGCCCTCGCCCTTCTTCACGATCCGCCAGTCCGTCATCTCAGTGTCGCCGGTCGCCAGGCCGTAGATCGCCCAGCTGGGGCCGTGATCGTGCGGTGCTCCGTGTGCGGCCGTCTCGTAGACATGGCCGCAGATGCAGAATCCCAGCTCCGGATCTTCGTAGAGGACCTTGCGCGGACGGCACTGATCGGCGGTCAGGTGCTTCGCGACGAATTCCTCGTCGAGCAACACCTTCGACACCAGCTTGCAGACCTCCTGCTTGCCCGCGGTCCCCGAATCGGCCTTCAGCGCCTGTCGAATGTCGGCGCTCAACTGCTCGAGAGTATAGGTCATTCCTTGCCTCCAATCTGAATATCCATAATCGCACGGTGGATACTGGAGTTCACCTCTTCGCCACCGACGGCAATCGCTCTGCGAGCCTTGCTAAACGCCCAACCTCTCCAGCGCCGCGCTGAGGCGTGCCCCGGTCTGTTCGGCCTGTGCGCGACGCTCGCGCTGCTCCTCGACGACCTCTTCCGGCGCGCGTGCGACGAAGGCGGCGTTGGCGAGCTTGGCGTCGATCTTGCCGACCTCGTCGACGAGCTTCTTGATCTCCTTCTGGAGTCGCGCACTCTCGGCCTTGAGGTCGATCACGTCGCCGACCGGCAGGGCGTAGGTCGCCTCGCCGAGGACGATCTGCAACGACGCCTTGGGCGCCGATGTAGCCGCCTCGACACCCTCGATACGGGCCAGCCGCTCGATGGCCGGGCGATGCGTCTCGAGTCGCGCCGCGGTCGTGTCGTTGCCGCCGATCACCAGCAGCTTGAGCTTGGCGCCGGCCGGCACGTTCAGCTCGGCGCGCGCCGAGCGAATGTCCTGGATCAGCTTCACCAGCCAGCCCATCTCGGCATCGGCCGCTGCATCGACGGCGGTCGGTGCGGGCCAGGGCTGGCCGATCAGCGGTCCATGCTCGGCGCGGTGGCCGAGCTTGTCCCACAGTTCCTCGGTGATGAACGGCATCACCGGGTGCATCAGCTTCACCGTCTCGCGTAGCACGAAGGCCGTGACGGCCCGCGTCTCGTCCTTCTCCGGCCCGTCGGCGCCCTGCACGATCGGCTTGGTGAGCTCGACATACCAGTCACAGACCACGCCCCAGACGAACTCGTAGAGCGTATTGGCGGCCTCGTTCAGCCGGAAATCGGTCAGCGCCTTGTCGATCGCCTGGTTGGCGCGGGCGAGTTCACCCAGCATCCACTTGTTTACCGTGAGCCTCGCCGACGCGGGATCGAAACCCTTCGGCAGGGCCGCGCCGTTCATCTCCGCAAAGCGCGTCGCGTTCCACAGCTTGGTCGCGAAGTTGCGCGCGCCCTCGACGCGGGCCGGCGCCAGCCGCAGCCGGCCGGCCTGGGAGGCCGCCAGCGACGTCATGGTGAAGCGCAGCGCATCGGCGCCGTACTTGTCGATCAGCTCCAGGGGATCGATCACGTTCCCCTTGGACTTCGACATCTTCTGGCCCTTCTCGTCCGTCACCAGCCCGTGCAGGTAGACGGTGCGGAACGGCACCTCCTTCATGAAGTGCATGCCCATCATCATCATGCGGGCGACCCAGAAGAACAGGATGTCCCAGCCGGTGACGAGCGTGCTGGTAGGATAGTATTTCGCTACTTCCGGCGTCTGGTCCGGCCAGCCCAAGGTCGAGAACGGCCACAGGGCGGAGCTGAACCAGGTGTCGAGCACGTCGGGATCACGCTCGAGTTCGACGTCCCTGCCGTAATGCGCCCGCGCCTCGACTTTCGCCTCCTCCTCGGAGAGCGCCACGAACACCTTCTTGTCCGGCCCGTACCAGGCCGGGATCTGGTGGCCCCACCAGAGCTGGCGCGACACGCACCACGGCTCGATGTTCTCCATCCAGCGGAAGAAATCCTCGCGGCCGCGTTCGGGTACGAACTTCACGCGGCCGTCGCGCGCGGCGGCCAGCGGCGCCTCCGCGAGCTTCTTCGCGTCGGCGTACCACTGCTCGGTGAGGTAAGGCTCGACCGGCACACCGCCGCGGTCGCCGTACGGTACCGCATGCGTGTGCGGCTCGATCTTCTCGACGAGACCCAGCTCCTCCATCTCGGCCACGACGACCTTGCGCGCCTCGAAGCGGTCGAGGCCGCGATACTTCTCCGGCGCCTTGTCGTTCACCCGCGCAAACTTGTCGAAGATATTGATGGCCTCAAGATTGTGCCGCCGGCCGACCTCGAAATCGTTGAAGTCGTGCGCCGGCGTGATCTTGACGGCGCCAGAGCCCTTCTCCGGATCCGAATACTCGTCGCCCACGATGGCGATCCGCCGGCCGACCAGCGGCAGCACCGCATGCTTGCCGATCAGGTGCTTCCACTTCGGATCGTCGGGATGCACGGCGATGCCGGTATCGCCCAGCATCGTCTCGGGCCGCGTCGTGGCGACCACGATGAACTCGTCCGGGCTGCCCTCGATCGGATACTTGAAGTACCAGAGATGGCCCTTCACCTCGCGCGACTCGACCTCGAGGTCGGAGATCGCGGTCAGCATCTTGGGATCCCAGTTGACCAGCCGGAGGTCCTTGTAGATCAGGCCTTCCCTGTAGAGTTCGACGAACACCTTGAGCACGGCCTTCGACAGGCCCTCGTCCATGGTGAAGCGCTCGCGGCTCCAGTCGCAGGAGGCGCCCAGGCGGCGGAGCTGGCTGGTGATCGTGCCGCCGGAATAGGCCTTCCACTCCCAGACGCGGGCGAGGAACTCCTCGCGGTTCAGCAGCTTCTTGTTGGCATCGTTGCGGGCGGCGCCCTCGACCGCGAGGCCGATCCCCTCCTGCTCGAGGTTGCGCACGACCACCATCTGCGTGGCGATGCCGGCATGGTCGGTGCCGGGCTGCCACAGCACGTCGTCGCCTTTCATGCGGCGCCAGCGGATGAGTACGTCCTGCAGCGTGTTGTCGAGCGCGTGGCCCATGTGCAGGCTGCCCGTGACGTTGGGCGGCGGGATGACGATGCAATAGGGCTGCTTCGGCGACTCAGGATGGGCACGGAAAGCCCCTGAGCCTTCCCACTCGGGATAGCGCCGGGCCTCGATTTCCTTGGGGTCGTAGGTCTTGTCGAGCATCTTCTGGCCTTAAACGAAAAACGCCACGGTTGCGACACCGTGGCGATGATTGAGGGTGGCGCCCGGGGTCAGCGGCGGGTCAGCCGCGCAATCTCGCGTTCGACATAGCGCTCGACCATTGGCGGCAGGTTGGTGTCCAGCCACTCCTTGAGCATCGGGCGCAGCATCTCCTTGACCAGATCCTCGATGGTCTGGCCGGAGCCGCCGACCCGGGGGCCGGGATCGGTCGCCACCGGCGGAGGCACGCTGTCCTGGACGGCCTGGTTGAGCCGCGCGAAGGCCGAACTGGTGGCCCCCGCCACGCCGGCACCGACCAGCGCCTCGGCCGGCGTCGTCTTGGCAGCCGGCTTTTCGCTGACGGCCGGCTCGGTCGCGGGCTGCGGCATCTCCGCCGCGATCACGGGATCGATCCGCGGCATCGCGGTGGGCTGTTCGTTCGGCATCGACTTGGGTTCTTCCACGATCTCGGTGAGCAAGAGCACGTCGTCGCCCGGCGCGGACGGCGGCGCAGACGGCAGCACGGGGGGTATTACGGGCGGGCGCTCGCCGGGTGCGGTGTTCGCATTGCGCAGGCCTCCGACCTGGGCGCGGGCCTCGTCATCCGAGATGATCTTTCGGATGGACGCCAGGATATCGTCCATCGAGGGGTCCTGGTTGGGACCGCTCCTGGCGTCGCTCATCTTCCGCTGCTCCCCATCGGGGCGGCACCGGCGACGCCGGCCGGCGAGGTCGACGGCGGAATGTTGCCCGTACCGGACTCGCCGCTGCTGCCCCAGCCGACCCAGCGGGAGCCGACATCCTTGTAGTAGCGCTCCTCGTCGTAATACTCGACGGGCAGCGCCAGGGTCCGGGCCGTCAGGCGGCCGATACCGGCCAGCACGCCATAGTAGGCGACCTGCACGTCATGGCGCGCCTGGATCAGATTGACTTGCGAATTGAGCAGCTCCTGCTCGGCGTTCAACACGTCCAGCGTGGTACGAGAGCCGACCAGCGCTTCCTGCCGCACGCCGTTCAGGGCGACTTCGTTGGCGCGAACCTGCGATTCGAACGACGTGACCCGGGAGCGCGAGGAATCGAGCTGACGCCAGGCGCGGATGACGTTTTCCGCCACGGCGCGCCGGGCGCTGTCGAGCTCGTTGCGGCGCTGTCCGACCAGTTCGCGCGCCGAGCGGACCCGAGACCATTCGCTGCCGTTCTGGAAGATCGGGATCACCGCCTGCAGGCGAACCGCATAGTTGTAGTACTTGTCGTTGGGGACCTGCAGGTCGAACTGCTGCTGAAGCGCGCCCACCAGGTTGACCTGCGGCAGCAGGTCGCCGACCGCCGAGTTCACGCCGTAGTTGGCGGCCGTGATCCGGTGGGCGGCGGTCACCGCGCGGGGGCCTGCATCCATCGCCAGGCCGATCGCCTCCTCTTCCGAGGACGGCAGGCCGCCGATCAGCGGGATCTCGCCCAGCTTGCCCGGCTTCTTGCCGATCGTGCGCTGGAACGCGGCTTCGGCGATTCGGACCTGGGTCTCGGCCTGCACCAGGTCGGCCTTGGCCAGTTCGAGGCGGGCTTCGGACTGCGACACGTCGGTGATCGTCAGTTCGCCGACCCGGAAGCGTTCGCGGGTGGCATCGAGCTGCTGGACCAGCACCCGCACGTTGTTGCGGCGGGCGTCGGCGATACCGATGTTCTGGATGAGGTCGGCATAGGACGTGACCGCCGCCAGCAGCACGTTCTGCTCGGTCTCGGCGAGCTGCGCCCGTTGTGCCTGGATGTTGGACTGGGCCTGCTTGGTCTCGGCGATGGTCTTGCCGCCGCGGAAGATCGGCTGGACCATCTGCAAGGTCGTGAACTTGCCGTTCAACGCATAGAAGGTCGGCGCTGAACGCTGCGAGTAGGAGTCCTGCTCGACCTTGTTGTATTCGACGTTCAGCGTGACGCGCGGACGCCAGTTGGCGACCGCCTGGGACAGCGTCTCATCGGTCTGTCTCAGGATCGCGCGGCTGGCCAGAAGGTCGGGGTTGCTGTTGTAGGTCGTCGACAGGGCCTCGATAAGGCTCTGCGACCACGCGCTGGAAGCTCCCCCGAGCCCGACCGCCAGGATGCACGCGGCCGCGGTGCGGGCATGCCTCAAACCGGGCCGGATACGCATTGCTCTACCCTCATCTTTGACCGGCACCCTAGCATCAGGCGGAACACTATGGGTAGCCCCCGGCATGGAAAGACCTGAACGGGTCAGAAGGTAAAGCGCGCAGGCCGTGCGAAGCCCGGCAGCAAGGGCGTGCCGGCATCGAACAGCGGCCGTCCCGACATCACCCCGCCCTGCTTCACGAAGAGATGCGCGACGCCGAGCGCGCCGCTCGGATCGGCAATGACCGTGGCCAGCCGGCCGCCCTCGGCAAGCTGGTCGGCGATGGCTTGCGGCACTTCCGGCACCGCGCCCTCGATCAGGATGATGTCATACGGGCCAGCCGCTGGGGCGCCCTGCTCGGCCGGCCCGGCCACCAGTTCCACCCCGGTGACGCCCAGTTCCTGCAGAGTCTTCCGGGCCGCGGCAGCGAGGCCCGCATCGGCCTCCACGGCCACGACCGACTTGGTCAGCCGTGCGAGGATGGCCGCCCCGTAGCCCAGGCCGGCGGCCACGACCATCGCCTTGTCCTCGGCCCGCGGCTGCAGCACCTGGATCAGACGCGCCAGAACCATCGGCTCCATCATGAAGCGCCCGTTGCCCAGCGGCACGTCGTCGTCGGCATAGGCGACCGAGCGCAGCCCTTCGGGCAGGAAGCGCTCGCGCGGCAGCTCACTGAGCCCCGCCAGCAGCCCGGCATCGTTGACCCGGTTGGGCCGGAGCTGCCCGTCCACCATGTTGCGTCGCGCGAGCGCGAAATCCGTCATAGGCTGCCCCCTAGATGTAGCGGCGGTTATATAGGCGGCGGCGCATGAAAGCGTCAAAGGTCTCTCCGTCGCGCCCGCTTGACCGGTCCGTCACACCATGAGTATAGCACCGCGCGCTTTCGTGCGGCCCGGTAGCAAAGCGGCTATGCAGAGGACTGCAAATCCTTCCAGGCCGGTTCGACTCCGGCCCGGGCCTCCACGAATGCACAAGCAAGAGGTCTTGCATGAGCGGACACGCTCTGTCACAAGACCGCGCCTCGCGGCAGAGTTACCGCCGTCGCGACGAATTCCATTCCGGAGTAGCTCAGCGGTAGAGCAGGCGACTGTTAATCGCCCGGCCGTAGGTTCGATTCCTACCTCCGGAGCCAATTGGGGGCCGTTCTCGAAAGGGAGCGGCCCCTTTTCGCTTGTGGGGTGCATGTCATGCCGTCCGTCGCGCTGCCCGGTGAAAAGGCCGAACTGCTCGAAAGAGCCGTGGCTTTCCAGGGCTATTTCCGGCTCGCCCGTTACCGGTTTCGCCACAGCCTCTATCGCGGCGGCGTGAGCGGTGCGTTCGACCGCGAAGTCTTCGAGCGTGGCCAGGCCGCCGCCGTGCTGCCCTACGACCCGGTGCGCGACGAAGTCGTCCTGATCCGCCAGTTCCGCGCCGGCACTTTCGCCGCCGGCCGCCATCCCTGGTGCTGGGAGATCGTGGCCGGAATGCTCGAGGACGGCGAAACGCCCGAGGAGGTCGCGCGGCGCGAGGCTGTCGAGGAAGCCGCCGTGGAGATCCTGGATCTCGTGCCGCTCTACAGCCTCGTGCTGAGCCCCGGCGCCTGCTCGGAAACCTGCACCATTTTCCTCGGGCGAATCGATTCGACCGGCATCGGCGGCGTCCACGGCCTCGACACGGAGAACGAGGACATCCTCGTCAAGGCGATGCCCTTCGCCGCAGCGCTGGCGCTCCTCGCCCGCGACGAGATCGACAATTCGGCCGCCGTGATCGCGCTGCAATGGCTGGCGCTCCACCGCGACGAGCTGCGAAACCGCTGGCGCTGAGGCGCCGCCCTACTCGTAGAGAAATCCGACCGGCTTGCCCTGGGTACGCTGAGGTCGCGACTCCTTGCGGGTGATGATGCGGCCGGCCAGCCCGTCGATCTCGTCGCGCTGCGCCGCCGTCCAACGGCGAAGCCCGTCCATGCCGTTCAGGAGGCCGAGGCGGAGGAGCTGAGTATTCTCTCCGAGCCCGACGAGCGTCGCCGAGTCTTTCCCGGCGGTGACCGAATCCCCCGTCGCGAGTTCGAACCGCTTGCCCGCCCCGTCCTTGAATTCGGCGGTGCCGCGAATGACGCGATGGACCACGACCTCGCCCTTTCCCAGCCCTGTGATGTCGGCGGCGCCGGCCGCGCTCTTTGGCAGGAGGGACTGGCCGCGCGGGTCGGTGGCGATGATGTGGCCGGTGACGAGGTGGCCGCTCGGGCCCTCGATGCCGAGATCGCGCACATGGACGGGCATTGCCGACGTCACGATCCCGGCCGGCAGCGGTCGGTAAAGGGCGTCGAGCGACAGCGGGTCCTGGACCCAGAAGGCGGCCGCCTGCGGGCGGTCGTGGAACGGATGGCTCCAGGCCAGACGCGGCGTCTCGGCCTCGTCGATCTCATCTGCGTGAACCACCGTCGGGTTGGGAAAGGTCGTCGGCTCGGTGATGAAAGCTTCGATGAACTTGCCCGAATAGCCCATGGAGAGCGGATCGGGCACGACCGTCTGCGGGGTCTTGAGGTTCGCTTCCGTGGGCAGCCCGGACCAGCTGTAGGAACTCTGCCGGTGTACGATCGCGCTCTGCAGGATCAGCGCCCCCGGCCCGACATGGTGCAGCAGCCCGTCATAGTCGAACGTGAACAGGCCCGACGTGACCAGCACGAGCTGGAAGCCACCCGGAGGCAGGTGAAGATGGAAATCAGTCGGCCCGGCATCCGGCCGGTAGATCGGCAGGTTGGTCGCGACCTCCTGCAGCAGGAAGGCCTCGTTGTTCGCGTGGAAGCCGTTGGTCACGCGATTGTAGAGCGCCTGCGGCCGATAGATCGGATCGTAGGTGGCGTCGCCGTCCCGGTCGATGGCCACGAAATCCTGATGATTGAGACGGATGGGATCGCCGTTGGGATGAACGAGGCTCTCCCAGTTCGAATGGACAGCAGCAGGCGCACTCATGGGACCTTCCGATCTGGGCCCCTGCAGGGCGCACGAGCCCGGCAGAGATCATGCGAATTCCGGGCCAACCAAGCCGCCAAACGGTATCGTCCGGTTGCGATTCCCCCTGCTCCCTGTCTACGGTCTCGCCGGGGGCGGCGCAGGGTCAGCGGAGCGAGTAGGTCATGAACGTCCGGTCGGGTTTTATCGATAGCATCGGCAATACGCCGCTGATCAAGCTGCGCGCCGCATCCGAGGCGACGGGCTGCAACATCTACGGCAAGGCCGAGTTCCTCAACCCGGGCGGGTCTGTGAAGGATCGCGCCGCGCTCGCCATCATCGAGGACGCCGAGAAGACCGGCAAATTGAGGCCCGGCGGCGTCATCGTCGAGGGCACGGCCGGAAATACCGGGATCGGCATCGCGCTGGTGGCCAATGCCCGCGGCTATCGTTCGGTCATCGTGATGCCCGAGACCCAGAGCCAGGAAAAGAAGGACATGTTGCGCCTGTGCGGCGCCGACCTGCGCCTCGTCCCGGCCGCGCCCTACTCCAATCCCAACAACTATGTCCGATTCTCCGGCACGCTGGCCGAGGAACTGGCGGCCAAGGAGCCGAACGGCGCGATCTGGGCCAACCAGTTCGACAACACCGCCAACCGGGACGGCCATTACCGCACGACGGGACCGGAAATCTGGGACCAGACCGACGGCAAGGTCGATGGGTTCACCTGCTCTGTCGGCAGCGGTGGCACCCTGGCCGGGGTGGCGCGGGCCCTGAAGGAGCGCAATCCCGAGATCAGGATCGCGCTCAGCGATCCCATGGGCTCGGCGCTGTTCAACTGGTTCGCCAAGGGCGAGCTCAAGGCCGAAGGCAACTCCGTCACGGAGGGCATTGGACAGGGTCGTGTCACCGCCAATCTGGAAGGCACGCCGATCGACATGGCCTACCAGATCACCGACGAGGAGGCCCTGCCCGTCCTGTACGACCTGATCGAACACGAAGGCCTCGTGCTGGGCGGCTCGTCCGCGATCAACGTCGTGGGTGCCATGCGGCTCGCCCGCGAGCTGGGCCCGGGAAAGACCGTCGTCACCATCCTGTGCGATGGCGGCAGCCGCTACCAGTCCAAGCTCTTCAATCCGGCATTCCTGCGCGAGAAGAACCTGCCCCTGCCGCGCTGGATGGCCTGAGCGAGTCCGCATGAGCCGGGTCGTCGTCTGCGGCAGCCTCAACATGGATGTCGTCGTGCAGAGCGCGCGGCGGCCCACGCCCGGCGAGACGATCCTGGGCGCGGAAGTCTCGTTCCTGCCGGGCGGCAAGGGCCTGAACCAGGCCATCGCCTCGGCGCGCCTCGGCGTACCCACGGCGATGGTCGGCGCGGTTGGCGACGACGCCTTCGCCAACAGCCTGCGCGGCTTCCTGGCCGACAACGACGTCGACAGCACCGGCGTGACCGAGGTCGAGGGGCCGGCGACCGGTGTGGCGTTGATCCAGGTGGCTGAAGGCGACAATTCGATCACCGTCGCGTCCGGCGCCAACATGCACTTCGCGGCCTCGATGCTGCCCGACGAGCCGCGACCCGACGAGGTGTGGGTGGCGCAATTCGAGACGCCGCTCGCGGCCACTCAGGCGATCCTTGCCCGCGCCCATGCGGCCGGCGCCCGCACCGTCCTCAACCTCGCGCCGTACACGGAACATCCGCCAGAACTGCTGAAGTCGGTCGACGTCGCGGTGCTGAACGAGATCGAACTCTCCCAGGCGACCGGCACCAGGCTCGACGCCTCCAGCGCGACGGACGACGTGGTCGCGGCCTGCAATGTCCTGCGCCAGCGCGGCGCGCGGGCCGTCATCGCGACTCTGGGCCCACGCGGGGCGATCTGCGTCAGCGCGACCGGCGTCGACACGATCCCCGCTTTCCAGACGAAGGTCGTCGACACGACCGGCGCGGGCGACTGTTTCGTGGGCGCCCTCGCCTCGCGACTCGCCGCGGGGCTGACGCCGGCAGAGGCTGCCCGGTTCGCCAGCGCCGCGGCCTCTTGCTCCGTCGAACGTCTTGGCGCCGCGCCCGCCATGCCGACCGGCGACGAAGTTGCGGCGCGTCTGGCGAAAGCCTAAATCCCGGTCATGGTCGAAGAACTCTTCAGGCAGGACGCCTACATCAAGGAAGCCGACGCCACCGTGACTGCCGTCGAGGAGCGCGGCGTGCGGCTGGACCGCTCGATCTTCTATCCGACGGGTGGCGGTCAACCCGGCGACACCGGCCTGCTGCGCTGGGACGGCGGCGAAGCCAGGATCGTCGACTCGGTGAAGGCCGACGGCGGCGACGTGCTGCACGTGCTCGCCCCCGACGCGCCGCGCCCAGAGGTCGGGACGAAGGTTCACACGGTGCTCGATTGGGAGCGCCGGCATCTGCACATGCGCATGCATACGGCACTGCACGTGATGTCGGCCGTCATCAAGGGCAACGTCACCGGCGGCCAGGTCGGCGTCGACAAGAGTCGCCTCGACTTCAACCTCGAGGGCGAGGTGCCGACGAAGGAATGGGTGACCGAGGAGGTCAACAAGCTGATCGCCCTCGACCGTCCGGTGACGCAGCAATGGGTTACCGACGAGGAGCTGACCTCACGCCCCGAGCTCGTGAAGACGATGAGCGTTCGGCCGCCGATGGGCGCGGGCCGCGTCCGCCTCCTGTCGATCGAGGGTGTCGACCTGCAGGCCTGCGGCGGCACCCACGTCGCCCGCAGCGGCGAGATCGGCCGCGTCGAATGCATCAAGGTCGAGAACAAGGGAAAGATGAACCGGCGCTTCATCATCGCGCTGGCTTAGGAGAAATCACGATGGACTACGCAAGGCCCGACGCCCTCGTCAGCACCGACTGGCTCGCCGCCCGCCTCGACGCCCCGGACGTGCGCGTCGTCGACGGCTCGTTCTACCTGCCGGCGCAGAAGCGCGATCCCAAGACCGAGTTCGTCCATCAGCACATTCCGGGCGCGGTGTTCTTCGACATCGACGAGATCGCCGACACGACGAGTCCGCTGCCGCACATGCTGCCGCCGCCGGAGAAGTTCTCCGCCCGCGTCCGCAAGCTGGGGCTGGGCGACGGCAACAAGATCGTGATCTACGACACCACGCCGATGACCGGCGCCTGCCGCGTGTGGTGGATGTTCCGCGCGATGGGCTACAAGGACGTGTCGGTCCTGAACGGCGGCCTGCCGAAGTGGATGAGCGAGGGCCATCCCGTCACCGACGATCCGACGCCGCCCCGCGAGCGCCACTTCACGTCGCGCCTCAACAATTCGCTGGTCCGCTCGGTGGACGACGTGCTGAGCCTGATCGACAGCAAGCGCGAGCAGATCGTCGACGCCCGCGCCGCCAACCGCTTCCGCGGCGAGGTGCCCGAGCCGCGCGCCGGCCTGCGCGGCGGCCACATGCCGGGTGCCTTCAACCTCCCCTATAACGAGCTGCTCGATCCCGCGACCGGCACGATGCTGCCGGCCGACAAGCTGGCGGCCCGCATCGCCGCCTCCGGCATCGATCCGTCGAAGAAGGTGACCGCGAGTTGCGGCTCCGGCGTCACCGCCTGTGTCATCGCGCTGGCCCTCTATCTCACCGGCTCTCCCGAAGCCGCGGTCTATGACGGCTCGTGGACGGAATGGGGCGGACGGACCGACACGCCCATCGTCACCGGACCCTGACTGCAGCATGCGGTGCATCTGCTGCGCTGCCCTCGTGGGCCTGATCGCAGTCACTGCAACGCCCGGTGCCGCAACCAACCTATGTACAATCGACCGTGTCGAGCGAACGGCACACGGTGTGAACATCTTCTTCAGCGCGATGCGGATTCTGTCGATCAATCGCCCTGGGTCGGAGCATCGAACCGTCCTCGTTGCCGATCCGAAGGCACGCGAGGCGGTCGGAAGGGACCGGCTGGGCCCCTTCCGAGGGGCGTCGCTTTTTCCGGACGACCGGGTTCTCATGCCTTTCGGCGATCACCAATGGTGCGAGGTCAACGTATTCGCCAAAGACGGAAAGGTGGGTGTTGACGTGACCTTATGGGAGACCAGGGTCGGCGGACACGCGGGCACTCTTGGTGAACCCCGGCTTCAGTCTTTTGCACCTGAGTAACGGCTAACCCACGCTGCTGCCGAAGGTCTAATGCTGGCCGCCAGCGCGCAGCCTGTGCCATAATCGAATCATGACCTCGAAGAAAACTTATACCCGCCCCGACACCGTTTTGGCCGTCTCGGGCCGCGACCCGGACAACAACTTCGGCATCGTCAATCCGCCCGTCTATCACGCCTCGACGATCCTCTCGCCGACGATGGACAAGTTCGAGAACCGGATTCCATTCGAGGGCTTCGGCTACGGCCGCAACGGCACGCCGACGCAGAAGGCGCTGGAAGACGCCGTCGCCGCCATCGAGGGCGCACATCGTTCCATCGCCGTGCAGTCGGGCCTGGCCGCCGTCACCGGCGCCATCGTGGGCTTCCTGAAGACCGGCGACCACATGCTGGTGACCGACAATGCCTACGGTCCGGCGCGCCGCTTCGCCAACACGACGCTGAAGGGCTTCGGCGTCGAGACCACCTACTTCGACCCGATGATCGGCGCCGAGGGTATCGCCAAGCTGATGCGGCCGAATACCAAGGTCCTCTATCTCGAGGCGCCGGGCTCGCAGACCTTCGAGGTCCAGGACGTCGACGGCATGGCCGCGGTCGCCAAGAAGGCCGGCGCGACCGTGATGATCGACAATACCTGGGCGACGCCGCTCTACTTCAAGCCGTTCGACCATGGCTGCGACATCTCCATCCACGCCGGCACCAAGTACATCGTCGGCCACTCGGACGCGATGATGGGCATCATCTCCTGCGCCACACGCGAGATGTTCGAGATCGCGAAAACGGCCTGCCAGTCCTTCGGCTTCCACGCCGCGCCCGACGACTGCTACCTTGCGTTGCGCGGCCTGCGCACCATGGGCGTGCGCCTGCGCCACCATGAGAAGAGCGGCCTCGAGATCGCGAACTGGCTGAAGACCCGGCCCGAGGTCGACAAGGTGCTGCACCCCGCCCTGCCCGACTGCCCCGGTCACGAGAACTGGAAGAAGCAGTTCCAGGGCTCGTCGGGCCTGTTCTCCTTCACGCTGCGCGACGGCATCAAGCGCCCCGCGGTGGCGGCCATGCTCGACGGCATGGACATCTTCGGCATGGGCGCGAGCTGGGGCGGCTACGAGAGCCTGATGATCCCGGCCCACCCCGACCAGTACCGCACCGCCGTGCCGTGGCCCGAGGGCAAGCAGCTCCTGCGCGTCCACATCGGCCTCGAAGACGTCGAGGACCTGAAGACGGACCTGGCCGAAGGCTTTGAGCGCCTCAACCGCGCGCACAACGCCTGATTCAGGCACCGCGGTTAGCTCAGGCGTTACACTCCCAAACCTCATGCTGAGGAGGCTGCGCATCAGCCGTCTCGAAGCACGGGCACCAGCACCACGTCTGTGCCCATCCTTCGAGACGACGCACTGCGCGCGTCTCCCCAGGATCAGGTCGTGCGGTGATCTTCGAGTTCGAAACCTCTAGCCGCCCCGGCACTCGCCGCAGACGCCCGTCACTTCCAACGTCATGTCGCGCGCGGTGAAGCCGCGGCGGGTGGCGCTGGCGGAGATGGCGTCGGACAGGCCGTCGCCCTCGATCTCCTCGGCGTTGCCGCACTCGCTGCAGATCAGGAAGAAGCCGCGATGGGCCTCGCCCGGATGGCTGCAGCCGACGAAGGCGTTCATGCGCTCGATGCGATGGATCAGGCCGTTCTCGATCAGGAAGTCGAGCGCGCGGTAGACGGTGGGCGGCGCCGAGCCCAGATCCTCGTTGCGCAGGCTGTCGAGCAGCGCGTAGGCGCCGACCGGCTTGTGACTCGACCAGACGAGTTCCAGCACCCGGCGGCGCAGCGGCGTGAAGCGCAGGTCCTTGGCGGCACACAGTTTCTCCGCCGCGGCGATCGCGTCCTCGACGCAGTGCTCGTGATCGTGGGCATGCCCGGTGGGCGCCGCTTTGGCTGGTTTCTTCAAGGGACTTCCGATTTGCCAACCGAGGAGGTGGCGATTATACGCGCCGTTCCTTCCGGAGGCCAAGGCTCGCCCCTGTGCCCAATGGAGCCCCAATGACGACCCCAACGACCTACCAGCAACCCGAAATCGACGCCGCCCTCTCCGTCATCAAATTTGATGCGCAGGGGCTGGTGCCGGCGATCGCCCAGCAGCACGACACCGGCGAGGTGCTGATGATGGCCTGGATGGATCGCGACGCCGTGGCCGAGACGATGCGCACGGGCCGTGCGTGCTACTGGTCGCGTTCGCGCAAGGGCCCGTGGCGCAAGGGCGACACGTCAGGCCATATCCAGACACTGGTGGAGCTACGCGTCGACTGCGACGGCGACACGCTGCTGGCGCTCGTCGACCAGACCGGCGTCGCCTGCCACACCGGCCGTCACAACTGCTTCTTCCGAGCGGTGCGCGGCGGCGTGCTCGCGGAAATCGCCCCCATCGAAATCGACATGGAGAAGGAAAAGGCTTGAGCACTCTCGCATCGACGCGCCGCGGCTTCCTTCTCTCAGCCACCCTCCTGCCGCTGGCCGCCTGCGCCACGACGCCCTCGCCCCGGCACACGCTCTCGCCGCGCGGCGACCGTCTGGTCGCGCTGATCCAGCGGACCGGCCGGGACAACATGACGGCGCCCGAGGCCTTTACGCTCATGGGCATCACCAATCAGGGCCGTGACATTCCGGTGCGCCAGCTGGCCGACGACGGGCCCGACGGCCGCTACGTCGTGAACCTGGTGAATATCCGCCAGTATCACGAGTTCGTCTTCCAGCGCCGCCAGGGCGACGTGCTGATCCTTCATTCCGCCGATACGGCCTTCAAGCGACTGGTGAGCGTGCGCTACGCGCGCAACGGCAAGCCGACGGTGATCGCGGACACCGCGTTCGCGGAGCGGGATTTCCAGCAGCAGACCGCCTTTTGGTTCGACCGGATACCGGGTCGCTAGTATTGTGACGGTGAGATGACAATCACCGTCTCGGCTCCCTCCACCGCCCGCCGCACCCTCACCGTCTGCGGCGGCGCGCATGCCCTGCACGACGGATTCACCGATCTCCTGAACGTCCTCTACCCGCTGCTGCAGTCGCAGTTCGCCTTGAGCTACGGCGCCATCGGCGCACTCAAGACCTGCTACTCGGGCGCCATGGCCACCGGCCAGATCCCGTCGGGCCACCTGGCCGAACGCTTCGGCGGTGTCCGAATCCTGGCCACCGGCACGATGCTGATCGCCGCCGGCTATTGCCTCGCGGGCCTCAGCGGCTCGCTCTACGGCGTCATCGCCGGGCTGCTCCTCGCCGGGCTGGGCGCCAGCACGCAGCATCCCATCGGCTCCAGCCTGGTCGCCGCCGCCTATCACGGCCCGCGTTCCCGCACGGCGCTCGGCACCTACAATTTCACCGGCGATGTCGGGAAGGTCCTGTTGCCGGCGCTCTTCGCGCTGATCGCGGCCTCGCTCGGGTGGCAGCAGGCGCTGGTCGTCATGGCCGCCCTTGCCGTCCTTGGCGCGGGCATCATCCTTGCCTCACTGAAGCCCATCGTGATGCACGGCACGGCGGAACCGTCGAAGGCTGTCGCCGGACAGGACCGGCCCTGGGCCTACTGGCTCCTGTTCTCGATCCACATCGCCGACGACCTTGTGCGGACCGGCTTCCTGATCTTTCTGCCGTTCCTGCTGCGCGACAAGGGCGCGGACCTGCCGACCATCGGCCTTGGCCTGTCGCTGATGTTTGCGGGCGGCGCCGCCGGCAAGCTGGTCATGGGCTGGGTCGGCCAGAAGCTGGGCGTCGTGCCGTCGGTCCTGCTCAGCGAAGCTGCCACGACCCTGCTCATCCTCGCCGCCCTGCCGCTCTCGCTCGAGGTCGCGCTGCTGCTGCTGCCCGCCGTGGGCCTGGTGCTGAACGGCACCTCGTCCGTTCTCTACGGCACCATCCCCGAATTCGTGAGCCCGGAACGACGCACCAAGGCCTTCGCCGTCTTCTACACCGGCGGCTCCGTCGCCGGCGCGACGGGTCCGCTGCTGTTCGGCCTGTTCGGCGACGTCGTCGGCCTCACGACGGCGCTTATCGCCGTCGCCTGCGTCGCGCTGACGACGTTGCCGATGGTCTGGGCGCTGCGGCCGGCCTTCGCCGACGATTGACGCTCAGGCGCCCTGCCAGACCGGTCCCATGGGCTTCAGCCTGATGCCCTTGCGCAGGTTCTTGTAGGGCATATCGACCGGATCGGTGATGTGGGCGCCGGTCGAGCGCACGACCAGGATCGTTTCGGCGATCGGCTGGAAGTCGGCGCGGAAATGGACCGTCGACTTCAGCGCCAGGATCGGCACGTCAGACGGCTCGACGCCGACGGCGCGGAACATCTCCTGATCGGCGGCCTGCACCCGCTTGCTGGCGATTACGGCCGAGACGCCCGACGCCTCGTCCGTCAGCAGCGCCATCGGCCCGATCTGGAACTTGGCGCCGCCATAGAACGGGCCGGTGCCGGTGAAGACGCCGTCGCTCAGCTTGACCACGCGCCAGTCGGCTTCGACCGGCTTCTCGCCGCCATAGCCCACGACGGCGCCGATACCGCGGCGCATCACGTTGCCCTCGCCTGCCTCGACCGCCGCCTTGGCCGCGCCTTCATCGACGATCATGCCGATCACGGCCCCCTTTGCCTTATGGCGCATCAGGGCCGACAGCAGCCCGATCGTGTCGGAAGTGCCGCCCGCGCCGGGATTGTCCTGCACGTCGGCCAGCACGATCGGCTTGGTGGCGTTCTTCGACAGCTCGAGGGCTCGAAGCGCGGCCTGGTCGGGATCGAGCAGTTCGCCGTCGAACGCCTTCTCCTGCGCCTTGACTGTGGCGGCCAGCTTGTCAGCCGCCGCCTCGACCGCTTCCTTGTCGTGGCCGTAGACGACCAGCGCCGGGCCGCACTGGGCGATGTCGGCCGGCGGGAAGCCCGGCGTATGCGTCACGCTGACGATTCCCTGATTGTGGCTCTTCTCGCCGGCCTCAAGCTCGCCCACCAGGTCGAAGATGGCCTTGGCCGGCTCGATGAAGGTGCACTGCCAGACCAGCGGGATCAGGAAGTCGAGCTGGCGATAGGCGCGATAGACCGGCCGCTTCTCGCGCAGCAGCTTGTCGAGGAGTTCGATCGCACGGCTGCCGGTGACCGCCATGTCGATATGCGGGTAGGTGCGATAGCCGACCAGCGCCGTGGCAAGCGTCGCCATCTCGGGCGTCAGGTTGGCGTGGTAGTCGAGGCTGGCGACGATCGGGAGCGCGTCGCCCACGAGGCCGCGGATGCGGCGCAGCAGCTCGCCCTCGCCGTCCTCGGTATTCTCGGCGACCATGGCCCCGTGCAGGTCGAGATAGATCGCATCGAACGGTCCGTGCTTCTTCAGGTCCTCGTCGAACAGCGCCCACATCTTCTCGAAGGCGTCCTCGGTCACGTAGGAGGCCGGCGCTGCCGCCGCCCAGGCCAGCGGCACGATCTCGTGGCCCAGTTCCGTCAGTTTCCTGACGGCGCCCGCGATCGGGATGTTGAAGCCTTCGACCCCGGCGATCATTTCCGGACCGCGCAGCAGCGGCGGCCAGGCATCGGCGCGAACGAACTCCTCCCAGGTCGCCTGCTGAGGCGCAAACGTGTTCGTCTCATGCTGAAAGCCACCAACCGCGATCCGCGCCATTCCAAGTCTCCCCGACGGGTCCACATTCAATTCCCGCACCCTATCATCGATCGCGCTTGCAAACGCGACCTCGAGGCAGCGATTGCGGAACCCCGGCGTTGTGCCGCCATGCGCAGCATGTCCTGGCCAGCCTTCCTCAAGAATTTTCCGCAAGGTCATCTCGTCGTCGCGGTGGCGGTCGACGTGGGTGCCGATGAGATCGGGAGCCGCCGGCTTCGCGGTCTTCGCGATCTCCTTCATCGCGTCATCGGCCGCATGGCCTCGTCGAAAGGCGGCTTTGCCCTCACGGTTTCCAGGGCGGCTGGATTCCCCGAGATTCTGTGTGGTTTCGAGATGCAGGGCGACGCCGATGCCCTCGTCGCGCTCGGCAATGCCGAGCCGACGGATCGCTATCCGGGATTTGCCACCCAGCGTGTCTTCGATCTCGACACCGCGATGGAGGCCGCGCTTGGCGCGGGTTTGCTGAGCGATGGGGACATCGACCAGCGCTGAACGTTGCAGATGGACGTGCAACTTCCTTTCCGTATTATCCTGTCAAATACCTGAAGGCCCGCAGGTATCCGGTTTTGCATCTGCGAGTCCCCCAGCCCTCCATGCCCTTGTTCGCTTCATCGTTCGCCCGCCGCACGATCGCCTTTCTCGCCGCCGGCGTTCTTGCGCTCCTGGCGATCGTCGCCGTTTCGGCCTGGCTCTCCGTTCGCACGGCCCAGCACGCCGAAGAGGCCGTGGTGGAGCGCGACATACGCGCTCTCACCACCAATCTCCTGGCGGCGACCATCGACGCCGAGACGGGTCAGCGCGGCTATCTGCTGACGGGCGAAGCGCGCTATCTCAATCCCTTCGAGCGGGCCCAGCCGCGACTGCGGCGAGACATCGGCACCCTGCGGGAGCTCGTCGCCAGAGACCCCGCCCAGCTGGCCGCGGTCAACGAACTCTCCGAGGTGCTCGATGCCAAGATGGCGGAGCTGACGGAGACCATTGAACAGGCAAAGGCGGGCCAGCGGGACGCCGCGATCCAGACCGTCCTGTCGGATCGTGGGCGCCTGCTGATGGAGAAGGCGCGGACCCAGCTGGCTCACCTGATCTCGACTGCGGAAGGCAGGGTGGCCGCCCGTCTGGAGGCCGTGACCGACGGCGCGGAGCTTCTCACCTGGGTGACCGCGGCGGGCAGTCTCCTGATCGTTCTGTTCGCCGCCGGCGCGTCCTGGACGGTTGTTCAGTACACGCGGGACCTGGTGGCCGCGCGGTCCGAACTGCAGGCCCTCAACGTCGGTCTCGAGGAGCGTGTGGCGGAACGCACCGAGGCCCTGACCCGCGCCAACGACGAGATCCAGCGCTTCGCCTACATCGTGAGCCACGACCTGCGTTCGCCGCTGGTCAACATCATGGGCTTCACCAGCGAGCTGGAAGCCGCCATGAAGTCGGTCGGTCCCTACGTGGCGGGCGATGCCACCCTTGCCAGCAAGGCGCGGCTGGCCACGGAGGAGGACATTCCCGAGGCGCTGCGCTTCATACGGGCCTCGACCGGCAAGATGGACGGGCTGATCAACGCCATCCTCAAACTCTCCCGCGAAGGGCGGCGAGAGCTGCGGGCGGAGTCTGTCGATCTCGTGGCCTTGTTCAAGAACGCCGCCGCCAGCGTTCGACATCAAACCGAAGAAGTCGGTGCCGAGATCGCCGTCCCTTCATCCGCCCCGGCCCTCGTGACCGATCGACTGGCCATGGAGCAGGTCATCGGCAACGTCGTGGACAATGCGGTGAAGTATCTGGCACGCGACCGGCCGGGGCGCATCGTGATCACGACCGGCGAAACGGCCCGACGCGTGCACATTGACATCACGGACAATGGCCGCGGCATTGCCGAGCAGGATCACGAGCGCATTTTCGAACTGTTCCGGCGCGCCGGGGCCCAGGACCGGCCCGGCGAGGGAATCGGCTTGGCGCATGTGCGTGCCCTGGTTCGTCGGCTGGGCGGCGATATTACCGTGCAGTCCGAACTTGGTCGCGGTACGACCTTTCGGATAGATTTGCCGCGGCGGCTCCGGCTCAACGAAAACTCAACGACAAGGTAGAGGCTGCGAATGAACGCAAAGCCCGTTTCCATCGTCATGGTCGAAGACGACGAAGGCCATGCCCGGCTGATCGAGCGGAACATCCGCCGCGCCGGCGTCAACAATGAGATCGTCGCCTTCAAGGACGGGACCTCGGCACTGGCGTACCTGTTCGGTGCCGACGGAAGCGGCGAGGAAAGCAGCGCGCGCTCGCTCCTGATCCTGCTCGACCTCAATCTGCCCGACATGACCGGCGTCGATATCCTGGCGAAGGTCAAATCGAATACGCATCTCAAGCGCTCGCCGGTCATCGTCCTCACGACGACCGACGACCAGCGCGAGATCAAGCGCTGCTACGACCTCGGCGCCAACGTCTACATCACCAAGCCCGTCAACTATGAGAGCTTCGCCAACGCCATCCAGCAACTCGGACTTTTCCTGTCCGTGATGCAGGTTCCGGCAACCGACTGACGATGGAACAGGTCAGGGTCCTCTACATCGACGACGACGCGGGTATCGGCAGGCTGGTGGAACGCGCGCTGGCGCCGCACGGCATCGGGATCCGCCATGTCGGCTCGGGTGACGAAGGGCTCGCGCTCCTGGCCAGCGAGAAGTTCGATGCCATCGCACTCGATCACAACCTGACAAACGAGACGGGCCTCGACGTGCTGGCCAAGATCCAGCGCGTCACCGTCGACCTGCCGGTGGTCTATGTGACGGGGTCCGAGGATGCGCGCGTCGCCGTCGCGGCGCTGAAGGCCGGCGCCGCCGACTATGTCTGGAAGGATGTGCAGGGCCACTTCCGCGAGCTGCTGGGCTCGGCCATTCGGTCTGCCCTGCAGCAGCAGCGGCTGAGGGCCGAGGCCGAGGAGGCCCAGCGCACGATCCGCGAGGCCCGCGATCGTGCCGAATTGCTGTTGCACGAGGTCAATCACCGCGTTGCCAACTCGCTGGCGCTGGTCGCGTCGCTCGCCCGGCTGCAGGCCAACGCCGTGCAGGACGAATCGGCACGCAGCGCCCTGCTGGAGATGCAGGCGCGCATCATGGCGGTCGCGGGCATCCATCGACGCCTCTACACTTCATCCGACGTGCGCATCGTCGAACTCGGCTCCTACCTGATGAGCCTGATCGACGAATTGAGCGCCGCCATCGACGCCGCCGACAAGAAGAACACCGTGGTCCTGCATGCCGACGCCGACATCCGCGTGCCCACCGACAAGGCGGTGTCGATCGGCGTGATCGTCACCGAACTGCTGACCAACGCCTACAAATACGCCTACCCCGCCGCCATGCGCGGCGAGATCCGGGTGATCCTCCAGAGGATCGGCGAAGACACCGTCTCGCTCGCCGTCGAAGACGATGGCGTCGGCTGGAAGGGCACCGGCTCGGCGCAGGGCACCGGCCTCGGAACGCGTGTCGTCACCGCGATGGCCGCCAACCTCCAGTCCAAGGTCGAGTACGACACCGGTGTCGAAGGCACGCGTGCCAGCCTGCGCTTCAGGCTGTAGGCCAGCGCGTTCAGCGCGGTTGCGAGCCGCCCTTCCGTTCATCCTGTTTGCCATGGTGGGCTGCAGCAGCCCTGGCCCGTGGCAGAAGCCCGGCGCCATGCAAGCCGAAGCCGCGACCGAACTGGCTTCCTGCCAACAGGAGGCCAAGGCCGCCATCGAGCGTCTCTACTCGTTCAGCTTCCCCTACCCTTACCCGCTGGGCTGGAACGGCGGCCGCCAGGTCGGCTATCTCGAATGGCAGCAGCGCGTCGAGACCTTCAAGTCCTATGAGGAATCCCGGCTCGCAACCGCCTGCATGCAGGCGAAGGGATACCGGGAAGCCGGGTAGCGTCAGGCGTCGCCTTTGCCGGTCGCGTCCTCGATGGCCTTGAGCAGGACCGGCCAGTATTCCTCGCCATGTCCCAGTTCGACGGCGCGCTCCATCACCTCGCGCGCCACATCGGCGCCGAGGGCCGGCACGCCCGCCTGCTCCGCCATGTCGATCGCGTAGCTCAGATCCTTCAGAGCATATTTCGTCGAGAAGGCGCGCTCCGGAAAGACTCCGGTCAGCAACGCCTTCATGCCGTGATTGCGCAGTGCGAAGGAATCGGCCGAGCCCTTGGTCAGCGTCTCGAACAGGACCTTGCCATCGACGCCGTTGGCGCGGGCGATCGAAAGCCCTTCGGCCAGCGCCACCACGGTCTGGAACAAGATCATGTTGTTCAGGATCTTGACCGTCTGGCCCGCACCGACATCGCCGCAATGTGTGACCTCGCTCGCCATGTGGCGCAGCAGCGGCGCGATGCGCTCGAAGGTCGGCGTCGTCGCGCCGACCATGATGGAGAGCGTTCCGTCGATCGCCGCCTGTCGCGTGCGCGCGACCGGGGCATCGGCGAAGGCCGAGGCCTTGCCCTGGAACTCCTCGTAGAGGCGTCGCGCCAGGATCGGCGGGGCGGTGCTGAGATCGACCACAGTCCAGCCGAGCTTGGCCTTCGAGGTGAGGCCGCCGGGCCCCATGCAGACTTCCTCGACCTCCCTGCCGCCCGGCAGCGACAGGAAGATCGTGCGGCAGCTTTCCCCGATCTCGTCGACCGAGGCCGCCTTCACGCCGTCGGCCGCCAGCCTCTCGAGAGGCGCCGTGTCGCGATCGGCAGCAAGCACGGTCATGCCGCTCTTGCGTGCAAGATTGCGGCACATGGGCTCGCCCATGGTGCCGACGCCGATGAATCCGATCATGTCCGTCATGTCAGTCCACGATGAAGAGTTTGGCGCCGGTTTGCGTGCTCGACCGATGGCCAAGCGTGTTGTCGGCCACCTGATAGCTCTGGCCCTGCTTCAGCGTGACCGTGCGGCCATCCGCCAGCTCGGTCGACAGTTCACCCTCGAGCACGAGCAGGATGTGGCCCTTCTGGCACCAGTGATCGGCGAGGTAGCCGGGCGTGTATTCGACGATTCGCACGCGGATGTTGTTGAACGTTTTGGTCCGCCAGAACGCCTTGCCGGTCTCGCCCGGATGCTCCGTGCGCTCGACGGTTTCCCAGTCGGTGGTCCCGAAGGGTATCTCGAACATCAACATGCTTGCTCTACCACGCTTCAGTAAGTGCGATTGATCGTGCGACAGGATAGCGAACAGCGCCTTCCCTGTCGGCATTGACCGCCCGTAAGGGATAGACGAAAACGTCAACATGATCACTGCAAAATCGACGCTGCGCCGCCAGAACAAGGCCAAGCGTATCGAGCGTGTCGGCAAGCTGGCGCGCGGCAAGTTCGTGAGCCCGGACAAGGTGCCCGAGGTGTTGCGCCGCATCATCGAGCCTGGCGACATTCTGTGCCTCGAGGGCGACAATCAGAAACAGGCCGATTTCCTCGCCAACCAGCTCGCGACGCTCGACAAGAAGGATCTGCGCGACATCCATCTGGTGATGTCCTGCATCACCCTGCCGGCCCATATCGAGCTCTTCAAGAAGGGCATGATCAAGCAGGTCGACTTCTGCTACGCCGGCCCGCAGGGGACCGCCGTCGCCGATCTGGTGAAGGCCAAGAAGTTCCCGGTCGGCGCGATCCATACCTACAACGAGCTGTATGCGCGCTATTACATCGACCTCACCCCGCGCGTGGCGCTGATCGCCGCCGCCCAGGCCGATCGCAAGGGCAACCTTTTCCTCGCCGCCAACACCGAGGAGACGCCGGCGATCGTCGAACCGACCGCCTTCTCCGACGGCATCGTGTTCGCCCAGGTCAACGAGATCGTCGACAAGCTGCCGCGCATCGACATCCCGGCCGACCAGGTCGACTTCGTGGTGCAGGCCCCCTACCCGATGCACCTGCAGGCGCTGTTCACGCGCGACCCGGCCGCCATCACCGACGTCCAGGTGCTGATGGCGATGGTGGCCCTGCGCGGCATCTACGAGAAGTACGAGGTCCAGTCGCTGAACCATGGCGTCGGCTTCAACACCGCCGCCATCGAGCTGCTGCTGCCGACCTACGGCGAGCGGCTCGGCCTCAAGGGCAAGATCTGCAAGTACTGGATGGTCAATCCGCTGCCGACGATGATCCCCGCGATCGAGTCCGGCTGGGTCGAGAGCGTCTTCGCGGTCGGCGGCGAGGTTGGCATGGAGCGTTACACCGCGGCGCGCTCCGACGTGTTCTTCACTGGACGCGACGGCAGCTTCCACTCCAATCGCGCCATGGGCCAGCTCGCCGGCCACTATGCCATCGACATGTTCATCGGCGCCTCGCTGCAGATCGACATCAACGGCAACTCCTCCACCGTCTCCAAGAACCGCATCACCGGCTTCGGCGGTGCGCCCAACATGGGCTGCCAGCCGACCGGCCGCCGCCATCCGACGAAGGCGTGGCTCAAGGCCGGCGCCGAAGCCAATCCCGGACCGGGCTCGCCGCCCGGCCGCAAGCTCGTCGTGCAGATGGTCGAGACCTTCCAGGCCGGTCGCGTGCCGACCTTCGTCGAGGAACTCGACGCGACGGACCCGAGCATCCGCAAGGCGCTGCACGGCGTCACGCCCGTGATGATCTATGGCGACGACGTGACCCACATCGTCACCGAGGAAGGCATCGCCAACCTCGCGGCCTGCCGCTCGGTCGCCGAGCGCCAGGCGGCCATCCGCGCGGTCGCCGGCTACACGCCGGTCGGCCTCAAGCGCAAGAAGCGCGAGACCGAGGATCTTCGCGCCCGTGGTATCGTCCAGCTGCCCGAGGATGTCGGCGTCCGACCGTCCGAGGCGAGCCGCAGCCTGCTCGCTACGCAGGACATCAAGGGCCTGGTGCGCTGGTCCAACGGGCTCTACGACCCGCCCTCGCAATTCGTCGACTGGTAGGACCCAGCACCATGGAAAAGTTCGCCAAGTCCTTCCCGTCCAAGCCGCTCGGCGCGAAGACCGCCAAGCCATGGTCTCTCGCGGGCGTCGTCGGCTCGGGCAATCTCGAAGTCCTGATGGAGCGTGGCGGCAAGCCCTCCGACGCGATGGAGTGCCACGTCGAAACCTCGATCCCCGGCTACAAGGCGTCCTGGCTCGCGGCCCTCGCCGACTTCGCCCACCACTATCCGGCCGGCGGGACGAAGGTCACGATCAACGACCAGGGTGCCCCGCCCGTACTCGTCAATCTGCGCCTGCGCCAAGCCTACGACCATCTCACCAAGGGCGACAAATGACCGGCGCACCTCTTTTCCACGAGCTGACCGCGCGCCAGCGCATCGCTTCCCTTGCCGACAAAGGCTCCTTCGACGAGCTGCTGCCGCCGCCGGAACGGCTCACCAGCCCCTACCTTGCGCAGCTCGGCATCCCGGTCTCGTTCGACGACGGTCTCGTGATCGGCCACGCCAAGATCGGCGGCAGGAAGGTCTACCTCGCGGCCCAGGTCGGCCAGTTCGTCGGCGGCGCCGTCGGCGAGATCCACGGCGCCAAGCTCACCGGGCTTTTCAAGGCCGCGGCGCGAGACAAGGTGCCCTGCGTGCTGATCGTCGAGAGCGGCGGCGTGCGCCTGCACGAAGGCTCGTCCGGAGAGATTGCCATCGCCGAGACGATGCGCGCGATCTTCGAATGCCGCGCCCTGAAGGTACCGACCATCGCCGTCATCGCCACCGATATCGGGGCCTATGGCGGTATCGGCATCCTGTCGACCTGCTGTGACTTCCGCGTCATGACCGAGCATGGGCGCCTCGGCATCTCCGGCCCGATCGTGATCGAGAAGTGGATGGGCAAGAAGGCCTACGACTCGGCCAATCGCGCCCTGGTCTGGAAGACGAGCGGCGGCAAGACCAAGTACCTGCTGGGCGATGCCGATGCGCTGGTCCATGACACGGCCGACGCGGTGCGGGACGGCATTTCCAAGCTCCTCGGGAAGTCGAGCGCCGTCAGCCTCGCCTCCCTGAAGGCGCGCCAGAAGGAACTGGAGAAGCGGCTGAAGAAGTTCGGCGCGGCGACCGATCCCGACGCCGTTTGGAAGGGCATGGGCGTTCGGAACATCGAAGCTGCGTCGCTGGCCTCCGGGCCGGAATTCGTCGCCCTCGCCAAGCGTGGGAAGTAGGTCATGAAGAAGCCGACACCGAAGAAGCCATCCGCCCGCGCCGTCCTGGCGCGCCTGTTCGGCGCCTCCGCCACGGGCATCGCCATCGAAAAATCGGTTCTGACGGGCTACGCCATGGTCGACGGCGCCAAGGTCTGCGTCATCGGCACCTGCGATGGAACTTACATCGACAACCAAGCCGCGCTGCGCCTCGCCGCACACGTGATCCAGTGCATCGAGCACCAGCCCAAGACGCCGATCGTCATGCTGGTCGACAGCGCCGGACAGGAGCCGAACCGTGTCGCCGAGATGCTGGGCCTCGCGAGCTATTTCGGCCATCTCCTGTCTTGCCTCGAGCTGGCGCGGCGCAAGGGCCACAAGCTGCTCACCGTCGCCACCGGCCAGGCCGTCGGCGGCGCCTTCCTCTGCTACGGAATGTTCGCCGACCGCATCTACGCGCTCGACTCGGCCAGCGTCGGGCTGATGCCGATCGCGGCGATGTCGGCCGTGACGAAGATCCCGGCTCCGGTGCTGGAGAAGCTCTCGAAGACCATGCCGTCGCTGGAGTTCGGCGCCGCGCCCTTCGCTTTGCTGGGCGGAGTCGAGGAAGTCTGGTCGGAGAAGGACGACGTGCCGGCCAAGCTCGCCCAGGCTCTCGCGAACTCGTCGACCGAGGACAATCGCGCCGAGCTCGGCAAGAAGCGCGGCGGCCGCAAGCTCGCGCTCGACATCCGCCAGAAGGTGCTCGCCGAATCGGCGCGATGACCGGGCTCCGGCGCCACACGCTGGTCTGGCTGTCACAAGCGCCCGGAGCGGAGACCGAGGACGACCGCGCCCGGGCGGCCCGCTGGCATGAGGCCGGCCGTCCTTTCGTCGTGACCCGCCGTCGAAACGACGCTTCCGATGTGGGGCTGGGTTTCTGCACGACCGATCCGGCCCACCCGGAACTGCGGCCGCGCCGCGTCGCCGCCCGAACGGATCCCGATGACATCGTGCGTAACGCCCGACCACCTGCCCTCGCGGAAATCGCGCGCTGCCCGGCCGCGATGGCAGAGACCAACTCCTTCTCCCGACTGATTGCCGCCGCTGCCGCCGCCGGCGTCACGATCAACGTCTACGGAAGCTGGATGTGGCAGCTGCTGACCGGCGAGCGCCATGTGCACGCGGCGTCCGATCTCGACGTGGTGATCGACGTCGCCGATCTCGACGCCGCTCTGCGTACGGCCACCTTCCTCGCGCGCGCGGAACAGGATCTCGCCTTCCGCATCGACGGGGAACTCTCCTTTCCTGGCGTAGGGGAGGTTCAATGGCGCGAACTTCTCCAGGACAAGGACGAGATCCTCCTGAAGTCGGTCGACACGCTGAAGCTCGTGCCGCGCTCCCAGATCGGACGATGAGCTTGGACGACCAGGCGATTGCCCGCGCCGCCGTCACGGCGATGCGCGACGAGCTGCAGGCCTATCCCAAGCCCGGCCTCGTCAGTCCCGTCGATTCCGGTGCTCACGCCGACATGGATTTCGACCTGATGTGCCGGTCGGCCGACTCGCTGCTGTCGCCCTTCGTTGCCCTCGCTGCGGCAGGTCGCGCCGGGCACGCGTTCGACCAGAGCCTGGTGCCGCTGGGGGTCGAGGCCGAGCGCGGGATGCTGGCGATCACGGGCGGCGTCAACACGCATCGGGGCGCAATCTTTTCGGTCGGTCTCCTGGTCGCCGCCATAGCCCGCGCCCAGACCGTCTCCGCTTCCCTCTCGCCGGCCGCCGTGCGCGCGGCGCTCAGGGAAACTTGGGGCGATGCGCTCTCAGCCCACGCCGCCCGGAGCGATGAGGCGAGCCATGGCGGCCTCGTGCGCCGCCGGACGGGCCGCGACGGCGCCCGCCGCGAGGCCGCCCGCGCCTTTCCCGCCGTGTTTGAGACGGGCCTTCCTATTTATCGCCATGCGCGAGAGGTCGGCCTCGACGACAATTCGGCCGGCATCCAGACCCTGTTCGCCCTGATGGCGTCGATCGACGACACGACGGTGCTCTACCGCGGCGGCCTGCGGGCCGGCTCGTTCGTTCGCCAGTCGGCGGCGGACTTCCTGGCCGACGGCGGCTGTCACCAGCCCGACTGGTTCGAAAAGGCGGAAGCGCTGCACCGGGCCTTCATCGCACGCAACCTCTCCGCCGGCGGCTGCGCCGACCTGCTCGCCTGCACACTCCTCGTCTCGCGCTGCTGCGGCGACGCCTAACCCCAGCCCGCCAAGGCCCGTTCGAGGCTCTCCGGACCGCGATAGAGCACGGCGCGCCAGCCGGCCATGCGGGCGCCGTCGACGTTGCTGGTCTTGTCGTCGACGAACAGGATCGACTGGGCGACGGTGACGCCCATGCGGGCCTGGGCGTTGGTGTAGAACACGCGCTCGGGCTTGCAGACGCCCAGCGCGGCCGAATAGACGATCTCGTCGAAATGCGCGCCCAGCCCCATTCGGTCGCGCAGGTAGGCGATGCGATGATGTTCCTGGTTGGTCGCCGCAAAGACCCGGCCGCCCGTCCGCCGGCGCCAGGCATCGGCCTGGGCGAGGACGCCGCGGTCGATGTCGGAGTCCTTCTCGAACCAGTAGGTGACGAACTCCTCCAGCCGGTCGGCGAGGCCCTTGGTCTCGAAATACTCGTGCAGCGCCACGTAGAGATCGAGGCGGCCGCGCAGGACCTCCATGAACTCCGGCTTCAGGAAGAATTCCGGGGCCAGCTCCTGGTCATGGCTGAGGCCCCAGTCCTCCTTGAGGGTCGCGTACCAGGGATGCGACGAGCCCGGCTGGGCGAGCGAAACGACGCCATCGATATCGAGGACGAGGACGGGGCTGGAAGTCATGGGCCGGCATGCTACAGCACCGGCCGGCCTAAAAGGAAAGTCCGTTGCAGCTCATCGTGCCCGACCTCGCCCATCTCGACGGCTATGCCGACGCGCTCCGCCGCGGCTGGTCACCCGACAATGTGCGGGTCGACGAGGCGCCTCGTGAGGAGCTGGCGCGCATCGAGGCCGATCCGGCGGCGTTCGTGGCCTCGCTGGACGATCCCGAAGCCAAGGCCGGGCCGGTCACCCTGCCCGACGGCTCGATGGTCCCGCGCATGCCCGGCTACCGGCGCTGGATGTGGGACGGCGAATTCTGCGGCTCGATCGGCTTTCGCTGGCAGCCGGGGACGGCAGCACTCCCCTCGTACGTTCTCGGCCATATCGGCTACGCCGTGGCGCCCTGGAAGCGCCGTCGGGGCTACGCGACGCTGGCGCTCGGAATGCTCCTGAAGGACATCCGGCGGCACGGGCTGCCGCATGTCGACTTAACGACGGATCCCGACAATCTGCCGTCGCAGAAGGTCATCACCGCCAATGGCGGCGTCCTCGTCGAGCGCTTTGCCAAGGTCGCCGCGCATGGCGGGACAGAGGCGTTGCTGTTCCGCATCCCTCTCTGAGCGTCGGCCGGCTCAGGGCCGGGCCAGACGTGTCACCGTTTCGGCCATCGCCGCAAGGGCGGCGAGGCCCCGGGCCTTCAGGGTTCTCGAGGAATCGCGGCGCCCGATCTCGCCTTCCAGCACCAGGGTGATGAAACCGTGCATGGTGCCCCAGGCAAGATCGGCGCCCTGCTGGCGGACATCGTCCCCCGCATCGCCGACCACGTGGCCGATAACGGCCACCAGCAGACGACGAACGCTCTCAGCGCCTACATCCCCCTCCTTAGGCTCGATGTGGTTCGCCTCCCGGCTGAACATGAGCTGGAAGAGCGTGGGATTGGCGGCGGCAAACGCCATGTAGCCAACGCCAAGACCGACCAGTCGCGCGGCGGGTTCATCGTCCGCCGCCCGCTCGGCCTCGGTCGTCATAGCCGTCGTCAGTTCCGCGAAACCGCGCCGGACCAGTTCGGCCAGCAAGTCGTCCATCGATGCGAAATGGTGCGCAGGCGCCGCATGGGAGACTTCGGCCCGGCGGGCGCACTCCCGCAGCGTGAAGCCGCGGATTCCCTTTTCTTCGACGAGCTTGCGGCCGGCCGCTACCAATGCCTCGCGCAAGTCGCCATGGTGGTAGCCTCGCGCCGTGGAACGGGTCATTCAGCCTCCAGCAAGATCGCACGTACTATAAGCTTGACGGTGACAGGAGGCCAAATATTCGGCTGACGTCACCACCTGGTCATGGCTTTATGGCGCAAGTTCACGAGGTTTTTATGTCCTTTGAAGCCTGGGTCGCGTTCGCCGCGGCGTCGAGCGTCCTTCTGGTGATCCCGGGGCCGACCGTGCTCCTGGTGGTGTCCTATGCCCTCGGACAGGGCTGGCGCACCGCGCTGCCGATGGCCACCGGCGTCGCCTTGGGCGACTTCACGGCCATGACCCTCTCGATGCTGGGACTGGGCGCGTTGCTCGCCACCTCCGCCACGCTGTTCACCCTCCTGAAATGGGCGGGCGCGGCCTATCTGGTCTATCTCGGCATCAAGCTGTGGCGCGCCGGCGGCACGCTCGACGCCGCCCCGCGGACCGACCCCGTTTCCGCCGCGAAGATGCTGGGGCATGCCTGGCTGGTGACGGCCCTCAATCCGAAGAGCATCACCTTCTTCGTGGCTTTCCTGCCCGCCTTCCTCGATCCCAAGGCGGACTTCCTCACCCAGATGCTGGTCTTCGAGACGACGTTCCTGGTGCTGGCCTTCGCCAATGCCTTCGGTTACGCGCTGGTCGCCTCACGGGCGCGCCGGCTGGCCTCCGATCCGCGTTCCCTCGGCGTCGTCAACAAGGTGGGCGGCGGCCTGCTGGTTGGCGCGGGCGTCGCCACGGTGAGCTTCGCCGGTTCGCGGAGCTGAGGCTCAGCGCGCCGGTTCGCTGACGAAGGCGATCTTGGAGAGGCCGCCCTTGGAAGCGTCGGCCAGGGTCTCGGAGACGTAGCGGTAGGGCACGGTGGCGTCGGCGCGGAGATAGACTTCGGGCTGCGGCCGCTTGCGGCCGGCCTCGACGAACTTCTCCATCGCCTCCTCCCGCGTCACCCGCTCGCCGCCCCAGAACAGCGAGCCCTGCGCGTCGATCGCGAACTCGATCTTCTCGGGCTTCTGCAGGTCGGCGTTGGCCGTCGCCTTGGGCAGGTCGAGCTTCACCACGTTGGTGAGCAGCGGCGCCGTCACGATGAAGATCACCAGCAGCACCAGCACCACGTCGATCAGCGGCACCATGTTGATCTCGGCCATCGGCTGGGACGAGGTCTTGCGTTCGAAGCTTCCGAATGCCATTGCCCGTCTCCCTCAGGTCACGGCCGCGAGTGGCACGCTGCCCGGCTTGCGGCCGGCCTGCAGCGCACGGCCCATCGACAGGAAGGTCAGCAGCTCGAAGGCGAAGGCGTCGAGCTTGGCCGTCAACACGCGGTTGGAGCGGGTCAGCCAGTTGTAGCCCATGACCGCCGGCAGGGCGACCGCGAGGCCGATGCCGGTCATGATCAGCGCCTCGCCCACCGGGCCCGCCACCTTGTCGAGCATGCCCGAGCCCGACATGCCGATCGCCACCAGCGCGTGATAGACGCCCCATACCGTGCCGAACAGGCCCACGAAGGGCGCCGTGGCGCCGATCGTCGCCAGCATGGTGAGCCCGTTCTCCAGCGAGGTCGTCTCCTCGTCGAGCACCTTCTTGATCGTGCGCGTCAGGAACTCGGTCTCGCTGCCCGCCTCCTCGAGCTTGGCCGCGCCGAACTTCGCGTGGTGCGCCTGGGCATGCAGCGAATGCGCCGTCAGATGACCGAACGGCTCGTTCACCCCGTGGATGCTGAGCTCGTGCTGCACCTGCTCGAGCGAGGTCGCGCTCCAGAAGAAGGTCAGGAATCGGCGGCTGCGCCCCTGGCGGATGATCTGCCCGATCCCCTTGTAGACGATCAGGTACCAGGAGATCGCCGACATCACCGCCAGCACGCCCAGCAGGATCTTCGCGACGATGTCCGCCTGCGCAATGAAATGGCCGAAGCCCAGGGCCGATGCGTCGCCCATGCGATACTCTCCTACTGCAACACGAATTTGATCGGAACGTGGACCCAGACCGCCTGCGCCAGGCCGCCTTCCACATAGGGCCGGAACTGCGCCGCGCGCACCGCGCTCAGCGCCGCCTGGTCGAGATCGGCATGGCCCGACGACGACGCCAGCGAGACCTGGGCCGGCCGGCCGGTCACGTCGACCAGTACGCGGATGGTCGCCGTGCCCTGCTCGCCCGCCCGCCGCGCGCGCGCCGGATAGGCCGGATTGGGCTGCACCAGCCAGCCGAGCTGCGAGGCCTGCACAGTGCGCGGGCCGGCCGGCGCCGCGGGCGCGGCCTGCTGTGGCCCCGCCTCGACCGGCGCGGCCGGACGCGCCGGCTGCGGCTTCCTCTGCACCGGCTTCGGCTCCGGCGGCTTGGGCTTGGGCTCGACCTTCTTCTCCGGCGGCTTGAACTCGGGCGGCGGCGGCTCGTCCGGCGGCGGCAGCTCGACCTTGGCCAGCGGGAACTCCGGCGGAGGCAGGTCGGGCGGCGGCGGCTCGACGATCGTCGCCAGCTCCGGCGGCGGCGGCTTCAGCTCGACCGGCGGCGGCGGCTCCGAATCCTCGATCTCGGGCTGGCCCGGCTCCTCCGCCGCCACCATGCGCACCTCCATCGGCGCGATGTCGCCCACCACCAGCTTCACCGGCTCGACCTGCGTCAGCGCCCAGCCCCCTCCCACATGGAAGAAGATCACCAGCGCAAGGATGCCGCGCCGCGCCGCCGTCGATAGCGGCTCGCGCGACGGTCCCGGCGGGCCGGGCTCCACGAAGGGCGAATTCGAAGACACGCGTTCTACCACTGACATCGCCCCTAGAATTGGAGCGGGCTGACGGCCAATGCCACCGTGGTGGCCACGGCGACGGCGAAAATCGTGATGCCGACCGCACGCTTGCGGTGGGACTCCCACCACAGAATGACGCCGCTGATCGACAGGAAGATCATGCTGCCGGCCAGCGTATCGATCAACAGGATCCACGGCACCGGCATCGCCGTGCCCTTGTGCAGGTTGGTCATCGTCGCGACAAACCCGTTCTGCGTCGTCCGCACCGACAGCGATCCGTTGCCGACCCAATACTCGGCCTGCACGAGATGATTGGGCCCACCGAAGTTCAACAGCCACCGCTCGGGCTGTTGCAGGGGCCGGGGGGTCCCCTCGCCCCCTCGCTCGCCCCAGGCAACCGGCCGGGCGCGCTCGATGCGCGCATTGTTCGGTCCGCGATCGAGCTTCAAGGCCTGCTGCAGCCACGCGCCCATCGCCTCGATGGTCTGGGGTCGCGGGTCAGGCAGTTGGAGCTGCGCGTTGATCTGCTGCTGGTCGGGCAAGGGCAGCTTCATGATGCTGCGGTGATTGAGCCAGATTCCGCTGAATCCGAACAGAAGACCCAGCAGCGCACCCCACAGCCCGAACCACCCGTGCGTCTTGCGCACCCAGCGCACGAAGGTGAGCCGGCGGTTGACCTTCCCCGCTTTTCCAGGGGCGGCGGCTGCGGCGACCGACATCACGTCTCGCTCCATTGCCGAACCAGGTTGTGGTAGCAGCCGATCAACGACCTCCGGGCACCTTCGTCTGCATTGGTCTCGTTCAGGCGCTGGATGGCATTGTCCATGTCGTGCAGCAGCGATCGCTGCATGTCGTCGCGGATCAGGCTCTGCGTCCAGAAGAAGCAGGCCATCCTCACCCCGCGGGTGATCGGTGCCACCGAATGCAGACTGGTCGCGGGATAGACGACCATGTCGCCGGCCGCCAGCTTGACGCTGTGCTGGCCGTACGTGTCCTCGATCAGCAGTTCGCCGCCGTCATAGTCCTCGGGGTTGCTGAGGAACAGCGTCGCCGATACATCCGTCCGCAGCTTGCGCCCGTTGTGCGGGTTGATGCGCACACTGCCGTCGACGTGTGCGCCGAACCGCATGCCCTCGCCGTAGCGGTTGAACATGGGCGGATAGATCTCGTTCGGCAGAACGGCGCTGATGAAGATCGGATGGACCTCCAGCGCCGCGCCCACGATGCGCTGGCAGGCGATCGCCGTTTCAGACCGCTCGTCGATCTGTTGATTGAACTTCACCGGCGCCCCCTGGTAGCCGGCGGTCACGCGACCGTCGACCCACGAGTTGGAACGCTCGAGACGCTCGCGCAGGCTGACAAGCTGCGCGGCATTGAGGACTTGGGGAACACAGACCAGCATGACGGGCGGCGGCTTCCGTCATCACAGCCGGTAGTTCAGCGTGATCATGCCGGTCGTACCCGACCCCATGACCGCACGGCCGCCGTCGGAGGCGATGACTCCGTCGTAGTAGACCGAGTTGAACAGGTTGTAGACGTTGAGACGAACGTCATAGGTCGGCTGCTTGTAGGCCGCCGTCAGATCGAAGCGCGTGTAGGCCGGAACGACCACGGTGTTGGCGTTGTTGGCGTAGCGCTGACCGACATAGAAGACGCCGCCGCCGATCTCGTAGGTCTCCTTGAACGTGTACGTCGTCCAGAGGTTGGCGGAGTCTCTCGGCGTATTGAGCGGCACCTTGCCGGTCGTGTTGCCGATGCCGTTCTGGTAGCTCAAGCCCTGCAGGATGACGCCGTTGAGATAGGCGTAGCCGCCGAACACCTGCCACTCCGGCGTAATGCGGCCTGCGAAGCCGACGCGGCCACCACTCACCTGCACGTTTCCGGTTGGCGAATAGGTGCCGTCCGGGTTGGCCGTGCGTGCGTTGTTCTTGACGATCGAGAACACCGCCGCGTTGAGCGACAGGTTGGCGTTCAACAGCTCGTACTTTACGCCCGCCTCGACGCCCTTGTTGTTTTCCGGTGGCAGGTTCGATGCGCCGGTCGTCGAGGTGAGCTGCTCGAGGGACGGGTTGAACGAGGTGCTGTACGAGACGTAGTACGATTGCGCCGGGGTCGGCTCGTAGATGACGCCGGCACGCACGCTGAGGAAGCTGTCGGCCTGATAGAGAAACGGGACCTGCGTGTTTCCGGCCGTGTTGGCGCTGTTGACCGAGTTGCCGACCGTTGCGGAATAGTAGTCCCACCGCAGGCCGCCGACGACCTTGACCTCGGGAATGACCTGGACCGTGTCGTTGAAGTAGAAGCCGGCACCCCAGGCCTGCGAGGAGGCGTAGTTGCCGGGCACGGATGCGACGTTGCCGGGCGTGTTGGCCCCAACCGTATAACCCGCCGGCGTACAGCCGACGGATCCGGCCGGCAGAGCGATGCCGTTGCACGTGCCGGTCCGACTCGATTGCTTGTTGGAATAGGATTCATAGTTCAGATCGATGCCCATCAGCAGCGTGTGGCCGACGCTTCCGGTGTCGAACTTGGCCAGTACCTCGGTCTGGTTCTCGACCGTGATGTCGTTGATGTTCCGGTCACGGCTGAGCTGTCGGATCCACAGGTTGCCGAGGGGCGCGGCACTGTACGGGATATTGTTCGGACCGCGTGGAGCCGCCACGAAGCCGCCATTGGGGCCGAGGGTGCCAACGAAACCGCCCGAGGTCTCGCGCACGGCCGTGTTCACCCAGACAAACTCCGTCTGGTTGCGCAGATTGAGATTCGGCGCGAACTTGTGCTCGATCAGGCTCTGCAGGGCAATGACGTCCTGCTCGGTGTAGTCGTCGTTGAAGCCCCAGGCGGTGTTGCGCGGCGCGTTGAGCGGATAGCCGTTCAGGTTCGGAACGCCGTAATTCACCTGATCCTTGCGATGCTGCAGGATCGCGCTCAGCGTGACCTCGGTCGGCGTGCCAATGCCGAGCTTCACGCTCGGTGCGAGGCCGAAGTCGAGGACGTTGGTCTGGTCGACGGTCGAGGCCTTGCCGACCTGGAACATCGCCGAGACGCGGGCCGCGTTGGTCTCCTCGAACGGCGTGTTGACGTCCGCCGTCGTGCGTACGAGGCCGTTGGTCGTCGCCTGGGCGCTGAGTTCGGTCGCCTGCTTCAGGAAAGGCTTCTTGGTCACCTGGTTGATGACGCCGCCGGTCGAGCCGCGGCCGAACAGCATCGAGGACGGTCCCATCAGCACCTCGACCTGCTCCAGCGCGAACACGTCGCGATAGTACTGGCCGCGGTCACGCATGCCGTCGAGATAGATATCGGTGCGGGCCGAAAAGCCGTTGATGTTGATGTTTGTGCCGATGTTGCCGCCCTCGGCCGACCCGATGGTGACGCCCGGTGCGTTGCGCACGGCATCCTCCAGGCGGGTCACGCCCTGCGACTGCATCAGCGCCCGGTTGATGACGACCACCGACTGGGGGACGTCCATCAGGTTGGCGGCCCCGAGCCGGTTGATCGATCCGCGCGTAACCTGGAAGTCCTCGCTGGGGCGGCTGCCGGTAACCGTGACGGTCTGCATGGTCGCCGGCGCGGCGGATGGGCTCGCCGGTTGGTTTTCGGTCGACGGGGTGGCTGGCGCGGGCGCTGGCGTCTGGGCTGGCTCCTGCTGGGCCATGGCGCTTGGAGCCACCAGCAACCCAACCAATGCCGTCTTGACCGGTACGCGCTTTGCCATTTCTTCTCCCCAGAAGGCTACTCATCTCCCCCGGAATGAGGAGAATGCGAGTTATTATCACGGAAAGAAAAAGGCACTGATAATGAATCGCATGCGCTACTGCGAAGCAGCCGTGCAACGGCGAGTCACATGCTGTGAAGATATTGGGAAATGGCGCACCCGGCTGGATTCGAACCAGCGGCCTACCGCTTAGAAGGCGGTTGCTCTATCCACTGAGCTACGGGCGCAAGCCGTTACGACGGGCTGCTGAGTACCAGTTCCCTCCCGTTGCCCAATCCAGGCACCGATGGGACACTTCGCTCGCCCTCGGGCTGCACCTTAGCACATCTCAGTTGATCACTTCCTCATGACCGAACAGAAAAAGCTCCGGGCACTCCCCCGGGGGCGCCTGCTTCGGTTTGGCAAGGCCAGTGTGTGTGATCAGAACCACGCCGTATTGGGCTGGATCGTCCGGGGTCAGGGTGGCCATGCACCCCATCCTGGGAATTCCGGCGACAGGCGTTTCGAAATAGTAAGTCTTCGCCCGCATGACCGGCAACGGCAGACCCGCGGCCGCCAGCTCTGAATACAGGGCGTCGGCCCCCCTGCCCCCGCGCAGCACCTGCTGCAGACGGGCGGCGATCCCGCCGCGCACGTTGGCGCGCCCGGCGTGGTAGGCGATTTCACCCAACAAAAGCCGCTTGGCCTCCAGCGGTGTGTATTCGTTGATCAGATCCGGCCAGACAGGGAGGCGTCCCTGGCTTGCGTTGTTGCAGATGTTCGACGCCCGCGCGGCCAAAGTCATCCGCGGCAATTTGAGCGCGACCGGGCAGATCCCCAATTCCACGAACTCGCCTGCCGTCTCGATGTAGGTCATCTCCTCGGGGGGGCGGACGAGGGCGCGAATGATCGGCTCGGGGTCGACCCCCATTTCGAGGACGTAGGCAACGACGATGGCGGAGGTGGCCCGCCCTTCCGTCACACCCCGAGCTCGACTGGTCGCGGCATCGCGCGCGTCCCCGTCACGCGGGGCATAGAAGGCATGGAAGCCGAGCCGCCCGCCGATTTCCAGTTGCCGGTGGGCCACCAGCCCGGCCGTGCCGGGTGCCGCGCCACCGAGGAAAGCGATCGCACAGGTCGAGAGGCAACGCTTGCCGTTCCTCACGATCGTGGACACGCCGAACTGCCTCAGGAGTCTGCCGACACGCATCCCCTCTTCGAGCGCGCCTCCCTTGCTGTCGAGAGACAAGGTGGCAAGCGCTTCTCCGGGCTTGGTCCCTCCGCGTGCCTTGAGGTCTTCCAGTACAGCTTTGAGCTCGTCGGAACCGCCAAGCTCGAACGGGCCCGTAAGGGTGATCTCGTGGCTGAGAAAGGTACTGGCTCCAGCCGTGACTTGCTTGGTCACAACGGCAAGAGTCATGGCGTGTGTGGCCGGAGCCACGAATAAGATCGCGGCGATCACCCACAGGACGGCGACTTCACGGATCTGCAACCGCCGCGTCGCTCTCATTCCTCCAGCAGCCACGAACGCTTGCACGACTTGCTCCAACGAGAGACGTCATACGACCGCAACATTTTACTGAAAGACCCGGGACATTAGAAACCTTGCAGGCGTTCGGGCGGCAGACGTTCGATAAAAGTGTCGTGATGCAGAGAGCCGCCCGTTCACGGTCCGGTCGGTTCGCGTCGCCGCTTGGAGCGCTGTCCGGATGCCACCAGCCACGCGGCCAGTGCAGCCAACAGGAGCATGATATCCATGCCCGCGACGGGCCATAGCCGTTGCTCGGCAAGAGTGCGCCACAAAGGATCGCCGGACGTGACGCCGTTGAGGACCACCGCCCCGACCGCCAATAGTGCGATTGCGATGCATTGCTCCCGCCAAGCCCTCCGTGGACGCAACCAGGCGTGCGCGAACGACCCCAGCCAGACCAGATAGAACGCCCCGACTTCCAGATCGGCGCGCTCGAATGCCCCTGCCGATACGGCTGACGGCAACAGCCGGTTGACAACGAAAAACGCCAGCGTCGCGGCCAGGATGCCGCTGACCGAACCAACAGCAAGACCGTCGACCAGGCGGACGCCGGCGAGTCCGAGCTGCTCGTGGCGCTTGCGACGCGATTCGAGCCAGAACAGGAAGCCGGTGGCGATCAGCACGCAACCGGTGAGCCCCAGGGCGAAGTAGAGCCAGCGTAAGGGCCAGTGATCGAACTGGACGAAGTGAAAGCCGGTGATGAAGCGGTGCGCCGCCATGACCGGCTGCGCCGTGTGTCTCGAGAGTACGGCGCCGGTACCGGCGTCGAAATAGAGGGCATCGACCGGCATGGTCACGCGATCGCCGACGAACGAGCGGCGCACCTCGACATAGGCGTTTGCATCCCCCCGATGAAAGACCCGGAGCAGCTGAGGCGTGCCCCCATTCCACTCGCGGGAGGCCTGCTCGACCATGGCATCCAGAGAGGCCATGGGAGGCCCCGGCCGATCGAGCCGCGGCCGCGCGTAAATTCCGTACGACTCTTGTACGAAAGCCTGCCGATCGCCGCGATAGGACATCTCCCAGGCGCCCGCAAAGTACACCGTGAAGAAGATCACCACACCCGACAGGGTGATGAAGAAATGGAACGGTAGCCCGAGAACGCCCGTGACATTGTGCAGATCGAGGACCAGCCGCCGCGCTTTCCGGTCGGATCGGAAGGTGAAGAAATCGGCAAATATCTTGCGATGGATCACGACACCGGAGACGCAAAGCGCAAGCATCCCCATTCCCGCAAGACCGACGATCCAGAGGCCCAGCGACCAGGCCCTGATATGCAGATTGACGTGAAACGGATAGATGAATCCCGTCCCGGCCCACGTGCCGGTGTCCGGAAGAAGGATGGAGGTCGAGGGATCGGCCTGGCGGTATCGGATCTTGCCTCCGCCCGCCAGATACCCCACCCGCGCGACGGGCTCACGGTCACTGGGAAAGAGCACCAGCCAGAGCGGCGACGCGCCGATCAGGGGCTGCATCTGGCTCGCGAGCGCGTCCACGGAATTCATCGCCGCTGGCGACACCCGGGTCGCAGGCATCATCCAGCGATCGATCTCGCGGTCGAACACCGACAAGGTACCCATCCAGAAGACCGCGAACAGGACGGTGCCGAGACACAGCCCGGCCCATGTGTGCAGCCACTGCATGGAGTCGCGGAAGGTCTTCCCCATGTCAGGCGGATCCGCGCGCCCCTCCCCTGCCGCCGGCCTAGAAATCGGCGGTCAGGGAGAGACGGAAGGTGCGTGGCGCGCCCAGGAACATGAACGTCGCCGTCTGGTTGCTGCCGGCCCAGTAGTTGGCATCGAGGATGTTGTCGACGTCGAAGCGGGCCACGAGCATCTTGCCCTTGGCGCCCGGATTTTCGAACGCATAGCGGGCCCCGAGGTCGAAGCGGGTCCATTGCGGCATCATGCGCCGCGGATAGGTCGTGTCGATGTATTGAGCACCGGTGTAGATTGCACGTCCTGCAAGGGTGAGGCCCGGCACGAAGGGCAGATCGACCTCACCCGACAGGTTCAGCGTGAATTGCGGCGTGAAGGGCGCGATCCAGCCGTCCGTGGTTCCTCCCGCCGTCTTCGCCAGGACCGGATTGAGGAACATGGCGCCGCCGAGAACCCGGAACCCTTTCATCGGCTCGCCGAACACGTTCAGTTCGAGCCCTTGATTGATCTGCTGACCGTTGACGCCCTGGGTGTTGGTCGTCGTGTTGGTGATGACGCTGGGCTGCGTGATCTGGAACAGCGCCGCGGTGGTGGTGAAGGTCCCCCAGTCCGCCTTCACGCCGACTTCGATCTGGTTGGACACGTAGGGCGGCAGGATCGTACCGGCGTTGGCGAAGGGAAGCTGCACCACGGTGCCCTGCTGCAAGCCCTGGATGTAGTTGGCGTAGAGCGAGACGTATTCGAGCGGCTTCACGATCAGCGCGACCGCAGGGCTGACGACCGTCTGGTCGTAGCTGGTGACCAGCGCGCCGGTCACGGCATTGTAGTTGGCCGACTGGACGTTCTGGGCCCGCAGGCCCGCCGTGAGCTGCACCCGGTTGTTGAGCGAGGAAATCGTGTCGGCGATGCCGATGCTGTTGAAGCCGGAACTCGACGTCTTGTTGGCCGCCGGCGTCGGAATGTTCGGCCGCGCGACCAAGGTCGAATTGTAGATGTTGGTCGCAAAGGCGCCGCCCGGCTGCGAGACGTTCACTTGGCCGTTGTCCTGCTGGAGCGTCGACGCCGTGATCGCGAGCTCATGGTTGACGTCGGCCGTCGCGAACAGGGCGCGCAGGCCGCCCTGGGCGGTCAGACTCGTCGTGTACTGGCTAAAGTTGAGCGGCGCCAGCGCCGTGCCCGCGCCATTGAAATTCGTGATGGTCGTCGCCGCCGAATAGAGACCGCCCATCCGGTAGTCGTGGGCACCAGCCGAAGCGTAGAGCGTGACGTTGTCGGTGATGTCCATCTCCAGCCGAAGGACACCGAACGCATCCTTGCGGCCCTGGAAGCCCCAGGGCTGCGCGGTGGGATTGGAGCGGGCGTTCGGCGCATAGGGAAGCTGCACGCCCGGCGCCAGGGTCAGGTAGGGCGTGATGCCGGAGATGTACTGGTTCTGATACCCCAGGTCGGCCGAGAGCCGCACGCGCTCGCCGCGAAGATCGAATCCGAGGACCGCCAGCGCCCGCTGATCCGCGTTGTATTGGATGTCGGTCTGGCCGCCCCGGAACACGCCGTTGAAGCGTACGCCGAATTCCTTTTCCTCGCCGAAGCGGCGACCGAAATCGATATGCCCGCCGAACTGGCTTCCGGAAATGTAGCTCGCCGTCGCCTGGGTCAGGTCCTCGTTGGGCGCGCGCTTGGGGACGACGTTGATGTTGCCGCCGATCGAACCGAATGGCGGGATGCCGTTCAGCAGCGCGCTCGGGCCCTTCAGCACTTCGATGCGCTCGGCCATCTCCGCCATGATCGACGAGTTGGGCAGCATTCCATAAAGGCCGCCATACGAGGTATCGGAATTATCGACGGGAAAGCCGCGGATCTTGACCTGATCGGTACCGGGACTGCTGTCACCCCGGGTGATTCGAACCGACGGGTCGTCGATCAGCACGTCGCGGACGGTCTTGGCCTGCTGGTCCTGGGCCTTCTTCGCCGTGTAGTTGCTCTGGTTGAACGGCGTGTCCATCACGGCACGATTGCCCAGGAGGCCGAGCTGGCCACCGGTCGCGACCTGTCCACCCGCGTAAGCCGGCGGTGCGTTGTCGATCATCGCTTGCGGCGGCACCATGAAGGCGCCCTGCACCTGGACGGGATCGAGCACCAGCGCACCGCTCGCGTCGGGGGAGCCCGTGATCGTCACCGACGTGGGCGACGTGAAGCGATAGCTGATGCCCGTGCCGGAGAGCATGAGTCGCAGCGCCTGCTCGGCCGTCATGGCACCGGCCACCGGCGTGCTTGTCTTGCCGGCGACCACGGAGGCCGTGACCGCGAACTGCAGTCCCGCCTGCTGCCCGAGCGTGGTCAGCGCCTGGGCAAGCGGCTGCGCGGGAATGTCGAAGGTCCTCGCGGGTGCGGCCTGGGCCTGCTCCGTGATACGCGGGGATTGGGCCAGGGCCGGCACCAGGAAAGCCGCGAGCGAGCCCGCGGCGACGGCGGCCGCCGCAAGGCCGTGCGCGGCCTGCGCCGTCGAGCGCTTGAATGACACGAGAATTCTCTCCCCAAGAATCCGTTGCCGGCGGGTCACGGAACGTTGCGTGTGCGGACCGCGATCGGTCGCGCTCTCGACTCCATGACTGAGCGGGCCTGTCCGTTTTGTAGGGGCGTGGCGAAAAAAAGACGGAGCAGGTCAGCGTCGCGAGACGATGAGCAGATACGGGGTGATCTCGGTCACGACCGCCTTCTGCGATTCGGCCAAGGTTCGCAGTGCATCGACCGGCTGCGTGAGATCGAAGACGCCGGTGATCGCCTGACGGTTCAGCGACCGATCGGCCACGATGAGAGCACCGGGCAAATGGCGGCCCAGCGTCTCGACGATGTCACCGAACGAGCCATCCACGACGACGAGCCGGCGCAAACGCCAGGCGGCGACCGAGTCGGGCGCCGTCCGTTCACGCTGGACAGAGTGATGGGTACGGTCGACCACCAGCCGATCGCCCACCGTAAGCGCGTGGCTCAGCGGATATCCGTAACGCAGGACCTCGACGCTTCCCGACTGGACGGCGACATTGACCGTGGTCGCGGTCTTGGCCACCCCGAAGGACGTGCCGGTGACGACCACCGAGACGTCGCCCGCGAGCACCGAGAATGGCCGCTGGGTATCGCGCGTTACCCGAAAGAAGGCCTGTCCGGAAAGAAGCGTGATCCGGCGGCCCCTGTCCCGGTAGTCGACGGCAATCGCACTTCCGGCATCGAGGTCCACGACGCTGCCGTCGGGCAGGACCACTTCGCGCAGTTCGGCGACCCCTGTCGTGTAGTCGGCCATGAGGTGCCGGTGCAGGACCGGGAATGCCACGAACAGAAAGCAGGCGGCCGCGACCGCCGCGGCCGCGGCGAACCAACGGACTCTGCGTGAAGCCGGCACCTGCAGGCGAACGACATTGGCGGTCGCCTCCATGCCGGGTGATTGAACCGGGAGCTTTCCGAGATCGGCCCAGGTTGCCTGTACCGAGGCGTAGGCTTTGCGATGGGAGTCGGATTGCTCCAGCCATTGCTGGAAGTCACGTTCGAGAGCCGCGTTCCCGCGCTCGGTCTCCCGGCGGAGCAGCCACTCCATCGCCCGTTCGATCTCGTCGCCCTGCTCTCTTGTGGAATCACCCACGAACGTTTCCATCCCCGCTGCGGTCCCCGCTGCGGGGTCCCACCCTATAGAGCGAATCCGGTGCACCGTTTTGAATGGCGCCGCCCACTTTATTTTTGCCCGTCGGACCGTTCCTGCTGGCAAAGGAGGCGTCGCGTCGCATGTGCGCCGGCGTCGCGCACGAGCTGGAAGGTGCGGGCGACCGAAATGCCCAGGTGATCGGCGATCTGCTGGAGGGTCTTGTCTTCGAGACGATACATCCGGAAGGCAATCTGCGTCCGCTCCGGCAATTCGGCGATGGCATCGGCGAGAAGGCGCAGCCTGTCGCGATGGATGACGACGTCCTCGGCGGAGGGGGCCAAGTGTGGAATCGTGTCGTAGGGCGCCACGGCCGTATCGGCCACCGTCTCGCGCGTCCCCCGATTCAGGATGTCGAACGCGAGATTGCGCACGATCGAATACATGTAGTGCAGCGGATTGACGATCTCGGCGCCCTGCCCGTGCCGGGCCGAAAGTCGGATCCAGGCTTCCTGGACGACGTCCTCCGCCTTGGAGCGGTCCTGGTTCAGGAGCCGGCTCGCATACTCCACGAGATCGTCGCGATGCGCGACGTAGAGGCCGAGGGAAGGATCTGAGGAGGACACGGGAAAATACTGCGAATGGTTCGCATTCTTATAGCCCCAGGGAAGACAAATGCAAACGCATCGCGGCGGTTCGACCCCGCCGGGACGATCTCAGGCCCTTAAATTCGCCGCCGACGTCAGTGCGTCCAGCGGCCAACCCGGTTGAAGGCGAAATTGTCGGCATAGGCCTTGGCCCGCACCGGCCGACTGTGCGGCTGCTCGACCGTATATTGCCAGCCGTTCTTCTCGGCATGGGCCTTGGCTTCCTCGAGGGTCGGGAAGAAAAGGCGCACCTGCTGCATCGTGTTCCGAGAGCTGGTCCAGCCCATCAGCGGGTCGATCTCCTTGCGCGACGGCTCCGGTTCCAGCACCCATTCATGGGTATTGCCCGTTCCCGACTGCATGGCCGTCTTGGCCGGCTTGAAGATGCGAACCTGCATGGCTTCCGCTTACTCCGTTTCGGGCGTGGTCGGGGCGGCCGGATTCGAACCGACGACCTTCTGCGCCCAAGGCAGACGCGCTACCAGACTGCGCTACGCCCCGCCCATACACCGCTTTGACGCGAGGGTTTCTACCAGCGGCCCCGCCGCCTCGAAAGCTCAATTTCCAGATGCTACGATAGATCCATGTTCGATCAGACGCCCGAGCAGGGCCGCCCCGACCGCCGCGCCCCGTCCATAAACGTCCTGGGCGGGGTGTTGGAACCCTGTTCCACCCAGCCGGTCACCGGCTTCTATTGCGATGGCTGCTGCAATACCGGTGCCGAGGATATCGGCCTGCACACGGTTTGCGTTGTCCTGACCGCCGAGTTTCTCGTGTTTTCCCGATCGCGCGGCAACGATCTCAGCACGCCGATGCCGCAATACGGTTTCCCGGGCCTGAAACCCGGAGACCGCTGGTGCCTGTGCGCCAGCCGCTGGAAGGAGGCCTTTGAGGCAGACGTCGCGCCGCAGGTCGTGCTGGAGGCGACCCACGCCGTCACCCTCCACGTCGTGCCGCTCGCCGACCTGAAACGGCACGCCTTCCGGCCCCACTAGCTCAGAGCTGGGCCTCGCCGCGGAGCACCGGCACGCACTGGCCGGCAATCGTGGCCCGAATGCCGTCGGCACCCCGCCGCGCCACGACGCGCAGCAGGCTCGGCCGCCCCATGACGACGCCCTGGTGGATGTCGAGATGGAGCTCGGGTGCGTCGGACAGCGACAGGAGCAGCGCGCCGAGCGGCCCCGCCGCGCTACCGGTCGCGGGGTCTTCGATCGTGCCGCCCAGGGGCGCGAACATGCGGGCCTGAACACTTCCCTGCCCGGCATGGGCATAGAGATACAATCCGAGGCGGTCGTTCAGGGCAGGCGTCTGCTCAACGGTCTGCCGAAACGACGGGAAATCCGGTGTCGCGCGCGTAAGCGCCGACGGTTCGACCTCCGCAATGACGAAGGGATTGCCGAGCGACGCACCCACCGGCCTGTGCGCGCCGGCGCGAATGTCCGCGGGCGTCAGCGATGCGCAGGCGGCAATGGTCTCGACCGGCAGCTCCGGGCCCAGCGAGAGCGGCTGCGGGGCCGCGATGGTTGCTCCGATCGGCACCCCAGACGCATCGCGCTCGACGTCGATTTCGACGAGGCCGGCCAGTTCCTCGAACAGGAGCTTGCCGTCCCGGTCCCTGCCCTGCTGTGCCAGCACATAGGCGGTGCCGACATTGGGATGGCCGGCGAACGGCATCTCACGCGTGCGCGTGAAGATGCGCACCCGCGCCGTGTGCGCCGGATCATCCGGCGGCAGCACGAAGGTCGTCTCGCTCAAGTTGAACTCGGCCGCGAGCGACTGCATCTCCGCATCGCTCATGCCGGTCGCATCCGGGAAGACCGCAAGCGGATTGCCGCCGAACCGGGTGGTGGTGAACACGTCGACGGTGACGAACGAATAGGTCCGCATGGCTCAGAAGATCCCGTCCACCTGGCCGTCCGCCGTCAATCGGATGTTCTCCGCCGCCGGCACGCGCGGCAGTCCCGGCATGCTCATGATCTCGCCCGCCATTGCCACTACGAAGCCGGCACCGGCTGACAGGCGCACTTCGCGTATGGGCAGGGTATGGCCGGTCGGGGCGCCGCGCAGTTCCGGATCGGCAGCGAAGCTGTACTGCGTCTTGGCGATGCAGATGGGCAACTTGCCGTAGCCTGCCGCCTCCAGCGCCTTCAGACGCCGCAGGGCCGGCCCGGCGATCGCCACGCCCGACGCGCGATAGATCTCGCGGGCGATGGTCTCGATCTTCTGCGCCAGCGGCAGGTCGTCGGGATAGAGCGGCTTGAACGCCGCCTTGCCTTCGTCGAGCGTCGCCACGACCGCCTTCGCCAGCTCTTCGGCGCCGGCGCCGCCCTTGGCCCAGTGCTCGCAGAGATAGGCCTTGGCGCCCGCCGCGGCGCACTGAGCCTCGATCATCTCCAGCTCTGCGGGCGTGTCGGTCAGGAAGCGATTGATGGCGACCAGCACGGGCAGGCCGAACTTGCGCAGGTTCTCGACATGTCGCAGCAGGTTGGGAAGCCCCTTCTCGACCGCGAAGACATCTTCCTTCGCCAGCGCCTTCTCGTCGGCTCCACCGTGCAGCTTGAGCGCGCGCACGGTGGCGACGACCACCGCCAGTTCGGGCTTCAGTCCAGCCTGGCGGCACTTGATGTCTAGGAACTTCTCGGCGCCAAGATCGGCGCCGAAGCCTGCTTCAGTAACGACATAGTCGCCCAGCGCGAGGGCGGCGCGGGTGGCGATCACCGAGTTGCAGCCGTGCGCGATGTTGGCGAAGGGACCGCCGTGAATCAGCACCGGATTGTTCTCCAGCGTCTGCACGAGGTTTGGCTTGGCCGCATCCTTCAGCACGGCCGCCATCGCGCCCGCCGCCTTGAGGTCGCCCGCCGTCACCGGTTTGCCCTCACGCGTCTCGGCCACGACGATCCGCGCCAGTCGCTGCTCCAGATCCTCGAGATCGGTGGCGAGGCAGAGGATGGCCATGACCTCCGACGCGGTCGTGATGTCGAAACGCGTCTGGCGCGGAAAGCCGTTGGCGACACCCCCCAGGCTCGCGACCATGTCGCGCAGCGCGCGGTCGTTCATGTCCAGGACGCGCGGCCAGAACACGCGGCGGGCATCGATGCCCAGCGCATTGCCCCAGTAGATGTGATTGTCGAGCATCGCGGCCAGCAGATTGTGCGCCGTCGTGATCGCGTGAAAGTCGCCGGTGAAATGCAGGTTGATGTCGGCCATCGGCACGATCTGGGCCTGGCCGCCGCCGGTAGCCCCACCCTTCTGCCCGAAGCATGGTCCGAGGCTCGGCTCGCGCAGTGCAATGGCGGTCTTCTTGCCGAGGCGGCTGAGCGCGTCGCCCAGCCCGATCGTCGTTGTGGTCTTGCCCTCGCCGGCCTTGGTGGGATTGATCGCGGTCACCAGGATCAGGTGTCCCGGCGCGCGGCCGGAAAGCGACTTCACGTAGGCGCCATCGAGCTTTGCCTTGTCGCGGCCATAGGGCTCCAGCGCGTCTTCCGGGATGCCGAGCCGTGCGGCGACATCGTTCATGGGCTTCTTGATTGCGCGCCGTGCGATCTCGATATCCGACATACCCACTCCCAAACCCGCCATTACAGGGACGCGACCCTAGCGAGGCGAACGTACCGAGCCAACAGGAGAGAGCATGAAGAGCTGGCCGAAGATCGACGGCACGATCGTCGATTATGTCGACGCCAACTGGCTGCGCGAACCGCCGCTGCGTCGCCGGCTACGCGAGGAGACGGCAAAACTGCCGCGCGCGGGCATGCAGATCTCCGCCCACCAGGGCCAGCAGATCGAACTGCTGGCACGGGCGATCGGCGCCCGGCGTGCCGTCGAGGTCGGCACCTTTACGGGCTATTCCTCCCTGTGCATCGCTGCGGCGTTGCCGGATGACGGCAAGCTCTGGTGCTGCGACGTCAGCCCCGACTACACCAAGGTCGCGCGCCGCTACTGGCGGGAGGCCGGAGTCGAGAGCCGCATCGAACTCACGATCGGCCCCGCGCTCGCGACGCTCGACTGGCTGCTGGCCCAGGGCCTGACTGAACAGCTCGATCTGGCGTTCATCGACGCCAACAAGGACGATTACGACGCCTACTACGAGCGCTGCCTCAAGCTGGTCCGCCGCGGTGGCCTCGTGCTGATCGACAATGTCCTGTGGGGCGGCGCGGTTGCCGACCCGGCCGAAGTCGATCGCGACACCCAGGCGCTCCGCGCGCTCAATGCCAAGCTCAAGGCCGACCGGCGGATCGACCTGGCCCTCTTTGCCGTGGGCGACGGGATGACCTGCGCGCTGAAGCGCTAGGCGTTGCCGAAGATCGGGTGGAGGACCTTGTCGCCCGGCTTGATGCCCAAGAGCTTCGCGCTGCCGCCGTTGATCTCGAGGACCGCCCGCACCGGGAACTGGCTGGGGATGGTCTCTGTCGAATGCGGCACGGCGTTGGCATGGATCGACTTGATCGTACCGTCGCCGGCGATGAACACCATGTCGAGCGGGATCAGGGTGTTCTTCATCCAGAAGCTGACCGGCGCGTCCTTGTAGAAATCGAACAGCATGCCCTCGTAGGGGCCGAGCTTCTCGCGGAACATCAGACCGCGGGCCCGCTGGGTATCGTCGAGCGCCAGCTCGACGTCGAACTTGATCTCGCGACCGCCGGAAACCACCACCAGCGACGAGCGCTTGAAGTGGAAGTCGTTGTTGCCCTGCTGCGCCCACGCGGTACCGCCCGCCAGGATGAGAGGCGCTGCGAGAAAGAGGCGCCGGCCGAGCGGCGGCTTGGAGAGTGCTTGAACCATGGCCATGGATAGAGCGTGGACAGCGAATTCGTCAAACCGAAGGCGCTTGCGTGAACAGGGGCACGTAACCATAGTGGCCGCCGCTCATCGGGGGGAGCCGCCTGGCGGCTGAGAGGTCCGGAAGGACGACCCCGAACCTGATCCGGTTAATGCCGGCGTAGGGACTGGTGGCTTCTTTGACGTCTTCGCCTGCTCTTTTGGTGCGTTCGGCACATATCGTCCTCGACGGCCATGTCGTGGCCGAGGACCTGTCCCTCGATTTTCCCGGCGGCCGCACGACCTGCCTGCTGGGCCGCAGCGGTGTCGGCAAGACGTCCCTCCTGCGCCATCTCGCCGGCCTGCTGCCGGGCAGTCAGGCCGCCGGACCCGTCGCCTACATGGCCCAGCGCGACCTTCTGCTGCCCTGGCTCAGCGTGCTGGAGAACGTCCTGCTGGGATATCGGCTGCGCCGCGACGCAGTGGCGCGCCGGGCGGCCGAACCGCGGGCTCGTTCGCTGCTCACCGAAGTGGGACTGGGCGACCGGATGCAGGATCTGCCGCAAGCCCTGTCGGGCGGCATGCGGCAGCGGGCGGCGCTCGCCCGCACTCTGTGCGAGGATCGGCAGATCGTCCTGATGGACGAACCGTTCGGCCATCTCGACGCGGTGACGCGCCTCGACCTTCAGGACCTGGCGGCACGCCTGCTGCAGAACCGGACGGTCGTGCTGGTGACCCACGATCCGTTGGAGGCGCTACGTCTCGGCCACGAGATTCGCATCCTGTCGGGCCACCCGTTCGCCGTGGGGCCGGTCATCGCCCCACCCGGCGCCGTGCCCCGCGACCCGGGCGACGCGACCCTTCTCTCGCTCCAGGCACGTCTGATCGGCGACCTGAGGAGCGGAGCGTGAGGCCCCTCATCACCGCGCTGGGCCTGATCGCCGCTTGGGAAGCGCTCGTGTGGCTGACCGGGTTGCCACCCTACATCCTGCCACCACCCTCGCGCGTCGCCGTTGTGCTGGCCGAACGGTTCGACCTCCTCATGGAACAGGCCGCCTGGACGGCCAGCGAAATGGTCCTGGGCCTGGCGCTGGGACTCGCGCTCGGCGCGGCGCTGGCCGTCGTCTTCGCGGCGTCGGCCGCCTGGCGCCGCTGGGCCTTGCCGCTGGTAATCGTCTCGCAGGCCATCCCCGTGATCGCCATCGCGCCCCTTCTCGTCGTCTGGCTCGGCTACGGCATGGCTTCCAAAGTCGCGATGGCGGCACTCATCATCTTCTTCCCGGTGGTGAGCAGCCTCTACGACGGGCTGCGCCGCACGGATCCAGGCTGGCTCGAACTCGCCCGAACGATGGACGCGCCGTCGCGCGCCGTGCTGCTGCAGATCAGATTGCCGGCGGCCCTGCCTGCCTTTGCCTCCGGCGTGCGCATCGCCGCGGCCGTCGCACCGATTGGGGCGGTAATCGGCGAATGGGTCGGCGCCAGCGCCGGGCTCGGCTTCCTGATGACCCAGTCGCTGGCTCGGGGGCAGACACCCCTCGCCTTCGCGGCGCTCACCATCCTCTGCCTGCTCGGGCTCGCGCTCTACACCGCGGCGGACCGGCTCGCGCGGCGCCTCGTGCCCTGGCACCCCCCTCAAGGAGACTGATGATGCAAACGATGACCCGCTTGATCGCCATTCTGGCGCTCTGTTGCCTGGCCCTTCCGGCCGCCGCGCAGGACAAGGTCCGCATCCTGCTCGACTGGTTCGTCAATCCCGACCACGCCGCGCTGGTCATCGCCAAGCAGCGCGGCCTGTTCGGGAAGCAGGGCCTGGATGTCGAGCTGATCGCGCCGGCCGATCCCAACGCTCCGCCCAAGCTGGTCGCGGCCGGCCAGGCCGACTACGCGCTGTCCTATCAGCCGACGCTGCAGATGCTGGCCGCAGAAGGCCTGCCGCTGGTGCGGGTCGGCGTGCTCGTGGCGCAGCCGCTAAACTCTCTGGTGGCCCTGGAAGACTCGCCCGTGAAGACCATCGCGGACTTCAAGGGCCGCAGGATCGGCTTCTCCGTCTCCGGCTTCGAGGAGGCCGTCCTGGGCGCGATGCTGGAGAGCGCCGGCCTGACGCTGAAGGACGTCACCCTGGTGAACGTGAACTTCGCCCTCACCACGGCGCTCATGAGCAAGCAGGTCGACGGGGTGATCGGCGCCTTCCGCAACTTCGAGCTGAACGACCTCGAGCTCAACAAGGCGAAGGGCCGGATCTGGCTGGTCGAGAAGCACGGCGTGCCGACCTACGACGAACTCGTCATCCTGGCCAAGCGCGAGACCGTCGATGCCGCCCGCACGAAGAAACTGCTGACCGCCCTTGCCGAGGCCACTGCCTGGCTGACGGCGAACCCGGCCGAAGCCTGGGCGAGCTTCTCCAAGTACGGCAAGGATCTCGACAACGATCTCAACCGGCTGGCGTGGAAGGATACGGTCCCCCTGCTCGCAGCCGATCCGTCCGCGCTCGATCGGCCGCGCTATGTCGCCTTCGCGGATTTCCTCGTGAAGCGCGGCCTGATCAAGCAGGCACCGCCGCTCGACAGCTATGTTCGGGAGATCAAATAGCGAAGATCCTCAGTCGCCGCGGATCTCGACGACCTGCAGGCCCTTCTGGCCTTCGGCGATCCGGATCATCACTTTCTGGCCCGGCGCCAGCGAATCCAATCCGTGCCGCCGTAAAACAGCGGCGTGCACGAAGATGTCGCCCTCGGCCGTCTCGCGAGTCACGAACCCGTAGCCGCGCTCGTTATTGTACCATTTCACCAGCGCAGTGATGTAGTCGCTCATCTCGATCCCGTCAGGAACGGGCGATGGCCTCGTGACCTTTGGAATCGCCGTCGACTGGTCGACGTCGATCACCTTCATCACCTGCCACCCTTTCGGGCCGCGGACACCTGCGCAAGTGACAGTTGCACCGGGCTTGAGGTCTTCATGCCCGGACTGCCGCAGTGTCGTTACATGCAGGAACGCGTCGCTGTTATCGATGTCCAGGGCAAGAAATCCGTACCCTTTGACAGCGTTGAACCACTTTACCTTACCACGCAGCTCAACCGTACCAACGTCCCCGCTCGTCTCTCCCGGATGGGTCGTCATTCAACGATCCCGTGTTGTTATGCAGAAATGGTAACCATCCTGCGCGCTAGAAGCAACAGTCCTTGTCGGGGATTACAACCTCACGCTAGACGAATCGCCTGAAGCATTCACGGGAGGACCGACACATGTTCAAGCCAGATCTTTTCAAGGGAAAGCGCTTCCTCGTCACCGGCGGCGGCACCGGCCTCGGCCGGATGATGATGGAGAAGTTCGTCGAGCTGGGTGCAGACTGTGTGATCTGCGGCCGCCGTGGCGGCATCCTCGAAGAGACGGCCAAGCAAGTGATGGAAAAGTATCCCGGCCGCCGGGTCGACTTTCACGCCGTCGACATCCGCGTCGCGAGCGCCGTCGAGGAGATGATCGAACAGATCTGGGCCACCGGCCCCCTCGACGGGCTGGTGAACAATGCCGCCGGCAACTTCATCTCGCAGACCAAGGACCTGAGCCCCCGCGCCTTCGACGCGATTGCCAACATCGTGCTGCACGGCACGTTCTACATGACCAATGCCTGCGGCAAGCGCTGGATCGCGGAGCAGCGCAAGGCGAGCGTCCTCAGCATCCTCACGACCTGGGTTTGGACCGGCAGTCCCTTCGTCGTGCCGTCCGCCATGTCGAAGGCCGGCGTCGCCGTCATGACCCAGAGCCTCGCCGTCGAGTGGGCCCGCCATGGCATCCGCCTCAACGCGATCGCGCCCGGCCCCTTTCCGACCGAGGGAGCGTGGGCCCGCCTCAACCCGAGCCAGGAAAGCAACGACGCGCGCTACAACACCCGCAATCCGATGGGCCGCGTCGGCCGTCCCAGCGAACTCGCCAACATGGCAGCCTTCCTGATGAGCGAAGAGGTCGAGTACATCAACGGCGAGGTCATCGCGATCGACGGCGCCATGGGCATCATGGGCAACGGCACCTTCTCCCACATGATGTCCTACAGCGAGCAGGACTGGGTTCGCATTCGCGAACAGATCCAGTCGACCAACGCCGCCGACAAGGCCAAGCGAAGCTAGCGGCCGGTAGATGCGCGGCCCCTGCCGACCTGTGGCTTTCCTGCAACATGCCCGCGCGATTGAGCAGGAGCAGGCGGCAGAGGGCCCAATGTGGCCGCGTCTGCTGGGTCTCCGGCCTCAATTGAGCCAAAGTGTCATGGTGTTTTGAGGCTCCCAAGAACAAGCAATTTCCGGGTCCCCGAGAGACCAATCGTGCAGTCCAGTAACAAGCCGGTCGCCCCTTCCCTCCAGCCTTTGCCGCGTCGGCAAATGCTGTTCATGGGCACAGCCCTGACCGGCTTGTTGGTGATTCCTCCGGTCTTCGCGCAGAGCGTTGAGGCGCGTCACTGGCAGGGTGCGGCTGCGGTCACGAGACAACCTGAACATGTGGTCGCCACGACGGTCGCCGAGTGGCGTAGTCTGTGGAGCCGGGTCGGCACGCCGGCGCCGGACATGTTCGAGGCCGGCCGGATGAACGCCGTGGGAATTTTCCTGGGGCGTCGTGGCGGCGAAGGATACGCCGTGAACATCCTGTCGACGGCGCGTCGCCGCGATCGGATCGTCGTGGTCTTCGAGGAGCGCATGCCCGCCGAGATGATGATGGCCCAGCGTGGCGCGGGCCCTCGTCCCGTGGCGGGAGGTCCCGTGATGAGCGCGCCCTCGGGGCTTCCCCCAGGCGCGGCCGGCTTTGCCGCGCCCGGTGCGGGCGCCTCGCTGGCACCGCCGCCGCCAGTCGCGCGGCCCGTGGGCCAGCCGACTTCGCCCTGGGCGATCATCCTCATCAACCGGGCAGATCTGCCGGTCTCGGTCGAGCAGCGCCTCTTCCGCTGAGGCGCGCCGCTCAGTGGGAGTGCCGGGGCACCCCCTTGGTCTTGGCGATCTTCTGATAGTTCACCGCGAAATCCAGGCACGCGCCGCTGGCCAGTTGACCGACGAACTTGCGCTGCAATTCCTGCCAGGGCGTCTGGCTCGGGACCACGTCCGGCTTCCAGGCCTTCTTCCGTTTCGCGAGCTCTTTGGCCGTGATCAGGATATTGGCGGTACGCTTGCCGATGTCGACCCGCACCCTGTCGCCGGTCTGCAGCAAGGCGAGCCCCCCGCCCACAGCGGCCTCCGGCGACGCATTCAGGATCGAGGGGCTGGCTGAGGTGCCGCTCTGCCGGCCGTCGCCGATGCAGGGCAGCAGCAGGACCCCGCCCTTCACCAGCCGGTCCGGCGGCAGCATGTTCACGACCTCGGCGGCGCCGGGATAGCCGACCGGGCCGGCATTGCGGATCACCAGGATGCTGTTCTCGTCGATCGGCAGCTTGGGATCGTTGATGCGGTGGTGATAGTCCTCCGGTCCCTCGAAGACGATGGCCGTGCCTTCGAAGGCGTCAGGGTCGCCCTTGCGCTCGAGATACTTCTCGCGGAATTCTTGCGAGATGACCGAGGTCTTCATGATGGCCGAGTCGAACAGGTTTCCGCCCAGCACGGCAAAGCCCGCCTGGTTCAGCATCGGCTTGTCGTAGGTCTTGATCACCTCGCCATCGGCCTTCGGAGCGTGGCGCAGGTTCTGGGCCATGGTCTTGCCCGACACCGTCATCACGTCGCCGTGGATCTTCCGGCGGTCCAGGAGTTCTTTCATCACGGTCGGCACCCCGCCCGCGCGGTGGAAGGCCTCGCCGAGATACTTGCCGGCAGGCATGCAGTTCACCAGCAGCGGGATGTCGTAGCCGACGCGGTCCCAATCCTCGTTGTCGAGCGTCACGCCGATATGGCGCGCGATGGCATTGACGTGCGGCGGGCAGTTGGTCGACGCGCCGAGCGCGCTCGCCGCCACGATCGCGTTCTCGAACGCCTTGCGCGTGAGGATGTCGGAAGGCTTCAGGTCCTCCCACACCATGTCGACGATGCGCTTGCCGGTCTCGTAGGCCATCTGCCCGCGTTCCTTGTACGGGCCGGGAATGGCTGCACAGCCGGGCAGCGACATGCCGAGCGCCTCGGCCATGCTGTTCATGGAAAGCGCCGTTCCCATCGTGTTGCAATGGCCGACGCTGGGGGCGCTCGACGCCACCATCTCGATAAACTTCTCCATGTCGATGCGGCCGGCCGCCAGCTCCTGGCGCGCGTACCAGACGATGGTGCCGGAGCCTGCGAGGCCGCCGGCGAAATGCCCGTCGAGCATCGGCCCACCCGACAGCACGATCGCCGGAATGTCGACGGTGGCAGCGCCCATGATCATCGCGGGCGTGGTCTTGTCGCACCCGGTCGTCAGCACGACGCCGTCGAAGAAGTAGCCGTAGAGGCATTCCACGAGGCTGAGATAGGCGAGGTTGCGATCGAGTGCCGCCGTCGGGCGCTTGCCCGTCTCCTGGATCGGATGGACCGGAAACTCGATGGGAATGCCGCCGGCGTCGCGGATGCCGTCGCGCACGCGCGTCGCCAGGTCGAGATGATGCCGGTTGCAGGGCGAGAGGTCGCTGCCCGTCTGGGCGATGCCGATGATCGGCCGGCCGCTGCGAAGCTCGGCCAAAGTGAGGCCGAAGTTCATGTACCGTTCGAGGTAGAGGGCGGCCATGGTCGGGTCGCCCTTGGCATCGAACCATTCGCGGCTGCGCAAGGGACGCTTCGTCCCCTTCCCGTTCTTGTTGCTCGCCATCCATCCCTCCAGCTTCGTTGATACAACCCTGGGAGAAGGCGCGCCGGAAGTCCAGCGCATCGCTTGAGGTCCGGCCGCTCTCGTGTGACCCTTGGGCCATGACCAGCTCTCCGGACATAGTCTGCCTCGGCGAACCCCTGATCGAATTCAACCGCCCGAGAGAAGGCGACGGACGCACCTGGCTGCAGGGCTTCGGTGGCGACTCCCAGAACGTGGCCATCGCGGCGGCCCGTCAAGGCGCCTCGGCCGGCTACCTGACGAGCGTTGGCCAGGACTGGATGGGCGACGCATTTCTCGACCTCTGGAAGAGCGAGGGCGTCGATGCGTCGAGGGTCACGCGGCATCCGACCGCCGCGACCGGCGTCAGCTTCGTCACCCATTCCGCCGCGGGCCACAAGTTCGACTATCTGCGCAAGAACTCTGCCGCCTCTCTGATGACGCCCGATATGCTGCCCGCCGACTACATCGCGGGCGCCAGGGTCTTCCATCTCTCCGCGATCGGCCAGGCGATCAGCGACACCGCCCGCGAGACCTGCGACGCCGCCATCGAAATCGCCCGCAAGGCCGGCGTGAAGGTGTCCTACGATACCAATCTTCGACTGCGGCTCTGGGAGCTCGACGTGGCGCGCAAGGTCATCGATGCCACCATCGCGCGCTGCGACATCGCCCTGCCCAGTCTCGACGATTCCCAACAGCTCACCGGCCTGAAGGAACCCGAGGCGATCGCCGACTTCTATCTCAACCTAGGCGCGCCGCTGGTCGCGCTGAAGATGGGAGCGGAAGGATCGCTGATCGCCACCCGCGAGCGGCAGACCCGCATTGCCCCCCACAAGGTCGAGCCCGTGGATGCGACGGGCGCCGGCGACACGTTCGACGGGGCGTTCCTCACACGCCTGCTGGCCGGCGACGATCCGGAAACGGCAGCGCGCTATGCCAATGTCGCAGCGGCTCTGTCGACCACCGGCTACGGCGCCGTGACGCCCATGCCGCGCGCGGCCGACGTGCTCACGGCACTGAGGCGCGCCGCCTGAACCTTGGCATCAAGGCCCGCAGGAACCGGCCGAACACGGTTGCCTGCTGAACGATCCAGCCGCGGCCGTTGTCGGCATCGACGGCCGCATCGTCGACGCCCGTCGGCCGGATCTTCTCGTCATAGATCGCCGTGCCGAACAGGATGTCCCAGATCGGAAACACCGGCGCGAAGTTGTGGTCCTGGATATGCCGTTCGGCAGGGGTCGACAGGGCGTGATGCAGGCGGTGGAAGCGCGGACCGACCAGCAGCCGCTCGCCGAGCCAGCCGAACGACATGTCGACGTTGGCGTGCGACCAGCTTTCGACCAGCCGGCCGACCATCAGGATCACGACATATTCGCCGGGCTGCACGCCCACGAACTGGGAGAACAGGACCAGCGCCAGGGTGATCAGCAGGTCGTCGATCACGTGATTGCGGTCGTCCGTCCACACCGTCATGCGGCGCTGGCTGTGATGCAGGCTGTGCAGCGCCCACCACCATCCGAAGGCGTGCTGCCCGCGGTGCAGCCAGTAGGCCGCGAAGTCGTAGAGGATAAAGTAGACGAGGAACGAGATCAGGGCATTGTCGCCGATCCAGGGCAGCAGCCTCTCGAGACGTGGCGGCATGTAGCCCCAGCTCCGCACCGCCAGCTCGATCTCCTGAACCAGCGGGTAGGTCAGGATGAAGATGGCGAGCGGGATCACGCCGAGCTTGTTCAGGACCGTGTAGACGCGATCGACCATGATGAGGCTATCGTCGGGTCCCGGCTTCTCGAGCGGCCAGCGGCGCTCGAAGAAGCGCATGCCGATCGCGATCACCGCGATCTGGACGACGCCGAGCATGACGAACTCCACGGCACTGTAGCCGGGCTCGTACCAGGCCATGAGCCCGAAATGGAAAAGGACTGGACTGACGAGAGTCTCGAACAGCCAGGCCTGGACGCCGACCCAGAGGTCGATCAGGTCGCGCATGGCGCGCCTACTTGCGGTCGCCCGCCGTCGACGCCGCACGCACCGGCAGGCCGGCGCCGGCGGTGACGGTCGCCGTGGACTTCAACATGAAGACACCATGCGGTGACTTGCCTACCGGGACGCTTCCGACAACCTTCATCGTATCGATGTCGACGATGGCGACGCGGCGCAGGAAGCGCTGGGTCACCCAGAGTTCGCGCCCATCGGGCGTGATGTCCATGCAGTCGGGCCCGCCCGGGATGCGGACGCTGGCGACCACCTTCGGCTCGTCCTTGGTGTCGATCAGGGTAACCAGGCCCTCGACGCGATTGCTGAGGAAGTAGTGGCGGCCATCGCCCTTGGGAAAGAAATTGTGAGCGCCCTTGCCGGTCTGGAGGCTGCCCTTCACCGCACCGTCCTTGGGATCGACGGTCACGATCCGGTCCTCGCCGGTCAGCGCGACCAGCAGGCGCTTGTCGTCCGGCAGCATCACGATACCCGCCGGCGCATTGCCGACCGGCATGTTCCACTTGAGCGTCTGGGTCGCCAGGTCGAAGGCCGCGACCCGCCCGCTCTGCTGCAGGGTCACGAAGACGGTCTTGGACTCGGTATCGAAGGCGATGTGGCTCGGCAGGCCGTCGATGAATATGCGCCCGGCAAGGCGAAACCCATCGGCATGGTAGATGTCGACATGGTCGAGCCGGTAGGCGGCCGTCACGAACCACTTGCCGTCGGGGCTGAATCCCAGATGGTAGGGGTCGAGGATGTCCTTCACGACCCGCTTGCGCTCGCCGGTCTTGATGTCGAGGCTGAGCAGCTCGTTGGTCGCCGTCGACCCGATCAGCACTTCCTTGCCGTCCGGGGACAGGATCAGATGGTGGGGCTCCCGGCCGACCGGCAGGCGCACGACCTCGGTGCGGGCGCTACGGCTGAGGATGCTGTAGGACGCCTCGTCGGAATTCAGGATGATGACGGAATCAGCTCGCGCAGCCCCGCTCACCACAAGCGAAAACGCCAGCGCCGCGATCGACAACCTATTCATTCGGGTAGCCGTTGCTCCTTGAGGATTTTCTTGAAGCACCTTTCCACAGCTTCCGCTAGCGGCGTTTGAGCGTCGAGGCGGCGGCGGCCAGTCTTTCGACGCTTTGCCAGTCACCTGTTGCCACGGCGACACGCGGGGCCACCCAGGAACCGCCCACGCAGGCAACGTTCGGGAGCGCCAGATAGGCCGGCGCCGTCTCTGCCGTGACCCCGCCGGTGGGACAGAACCGCAGCCCTGAGAGAGGCGCGCCGACCGCCTTGATCCAGGTCAAACCGCCCGCGGCATCGGCCGGAAAAAACTTGAGAATCTCGAAGCCGTGCTCGGCCAGCGTCATCGCTTCGGACACCGTCTGGACGCCCGGCAGGAAGGGTAAGCCGGATGACCGAGCCGCCCGGGCCAATGCTTCCGTACAGCCCGGGCTCACGGCAAAGCGCGCGCCGGCACGCTGCACCTGATCGAGCTGTACCGCATCGAGCACGGTCCCTGCGCCGACGATCGCCTCCGGCACCTCGTCAACGATGATCCGCAGGGCCTCGAGCGCCACTGCCGTGCGGAGCGTGATCTCGAGGACCGGCAGGCCCCCGCGCACCAGCGCCCGGGCCAGCGGCACGGCCGTCTCCGGCGTCTCGATGGTGAGGACCGGGATGACCGGTGCCCGCGCGGCGATGGCAGCGATGTCCCCGACCGGGCTCACCGTCAGACGCTCCAGCCGCCGTCGATCACGTTGACCGTGCCGGTGGTGAAGGCGGATTCGTCGCTGGCGAGATAGGTTGCCAGCGCCGCAATCTCCTCGGCCGCGCCGAACCTGCCGGTCGGCTGGCGCTGCAGGAAGAACTGCCGGGCGTCGGCGCCGCCCCCCAGGGACGAGATGCGCTCGTCGAGCGACGGGGTCTGGACGGTGCCGGGGCAGATCGCGTTGCAGCGGATGCCCTTGGAGACGTAGTCGATCGCCACCGATTTGGTGAGCCCGATGACGGCGGCCTTGGTGGTCCCATAGACGAAGCGCAGCGCCGCGCCCTTCACCGAGGAGGCGGCCGAGGACATGTTCACGATCGAGCCGGAGCCCTGGGCCAGCATGCCCGGCAGGAACGCCTGGATCGTCCAGAACATGCTGCGGACGTTGAGATCGAAGGCGAACTGCCACTGCTCGTCCGTGGCATCGAGCACCGTTCCGTGATGGACGAACCCGGCGCAGTTGAAGAGCACGTCGACCGCGCCGGTTTCCACTGCGAGCCCGCCGATGGCGGCCTTGTCGAGCACGTCGAGCGTGCGTGTCGTCACGCCCTCGACCCCGTCGAGCGCCGCCAGCTTTGCGGCATCGACGTCGGTCGCCCATACCCGGGCCCCTTCGCGTGCAAACGCTCGCGCCGTGGCCGCGCCAATACCCTGCCCCGCCGCCGTTACGACGCAGGACTTGCCCTTCAGCCGCATCTCATCCTCCCCGGCCCGACCTGTTCGACGAGGCTTATTTGATCAGGCCCTTTTCCTGGTAAAATTTCTCCGCCCCCGGATGCAGCGGGATGGCAATGCCGTGCAACGCCGTGTCGAGCTTGATGGCCTTGCCCTTGGCGTGGCCCGAATCCAGCAGCCTGCGGGTGTTGGCGTTCCAGAGCGCGGAGGTGACGGCATAGATCAGCGCCTCCGGCTGCTTGATCGAGGTCGCCCAGATCGCGGTGACGCTGACGGTCTTGACGCCCGCGACGTTCTTGTAGGCGTCGTCCGGAATTTCGTCGTTCGCGAAGAAGCTGAACTTCTTCAGCAGACCCTCGGCCTCCGGCCCGGCGATCGGGACCAGGTCGATGCCCGTCGTGGCCGCCAGTTCGGAGATCGCCCCGTTGGGCCAGCCACTCACGCTGAAGAAGGCGTCGAGCGTCCCGTCCTTGAGCTTGTCGGCGGCCTGTTGCGTCTTGAGGTACTCCGCTTTCAGGTCCTTTTCGGTGAGACCGTAGGCGGACAGGATGAGCCGCGCGTCGACCAGAGTCCCGGAACCGGGCTCGTCCAGCGACAGGCGCTTGCCCTTGAGATCCGCCACGGTCTTGATGCCGGAGCCCTTGCGCGCCACCAGCTGGAAGCTCTCCGGGTAGAGGCTGGCGATCGCGCGCAGGCCTTCCGCCTTCGGGCGCCCCTCGTAGATGCCGGTCCCGTTGTAGGCCCAATAGGCCACGTCGGACTGAACGAAGCCGGACTGCAGATTGCCGGCGGCAATGGCCGTCGCGTTGGCTACCGAACCGTTGGAAGCCACGGCGGTCGCGACCAGACCCGGCACGCCGCACGAGCCGCCATCGGCACAGGCGCGCGACCCCGGCGGGTTGGAGATGGCATTGGCGATCAGTCCGCCGATCGGAAAGTAGGTGCCGGCGGTGGCGCCGGTGCCGATGCGGAAGAAGGTGATATCCTGCGCCGCGGCAGGCAGAGCGCCCCACGCGGCGGCGCCGAGGCCGCCCAGCAGCGCTGTCCTGCGATTGATACGCATTGGAATCTCCTCCTACTCGACGATTTAATCGCGTCCAACCTCGTGCTGCAACGACCGGCGTTCAATTCACGCCGATGGCGCGACTCAGGGTCGGCCCGATCTCCTTGTGAATGACCAGGTCGGCATCTTCGTCCTGGTCGGTGGGCTCGCGATTGACGATCACGAACTTGGCGCCATTGCGGCGCGCGAGTTGCGGAAACCCGGCGGCCGGATAGACCACCAGCGAACTGCCCAACACGATGAACAGGTCGCAGGCCAGCGTCTCCTCCTGGGCCCGCAGCATCGGTACCTCGGGCATCGCCTGGCCGAAGGAGATTGTCGCCGTCTTCACGATCCCCTCGCATTTTTCACAGATTGGCAGTGTGCCTTCCTCGAGGAAGGCCTTCCGGATCGGCGCGAGTTCATGACGATGTCCGCAGTCCAGGCACGTGGCGTAGGTCGTATTGCCGTGCAGCTCGATGATTCTGGAGTCCGGCACACCCGAGCGCTGGTGCAGCCCGTCGATGTTCTGGGTGATGATGGCGCTCATCCGCCCCTGCTCCACCAGCTTGGCGAGCGCGCGGTGGCCGGCATTGGGCTCGGCCTTCAGCATGGTCTCGTCGGTCGCGAACTTGCGGCGCCAAGACTCGCGGCGCATCTCGTCGGAGGCCATGAAATCGTCGAAGTAGATCGGCTTGTAGCGGGTCCAGATCCCACCGGGTGACCGGAAATCCGGGATGCCGGACTCGGTCGAGATACCGGCCCCCGTGAAGGCCACGATGCGCTCGGCCGCATCGACCATCGCGCGCAGGCGTTCGGCTTCGTCCATTGCTCACCTCCATCAAGGGCAGGATATCATCGGGCGATGGGCGTGCACGACAAACCGGCCTAAGCTTATGCGAACCCTTGCCGGAGCCGTCGCCATGCCGCGCCACATCGTCTGCCTCACCTTCGACCACGACCATCTCTCGAGCTTCATCGCCCGCGGCATGACCTCGCCGACCGCGATCTCCCGCGGCGAGTACGACATCGTGGTCATCCCGAGGCTCGTCGCCCTGATGGAGCGCTACGGCATCAAGGGTACCTTCTTCACGCCCGGTCACACGATCGACAGCACGCCCCAGGCCGTGGCGCCCTACGTCGAAGCGGGCCATGAACTCGCCCATCACGGCTGGACGCACCGGCTGCCCGTCACCCTCTCACGCGAGGAGGAAGAGGAGGAAATCGTCCGCGGCAACGAATCGATCAAGCGCATCAGCGGCCGGACGGCCCGCGGCTACCGCTCGCCGGCGTGGGATCTCTCGCCGCATTCGATCGAGCTCTTGCTGAAGCATGGCATCCAGTACGACAGCTCGATGATGGGCCATGACTACGACTGCTACTTCGCCCGCCAGGGTGACGTCGCCGAGCTGATGAAGCCATTCGTGCGCGGCCGCGAGACGCCCCTGCTCGAGATGCCGATCAGCTGGTCGCTCGACGACTTCCCGCACTTCGAATACATGCGCCTGCCCAACGGCTCGGTTCAGCAGGGCCTGATGAACGCCACAAACGTTCTCGACAATTTCGTCGACGACTTCACCTACATGACGCGCGTCCAGCCCGACTTCGGCATCCTCACCTACACCTTCCACCCGCACGTCATCGGCCGCGGCCACCGCATGATGATGCTGGAGCGCCTCATCCAACGCCTGATCGAGGGCGGCGCCGTCTTCATGACGATGGAACAGGCGATGGGCGAATGGCTGGCGCGCAGCCAGGCGGCGCGTAAGGCCGCGGAGTAGCCTCTTGTCGTCCTGAACGAAGCAAAGGATCTCACGCCCGCCCAGGGTCAGTTGGTCGTTCCGCAAGGTCCTTCCCTGCGCTCAGGACGACAGGCTAGAGCGGTACGCCCCGCGCGACGCGGATCGCGCGGCAGATCGTGACCATCTTGCCGATGGCGTGGTCGACGAACAGGCCAACGGCCTTCTCGATTTCCACGGCGTGGGCCGGCCGCCCGGCCGAGATCGCGCGGGCAATGTCGGCCGCAAGCGCGGCGGCCGTCCGGCGGTTGTCGAGAACGGCCCTGCGCAACGAGCCGTCTGCGGCGACCGGGGCCAGCGCCGTCTCGACACTTGCGAGGAACGACGGCGCATGAGCGAGGTGGCGGTACATGCTGGCCAGGATCAACGGCTGCGGCTCGTCGCCGAACTTGTTGAGGCGCAGGACCAGTGCCCAGGTTTCGGGGGCGACGTCTTCCTCGGAAGCCAGCTTGGGCAGGGCCAGGTCGGGCGCGGCCTTGCGCGGACCCGGCGTGATCTTGCCGTCGCGGGCCACCGCATCGTTCAGCCAGGCGCGCAGGGCGCCGAGGGCAAACAGGTTGATCGTGTTGGAATGGTCGTAGCTCGCTAGCACGGCATCGACGCTGGCCGGCTCCTCTCCCGCCAGAGACGCCAGCCTTGGAATGTCCATCGTCCGATGGAAGGCCGCCATCGCGGCGTCCGGCAGCCCGGCGAGATAGAGCGGCTTCACCGCCGCCCAGGCCCAGGGCAGCGCACCGTCCATGGTGGCGAGATGACGCCAGACGAGATTGACCACCCGGACGCCGACGGTGGCTCGAATGTCGGCAAAGAGATCGGCGATCTCGCCGGTGGCCGCAGCTTCGGTTATGGCTGGAAGAGGATCGCTCACTCGGCTGCCTGTTTGGAATCCTGTCCGAGGACCGTGAAGAACGAGGCGGTCTTGGGCTGCTTGGGCAGTTCCACCAAGCCCTCCTTGAGACGGGCGAAGCGGGCCTCCCGGCCGCGCACGATGCGGCCCTCGTTCAGGCTCGGCATCGGGTTGCGCGCGATCGGCACCGCATCGGCCGCGGTGTAGACGCAGATGTAGAGGCCGCGCGACTTGTCGGCGCCGTTGGCCGCCGAGCCATGGAGCAGCCGCGTGTGCATCAGGCAGACGCTGCCCGCCTTGCCGAGGCAGGGCACCGACTGGCCGAGCGCCTTCTTCTCCTCGTCGGGCGCGACCGCGCCGGTGAAGCGCTCGCCCTCGAACAGCGACAGGACCGGCCCCTTGTGCGAGCCCGGCACCACGGTGAGGCAGCCGTTGCTCTCGTCGACATCGTCGAGGAACAAGAGCGCCGTCACGATGTCGTCGTTGGTGTGCGGCGTATAGGCGAAATCCTGATGGTAGTTCACCTCGGTGCGCGCCCCGGGCAGCTTAAGGTTGATTTTGCAGTGGTGAAATTTCACGTCCGGCCCGATCAGCTCGGCCACCATGTCGACCATGCGCGCGTCGAGCATGACCTCGCGATAGGCGTCGGAAATGTCGGACGGATTGTTGATCCGCCGCAGGGCGGGCTTCTCCGCACTGTGCTCCGCCCCCATGTCGAAGCGCGGTCGGCCATCGACGGTCGGCGGGCCGAATGGGGTGGTGTGGGCCCTGCTCTGCTCGACCCACGCCTCGATCTCGCCCTTCAAGGCGGCGAGTTGGGCCGGCGTGACGGCGTCCTCCACCATGAGATACCCGTCGCGCCAGAACGCGTCGCGTTGCTCCTGTGTCAGCGCCGTCATCGCCGTCTCCCCGTTCAGCGTCCCTTGAACACCGGTTTACGCTTCTCCATGAAGGCCGTGCGGCCCTCGACATAGTCTTCCGAATCGAAGCACTGCTTCACCAGCCCGTTGAGGCGGGCGAAGTCCGGCTCGCCGTCGAGGCGCGTCAACTCCTCGATGGTGCGCTTGGCGGCATGCATGGTGAGCGGCGCATTCTCGCCGATCATGCGGCAGTAGTCGTCGACGAAGGAATCGAGCTCGGCATCGGGAACGACGCGCGTGACCAGGCCCATGCCGAAGGCTTCCTGGGCATTGAAGTGCCGGGCGGTGAAGAAGATCTCCTTGGCGTGGGACGGGCCCACGAGATCGGTCAGGATCTTCAGGCCGCTGGCGCGATAGCCCAGCCCGAGCCGCGCCGCGGGCACGCCGAACTGGCTGTTCTCCGAGGCGATGCGGATGTCGCAGAGCAGCGACACCGCCAGCCCGCCGCCGATGCAGTAGCCGCGGATGCGCGCGATCGTCGGCTTGGAGCACCGGTGAAGGCGCCGGTTGGCCTCCTCGCCGATCTTGTCGTAGTAGGCGACCTGCTCGGGCGTGTTGCGCGCCTTCTCGAATTCCGAGATGTCGGCACCCGAGACGAAGGCCTTGTCGCCTGCGCCGGTGACCACCACGACGCGGATCGCCGGGTCCTTCTCGAACTCGTCGAGAATGACCGGGATCGCCTCCCACATGTCGGTCGAGGTGGCGTTGTGTTTCTGCGGCTTGTTGAAGACGAGCCGGCCGACCGGTCCCACCTTCTCCGCGATCATGTTCGGCGTCGGGCTGATCATGCTCAGATCACGCCCCGCTTGCGAAAGTCGGCGATCGCCGCGTCGTCGAACCCGGCCTCCTTGAGCACGCCGTCGGTATGCTCGCCCTGCTCCGGAGTCGCCGTCTTCATCTCGAAGGGGGTGCGGCTCATGGTGATGGCCTGACCGATCAGCTCGATGTCGCCCAGCTTCGGCGAGTGCACGGGATGGGCCATCTTGAGGTGCTTGACCTGCGGATCGGCGAACATCTCGTCCATCTTGTAGATCGGACCGGCGGGCACGCCGGCCTTGTTGAGCTTCTCGACGAGGTCGGCGCTGCTGTATTGCGCAACCCGCTTGTTGATCTCGTCGTTCAGCGCGTCGCGGTTCTTGGCGCGGGCCTTGTCGGTGCTGAAGCGGTCGTCGGTATAGAGTTCCGGCGAATTCACGGCCTCGCAGAAGCGCTTGTAGATGTGGCCGCCCGAGGCCGCGATGTTGATGTAGCTGTCCTTGGTCTTGAAGACGCCGGTCGGAATCGAGGTCGGATGGTTGTTGCCGGCCTGGCCGGGCACTTCCTTCGACATCGTCCAGCGCGCCGCCTGGAAATCGCACATCGAAATCATGGCCTGCAGAAGCGAGCTCGACACCCACTGCCCCTGCCCCGACGTCTCGCGCTCCAGCAGTGCGATCAGGATGCCGATGGCGCAATGCAGGCCCGCGCCCACGTCGGCCACCGCTATACCGGCGCGCATCGGGCCCTCGCCCGGATTGCCGGTCACCATCATCAGGCCGCCCATGCCCTGGGCGATCTGGTCGAAGCCGGCGCGCTCGGCATAGGGCCCGTCCTGGCCGAAGCCCGAGATCGATCCCAGGACGATCCGCGGGTTCACCTTCTTCAGGCTCTCATAGTCGATGCCCAGGCGGAATTTCACGTCGGCGCGGTAGTTCTCGACCACCACGTCGGCCTGCTCGACCAGCTTCATGAAGACGGCCTTGCCGTCCGGCTCCTTGAGATTGAGCGTGATCGACCGCTTGTTGCGATGCAGGTTCTGGAAGTCCGGCCCATGGCGCGGCCCGCCCATGTCCATCTCGCCGGCCGACGGCGGCATTTCGACCTTGATGCAGTCGGCGCCCCAGTCGGCGAGGTAGCGGACAGCCGTGGGACCGGCGCGCACGCGCGTCAGGTCGAGGACTTTGAAACGGGCTAGCGGTCCTGCGGTCATGCTCTCACTCTACGTTTGGAACTACTCTACCCGTACCATGGCGGACGGCGCGATCTCCAGCCAGACGCGGCTGCCGACCTCGAAAACGACAGTCGGGGATGTCGAAACGCGCAACGGCTTCGTGCCGCCCTGCGGACGGACCTGATAGTCCCAGTATTCGCCGAGATAGGAGCGGTCGACGATCTCGGCCTCGATGGCAAGGCCCGGCCCGGCCGGCTTATCGCGGGAAAGGCCGATCGCCTGGGGGCGCAACGAATAGAGGAGCTTCCCGCCGCCGGTCGCGCCTTCCAGCGCCGCGGCCGGCGCGCCGAAGCCGTCGAAGCGCACATCGCTCCCCTGCAAGGTCCCCTCGACGAAGTTCGTGCGGCCGATGAACCCGGCCACGAAGCGGCTCCTGGGGCGCCCGTAGAGCACATGCGGGGCGTCGATCTGCTCGACCTTGCCCTTGTTCATGACCACGATCCGGTCCGACGTCACCATCGCCTCGGACTGGTCGTGGGTGACGTAGACGGTCGTGATCTTGAACTCGTCGTGCAGGCGGCGGATTTCGAATCGCATCTCCTCGCGCAGGTTGGCGTCGAGATTGGACAGCGGCTCGTCGAGCAGCAGCACCTCGGGTTCGACGACGATGGCGCGGGCCAGCGCGACGCGCTGCTGCTGGCCACCGGACAGTTCGGCCGGGTAGCGGCCCTTGAGGTTGCGCATCTGGACGACGTCCAGGATCTTGTCGACCCGCCGGTCGATCTCGGCGCGCGACAGTTTCCGGATCTGCAGGCCGAAGCCGACATTCTCGCCCACCGTCATGTTGGGCCAGATGGCATAGCTCTGGAAGATCATCGACATGCGGCGATGCTCCGGCGGCACCACGCCCGACGCGGACGAAATCTGCTTGCCGTCCATCTCGATGCTGCCGCTGCTCGGCGGCATGAACCCCGCGATCATACGCAGGGTCGTGGTCTTGCCGCAGCCCGACGGGCCCAGCAGGGAGACGAACTCGCCCTTGGCAAGCTCCAGCGAGAAATCGGCCACCGCCTCGAACGCGCCGTAGCGCTTGGCGACATTCTTCAAAACGAGCTTGCTCATGTCGCGTTACGCCTCAGCATGAAGTCGCGGCCCAGGGCCTTTTGCCCGATCCAGAGGAGCGGCAGCGTCAGCACCTGCAAGACCAGGGCGAGCGCGGCGAGGCGTTCGAAGTTCCCCTCCTCGCTCATGTCGAAGATCATGACGGACGCCACCTTGGTGTTGGGACCATAGAGGAAGATCGCCGCCGACAGCTCTCGCGTCGCCGGGATGAAGATCAGAAGCCATGCGCCCATCATATTGCGCTTGAGCAGCGGCGCCACGACGCGACGTAATGCCGTCAGACGGCTGCCGCCGAGCACACGGACCGCCTCCTCCATCTCGGGGTTGAGGCTGTTGATGGCGGCGCTGGCATTGACGTAGCCCACCGGCAGGAAGCGCGTGGTGAAGGCCAGGATCATGATCAGCGCCGTGCCATAGAGCGCCAGCGGCGGCGGCGCATAGGCCGCATAGAAGCCGATCGCCAGCACGACGCCGGGGATCACGAAGGGCGCCACACACAGGAAGCCCAGCACGCCGCCGAACGGGATCAATCGCCGCGCCACGATGTAGGCCACGCCCAGCGTCAGGAACACCGCTACCGTGGCACTGATGCCCGCATACACGAAGCTGTTGATGACCGACTGGGCGGCCGTGGCATGCTCGAACAGGATGAAGCGGAAGTTCGCGATGGTGATGTTGTCGAGCAGGAACCCGCGGCCCCACGCCTTGGCGAAGGCCGACTGGATCAGGAAGATATAGGGCAGGAACACCGCCAGGGCGGCGACGAACATGGCATAGCCGAACATCACCCAGCGCCAGCGGCCGAGCAGGATCGGACGCCGCTCGCCGCCCTTGCCGGTCAGGGCCACGAAACCCTTGCGCCTTACGATCAGCCGTTGGACCAGCACCAGCAGAATGGTGACGCCCAGCAGCGGCATGGCATAGGCCGCCGCCACCTCGACCCGGACGGGGTTGCCGAAGAACTGGAAAAGCTGCGTCGTGACGACGTTGAAGCGTGCCGGGATCGCGATCAGGGCGGGCGAGCCGAACAGCGCGATCGCCTCCAGGAAGCAGATGATCATGCCGCCCAGGATGGCCGGCAGCGCGAGCGGCAGGGTCACCTTGCGCATGGTCCGCCACGGTCCCGCGCCCAGGATGTTGGCGGCATCCTCCATCTCCGACGACACCAGCTCCAGCGCCGCGGTCGTGAAGATGAAGATGTAGGGGAACGAATAGAGCGCGATGACGACGGCGAGGCCGGTGAAGCTGTAGATGTTGAACGGACCGGCCTCCGCCCCCGTCGCCATCATGTAGAAGCGGTTCAGCCAGCCCGCGTTCGGGCCGGCCAGCAGGATCCAGGCGACGGCGCCGGTGTAGGGCGGCGTGATGAAGGTCGCCAGCACCAGCATGCGCGTGAGACCGCGGCCCGGCATGTTGGTGCGCGCGACAGCCCAGGCCAGCGGCACGGCGAAGAGACCGGCCAGCAGGGCGGACACGGCGCCGAGCTTCAGCGAATTGACCAGCGCATCGACATAGCGCGCCCTGCCATAGGCCGTCGCGTAGTTGGCAAAGGTGAATTCGCCGGTGCGCTCCGCCTGGAAACTGGTGATGACCAGGTAGACGAACGGACTCACCACCAGGAACAGAAGGACCGCGATGATCGCGATCCACAGAAGCCAGGACGAATCGAACCGGCTGGCGCGCACGGGGCGCACCGGCATCGTATCGATCGTCGGAGCCGTAACCGACATGTTCAGGCGTCGATCAGTTGCCGAACGTGTCGCGCCACTGCTCGATCACTTCGGGGATGCCCTTCTCGACCTCCGTCACGGTCGGCCGAATCACCTTGATCTCGCTGATCGGCTTGGCACCCGGAGGCGACGGGACTTCGGGACGCAGCGGGATCAGGAAGTGCTTGGCGCTGATCTTCGCGGCCTCGATCGTATAGAGGTATTCCATGAACAGCTTGGCCGCGTTCGGATGCTTGGTGCCCTTCATGATCGCCGAGGGCGAGATGATCAGCACCGACCCGTCGCTGGGATAAACGACCGCCAGCGGATTGCCGCGCGACGCGCTGAACAGGGTCGAGCCGTCGGAGCCCGCCGCCACCTGACGCTCGCCGGCATTCAACGCGGTCACCGTGTCGTTGATCGAGCGGCCGATCTGCGGCTTGTTCTTCTCCAGCTTGTCGAAGTACTGCCAGCCGTAGAGCTTCTTCATCGAGAGCACCCACGTGCCGACATAGCCGGAGAAGCCCGGATGGCCGGTCGAGACCTTACCCTTCCACTTGATGTCGAGCAGGTCTTCCCACTTCTTCGGGGCGTCCTCGGCTTTCACCTTGTTGGTGTTGTAGGTGATCACGACCATGCCGGCCGCGGTGGTCTGAAAGAAGCCATCGGGATCGAAGTTCTGAAAGACCGGAGAGATCTTGGACATGTTCTCCGGCACATACTTGTCGAAGCGACCCTCCGCCTTCAGCCGGGCATAGTGGCCGAGGTCGGTCGACGAGAAGACATCGCAATTGGTCTGGTTGTTCTTGATGTCCTGCAGCAGGCGCTGATAGGCAACCTGCGCCGTCGTGCGCACGACGTTGACCTTGATGCCGTACATCTCGGTGAAGCCGCGGCCCAGATCCTCCGCTCCTTCAGACGTGTAGTGGGCAACGTACCAGGTGAGCTCGCCTTCCTTCTTGGCGGCTTCGGTCAGGGCGTTGAGGTCCGCCCGCGCGGCGAGTGGCAAAAACGCAAGGGCCACCGCCATGGCCCAGACAAGGCTTCCCAACCTCTTCATGAATTCCTCCCGGAACGTTGATTCATTTATTTATGGGTTGCGATACGATCACACGAGGCGCGCTACCACAAGCGCGGGAGACCGAGAGAACGCGCATGACGGAAAGCGACCGATCGGCCGGATGGGCCGCCTACTACCAGCAACTTCGTGACCGTCCGCCGCGCAAGACATTGCTCGCCGCGCTCGATGCGTTCGGCACTACCCCTTCTGACGCCCTCGTCATCGATCTCGGATGCGGCGACGGTCGCGACGTGATCGAGGAACTGCGCCGCGGCTGGCGCGTCGTCGCTGTCGATGCAGAGCCCGAGGCGCTGCGCCAGTTGCAGGCGAGACCTCTGCCCGACGGATGCGACGTCACGCCCGTCAACGCCCGGCTCGAAGAGGTGCCGATCCCGCTCGGCGTCCAGCTCGTCAATTCGAGCTTTGCGATGCCCCTCTGCGCGCCCGAAGACTTCCGCCGAACCTGGGAGCGAATCCGCGAGGCCCTGCCCTCGGGCGGGCGCTTCTCCGGTCAATGGTATGGCCCGCGCGACAGTTGGGTCGACCGACCGGGCATGACGTTCCTCTCGCGCGACGAGGCGCTTGGGCTGCTCCAGGAACTGGACCTCGAGATGTTCGAGGAAGAGGAAACCGACGGCGTCACGCCGCGCGGCAACGCCAAGCACTGGCACATCTTCCACATCGTCGCGAGGAAGCCCTAGGCAGCTTTACGCCTCGCCCGCGTCGTGCGAGGCTCCTCCTCCCATCAACATCGAAAGGAGGTGATCCTGTGAACTACACCATCACGACGCCGGCGATCTCTGCAGTTGCCGCCACCAGGATCGTTCCTGCAATGGCTTGGTGCTGCCGGTAACGGGGTCACCGATAGTCGGCACAAAGCCGCCTCCGGGCGGCTTTGTTGTGTCTGGGCCGTATCGTTGAGCGAAAGCCCGAATGGTGGACAAGGCGGCGGCTGGTGGCCGACACTTGCACCATAAATTCAGGAGGAAAACATGGCTGCCGTCGTTCCGGTCACGGCCGAAATCGCCAAGCGTGCCGCCGCCCTCGCCTGGCAGGACCTGCCGGACGATCTCGTCGAGCGCACCAAGCAGTGCCTCCTCGACTGGTTCGCCGTCACCATCGCCGGGGCGCAGGAAGATCTCACCAACATCCTGATCGCCGAGGCGCTCGAGGACGGCGCCAGAGGTCCCGCGACCCTGGTCGGCCGCTCCGAGACCGTCCTGCCCTCTACCGCCGCCCTGATCAACGGCGCCGCCAGTCATGCGCTGGACTATGACGACGTCAACTTCTCGATGGGCGGCCATCCCACGGTCACCGTCGTCCCCGCCCTGCTGGCGCTCGGCGAGCAGATGAAGGCCTCGGGCCGCGTGTTCATCGAGAGCTTCGTCGCAGGCTACGAGACGTCGGGGCGCGTCGGCCGCCTCGTCTCGCCCAGCCATTACCAGAAGGGCTTCCACGTCACCGGCACGGTCGGTTCCTTCTCGGCCACCGCCGCGGCCGGCCGCATGCTGGGCCTCGACGACCGCCAGCTCGCCGTGGCCTTCGGCATCGCCGCCACCCAGGCCGCCGGCCTCAAGTCCAACTTCGGCACTATGTGCAAGCCGCTGCATGCCGGTACCGCTTCCGAGCACGGGCTGCGCGCGGCCCGCCTTGCCGCCAGGGGCTTCACGGCCCGTGGCGATTCCCTCGAATGCGACCAGGGCTTCGCCTCCTCACAGAGCGACCATCTCAACGCCGAGGCGGCGCTGGGCGAGCCGCCGTCGGGCTGGCACCTGCGCAACAACCTCTTCAAGTACCATGCGGCCTGCTACCTGACGCACGCGCCCATCGAGTGCGCCAAGGAAATCCGGCTGAAGAACAATTTCCCGCCGGAGCGCGTGCAGAAGATCCTGCTGCGCATCGACTCCGGTGCCGACAAGGTCTGCAACATTTCCAATCCGACGACCGGTCTCGAAGCCAAGTTCTCGCTGCGCCAGACCGTGGCGATGGCGCTGACCGGGGTCGATACCGCCAACCTCGACTCCTACAACGAGGCCGTGACCCAGGAGCCGCGCATCAAGCAGCTGCGCGACAAGATGGCGATCGAGTTCCAGCCGCACTGGGCGCATTCGCTGGCCGAGATGGCGATCCAGCTCGACGATGGCACGACCATCGAGGTCACCCACGATTCCGGCATCCCGTGGGCCGACCTCGAGAAGCAGCGCCAGGCGATCGAGACCAAGTTCGACAGCCTCGTGACTCCCCTGCTCGGCGCAGCGGGAGCGCGTCGCCTGCACGATGCGATCGAGCGCATCGACAGCCTCGGCGATGTCGGCGAACTGGTGCGTGCGTCGGCGAAGAATTAGTCATATTCCTCTCCCCGTCAGGGCGAGAGGCGTAAACAGGAGTAGGAATGACAGAGGATTTCAGGGCCCGCGCCCGGCTGGTGCCCAAGGGCAATCGCTATGAGGATTTCGAAGTCGGCCGCGTGTTCAGGCACCATTGGGGTCGCACGATCACCGAGTCCGAGAGCACGCTCTTCACGACGCTGACCTTGCACTTCAATCCGCACTACTACAATGCGGCCTACGCCCAGGCCCATGGCCATCCCGGCATCGTGGCCAATCCCCTGCTGGTCTTCACGACGGTGTTTGGCCTCACGGTCGAGGATCTGAGCGAGGGCGGCGGGCCGTTCCTCGGCGTCAACGAACTCACCTATCACCAGCCCGTCTATCCCAGCGATTCGCTGCGCGCGGAATCGGTCGTGCTCGACCGCCGTGTCTCGGACTCCCACAAGGGGTTCGGCATCGTCACGTGGCACAGCAAGGGCTTCAATCAGCGCGAAGAGCTCGTCATCGACTTCAAGCGCACCAACCTCGTCCGTCTCAGGAATTCCAACTAATGCCTTTCCTCACCGAAGAACGCCGCATGATCCAGGAGCAGGCGCGCGAGTTCACGCTGAACGAAGTGTTGCCGGTCGCCAACAAGCTCGACCCCGAAAAGGGCGACATCCCGATGGATCTGCGCGACAAGATGGCCGAGCTCGGCTATTTCGGCATCCTGATCCCCGAGGAATATGGCGGCCTGGGCCTCGGCTGCTCGGAATACTGCCTCGTCACCGAAGAACTCTCGCGCGGCTGGATGAGCGTCGCCTCGATCATCGCCCGCGGCAATCTGCTGATCGGCTCGCACAAGATGAGCGAGGAGCAGCGCCGGCGTTACCTGCCGCGCATGGCCAAGGGTGAATTCCTCGGCGCCTTCTCAATGTCGGAACCTAACGCGGGGTCCGATATCTCCAACATCTCCTGCCGCGCCAAGAAGGACGGCGACAGCTATCTGATCAGCGGCAACAAGTACTGGTGCACCTTCGCCGACGGCGCCGACTTCATGATCATCATCGCGCGCACGTCCGAAGCGCCTCCGGGCAAGCGCCACCTCGGCCTGTCGATGTTCTTCGTCGAGAAGAAGCGGGGCGAGCTGATGCCGGGCTGCAGCGGCTCGCCTATTCCCAAGATCGGCTATTTCGGCTGGAAGACCTGGGAACTCGCGTTCGACAATTGCCGGGTCAAGGCCGAGGACATGATCGGCGACGAAGGCCAGGCCTTTTATTACGCAACGGCCGGTCTCGAGACCGCGCGTGCCCACACCGCAGCCCGCGCCATCGGCCTCGCCCAGGGCGCCCTCGACGATTCGGTGCGCTACGCCGGCGAACGCCGCCAGTTCGGTCAATCGATCTCGGAGTTCCAGGCGATTCGTTTCAAGATCGCCGACATGGCGACGCAGATCGAGGCGGCGCGCCAGCTCAACTACTTCGTCTGTGAACAGATCGACACCGGCCAGCGCTGCGACAAGGAAGCGTCGATGGCCAAGCTGTTCGCTTCGGAAATGGCCGAGCGGGTGTGCAGCGAAGGCCTGCAGATCCATGGCGGCGCGGGCTACACCACGCTTCATGCGGTCGAGCGCCACTGGCGCGACGCGCGCCTCACCAAGATCTTCGAAGGCACCTCGGAAATCCAGAAGCGCATCATCTCCGACCGCCTGCTCGGCCGCGGGAGGAACTGATGCCCGCTTCAAGTCTCAAGGTCTCCACCCTCACCGGCACGCACAACTACTTCGAGGACTTCACCGTCGGCGACGTGATGAAGCACGCCCGCGGCAAGACCGTCGAGCCGATGGAGCAGGTCTGGATCACCAACGTGACCATGAACACGGCCGAGGCTCATTTCAACGAGCACCTGACCCAGTCGACGCCCTACGGCCAGCGCCTGGGCTTCGGCGGTGTCACCATCTCCATGTGCATCGGCCTCGCCGCCGAGGACACAGCGGAGAATGCGCTGATGGAGCTCGGCATGGACAAGATCCGCCTCAAGGGGCCGCTCCATCACGGCGACACGCTCTACTGCTACACCGAAGTGCTGGAGAAGAAGGACGCGAAGCAGGACGATGCCGGCATCGTTCGCTTCAAGCACTACGGCGTGAACCAGGACGACAAGCACATCTTCGAGGGTGAGCGCACCGTCCTGATCAAGCGCCGCAGTCACTGGGGAGACAAGTGATGTTCATGGGAGCGCGCCACTTCAGTGGCGCATCATATGAGCGCTACTGGAGTGGCGCGCTCCTATGAGTGAGGTCCTCGGCGCTCTCGACGGTGTGCGCATCGTCGACCTCACGCAGATGCTGGCCGGCCCCTACTGCACGATGCTGCTGGCCGACCAGGGCGCGGAAGTCATCAAGGTCGAGCCGCTCGACGGCGATCACACCCGCATCATCGGGCCCTATCACGTCGACGACAGGCTGAAGGCGTTCGGCGGCTACTTCGCCTCGGTAAACCGCAACAAGAAGTCGATCGCCATCGACCTCAAGACGGAGGCCGGCCGCGACCTGGTCCTGAAGCTCTGCGACAATGCCGATGCGGTGGTCGAGAACTATCGCGGCGGCGTCATGGATCGCCTGGGCCTCAGCTACGAGACCCTGCACGCCCGCAATCCGAAGCTGGTCTACGCCACGATCCGCGGCTTCGGCGACGTTCGCACCGGCAAGAGCCCCTACTCGGACTTCCCCGCCTACGACGTCATCAGCCAGGCGATGGGCGGGATCATGGCCATCACCGGCCCCGACAAGGACACGCCGATGAAGGTTGGGCCCGGCGTCGGCGACATCGTGCCGGCCATCACCTGCGCCTTCGGCATCGTCTCGGCGATCCTGCGTGCCTACAAGACCGGCAGGGGCCAGTTCGTCGATGTCGGCATGGTCGACGCGATCCTCGCGGTCTGCGAGCGCATCATGCATCAGCACTCCTACGCCCAGACGCTGCCGCATCCGGAGGGCAACCATCACCCCCTGCTCTGCCCGTTCGGCATGTTTCCGGCGAAGGACGGCTTCGTGACGATCGCCGCGCATGCCGATGCGCACTTCCCGATCCTGTGCCGGCTGATCGACAGGCCCGAGTTCGCCACCGATCCGCGCTTCATCACCGTGCAGGACCGCCGGGCCAACCAGGACGTTCTCATTGCCACCGTCTCCGACTTCACGCGCCAGCGCACCAAGCAGGAGCTTCTGAAGCATTTCGGCGGCAAGGTACCCTTTTCGCCCGTCTACAACGTACGCGACATCGTGGCCGATCCCCACTTCAAGGCGCGGGACATGCTGCCCTGGGTGCCGCATCCCGGCCTCGACCACGAGGTCCAGATCGCGGGCGTCGCTGTTAAGATGACCGAGACTCCCGGCAAGGTGCGCCATCGCGCGCCGTTGCTGGGCGAACATACCGACGAGTATCTCAAGACCATCGGCCTCGGCGCGGGCGACATCGCCCGGCTGCGCGCCGACAAGATCGTAGCTTAAGGAGAAGATAGATGACCGACCGTCCCAGGCGCGCCCGCCGCGTCCAGCTCTCGACCCCCGGCTCGAGCGAGAAGATGATCCAGAAGGCGTCGGAGTCGAAGGCCGATCACGTCTTCCTCGACCTCGAAGACGCCGTTGCCCCCAGCCAGAAGCGCGACGCCCGCAAGAAGATCATCGAGGGCTTGAAGACGCTCAACTGGAAGGGCAAGACGCGCTGCGTGCGCATCAACGACCTCACGACCGAATACGCCTACGAGGACATCATCGAGATCGTCGAGGGCGCCGGCGAGCATCTCGACACGATCATGATGACCAAGGTGCAGACCGCCGCCGACGTGCTGTTCGCCGACAAGCTGCTTCATCAGATCGAGAAGAAGCTGAAGATGAAGCGTAAGATCGGCCTCGAGGCGCTGATCGAGGAAGTCGAGGGCATGCAGAACGTCGATTCGATCGCCGCCTGCACGCCGCGCCTCGAATGCCTGGTGTTCGGCATGGGCGACTTCTCGGCCTCGATGGGCGTCACCAACAGGAATGTCGGCGAGACCGACGGCTACCCTGGTGACATCTGGCACTATGCCCGCTTCCGGCTGATCATGGCCTGCCGCGCCGCCGGCATCGATCCGGTCGATGGTCCGTTCGCCGACTTCAAGAATCCCGACGCCTATCGCGAGGAGTGCAAGCGCTCCATGATCCTGGGCTGTGTCGGCAAGTGGGCCATCCATCCCTCGCAGATCGACATCGCGCTCGACGTCTACTCGCCCAAGCCCGACGACATCGCCCGCGCCCGCAAGCTCGAGAAGGCCTATGCCGAGGCCGAGGCGGCGGGCCTGGGTGCGATCAACGTCGACGGCATAATGGTCGACGTCGCCTCGATCCGCATCCTGCGCAACACCATCCTGAACAAGGCCGACCTCTACGGTCTGTAGGATGGAACCGGGCGCGGCGCCGAAAACGGAAGGCCCGCGCCCCGGTCTGCAGCCGGCGCTCGTCCCCATCGGGGCGATGCTGGGCACGCAGGTGCTCATTTCGCTGGCCGTCCTGTCGCTCAGCGTGCTGATGCCGGCCGTGGCGCGCGATCTCGGGATCGCCCCGAAACTGGTCGGGGCCTTCACCGCCGTCACCTACGCGATCGCCTCGGGCGTCGCCCTGTGGAGCGCGGGCCCGATCTCGCGGCTGGGCGCCGTCCGTGTCTGCCAGTTCGCCATGCTGGCCGCGGCGATCGGCCTTGCCCTCAATGCCACGGCCTATGTTGCCGCGACCGTCGTTGCGGTCGCGTTCATCGGCTTCGCCCAAGGCCCTATCAATCCCGCTTCGGCGCATATCCTGAGCCAGCGCGTGCCACGCGCCTGGTTCAGCCTCGTCTTCTCGGTCAAGCAGACCGGCGTGCCGCTGGGTTTCGCGGCCGCGGGCATTTTTCTGCCCCTGCTGCTTCCGGCGCTCGGGTGGCGTGGCGCTTCGCTCTGCGCCGCCGCGCTCATGCTGGTCGGCGCCGGCGTCCTCGAAGTGCTGCGCGCCCGTCTCGATGCCTCGGTGGCGCCCTCCGCGCCGTCGGACGGCATCTGGTCCTCGATCGTCCATGTGATGCGCCATCCGGAGATGCGCGTTCTCGGCTGGTCGGCGCTGCTCTACGTCGTGGCGCAGCACACCTTCACCTTCTTCCTCGTGACCTATCTCTACGAGCATTGCCGCCTCAGCATTGCCGAGGCCGGCTTCCTGCTCTTCCTGGCCCAGATCGGCGGCACGGGGCAGCGCCTGATCCTGGGCGCCCTGGGCGACCGCTTTCCGCGCATGATGCTGCTGGGCTGGACCGGAATCGGCATCACCCTTGGCGCCATCGCCACCAGCCTGATCTCGGCCGAGACCCCTTATTGGCTGATCGGCCTGGTGGTCTTCGCCTACGGCACGGTCGTCATCAGCTGGAACGGCGTCTCGATCGCCGAGTTCGCGGCCCTCGCTCCGCCGGGACAGGTGGCCGCCGTCGCCGCGGTGCAGACCGCCCTCGCCTTTTCCGGCGCCGTGATCGGTCCGCCACTGTTCGGCCTGATCGCCGCGGTCGCCGACTATCGCAGCGCCTTCCTCCTGGTCGCCGCCTGCGTCCTCGCCGCGGCGGTCTGGCAGATCGTGACGTCGTCCCGGCTGCGCCGCCTGCGTCCCTCCTGAGCCCTCGTCAGGGCTCCTTCATGCCGGCGGTCGACACGATCTCCGCCCACTTCTTGGTCTCGACGGCCTGGAAAGCGGCCAGCTCCTCGGGCGATCCGACGAACGAGATGCCGTAGCTGGTCTTCAGCAAATTGAGATAGGCCGGGGACTTCGCCGCCTGTCGAACGAGTGCGTTCAGCTTGTCGATGATCGGCCGCGGCGTGCCGGCGGGCGCGTAGAGCGCCGTCCACGCCCACATCTCGAAGCCGGGAACGCCGCTCTCGTCGACCGTCGGGAACTGGTCGAGGCCAGGAATACGCTGCTTGCTCGTGACCGCAAGGCCGCGCGCCCGACCGTCGAGGACCGGCGGCAGGCCGACGGTGAAGTCCGAAAAGATGATGTCGATGCGACCGCCCAGCAGGTCCGAAATCGCCTGCGGCTGGGTCTTGTAGGGCACGCCCAGCAGGTCGGTCCCGGTCATGATGCGGAACAGCTCTGCGCCGCCGCGGCTCGACCCGTTGCCGCTGCCGAAGCTCAGCTTGCCGGGCTGCGCCTTCGCAAGCGCAACAAATTCCTGGATCGTCTTCGCCCGGAGGTCGTTGCGCACCATCACGATCTGAGCGCCAAGCGTGATGCCGGCGACCGGCGCGAAACTCTTCACCGGATCGTAGGCCAGCGCCTTGTAGACGTGCGGATTGATCGCCTGCGTCGTCTGCGTGGTGAAGAACAGCGTGTAGCCATCGGGCGCCGCCGCAGCCGCGGACTGGGCCGCAATCTGACCTTCGGCGCCGGGCTTGTTCTCGATCACGACGGTCTGGCCGGTTTGCACGGCGATGTCCTGCCCGATCGCACGCGCGGCGATGTCGGTCGCGGTGCCGGGACCGAACGCGGTGATGATCTTGATCGGCTTGGCCGGATAGTCCTGAGCGTAGGCCGGTACTGCGAGCAGCATTCCGACCAGCAAACTGATGATCTTCATGACCCAACTCTAGGCACAGCGAAGTGCTAGCGTCATCACAAACAAAAGGAGGAAACGAAAATGAAGATCCCAGTAGTGGCGCTCGCCGCGACCGTCGCGGCCCTGGCCGTTGCTCCCACCGCCTGGGCGCAGAAATCCGGCGGCACGCTCAAGATCGCCCACATGGACAATCCGCCGAGCGCCTCGATCCACGAGGAGGCGACGATCTCGACCGTCATGCCGTTCATGTCGGTCTACAACAACCTCGTGATGTTCGATCCCAAGACCAAGCAGAACACGCCGGACAACATCATCCCCGAACTCGCGACCGAATGGAAATGGAGCGACGACGGCAAGAAGATCACCTTCAAGTTGCGCGACGGCGTGAAGTGGCACGACGGCAAGCCCTTCACCAGCGCCGACGTGAAGTGCACCTGGGACATGGTGACGTCCGACGAATCGAAGCTGCGGAAGAATCCGCGCAAGACCTGGTACTTCAATCTCGAGCAGGTCACGGTCAACGGCGACCGCGAGGCGACCTTCCACCTCAAGCGGCCGCAGCCGTCGCTGCTCACCATGCTCGCCGCGGCCTTCTCACCGGTCTATCCCTGCCACGTCTCGACGGCGCAGATGCGGCAGAAGCCGATCGGTACCGGCCCGTTCAAGTTCGTCGAGATGAAGCAGAACGAGTCGGTCAAGCTCGCGCGCAACCCGGACTACTGGAAGCCGGGCCGGCCCTACCTCGACGCGATCGAATTCTCGATCATCCCCAACCGGGCCACCTCGCTGCTGACCTTCGTCGCCGGCAAGCTGGACATGACCTTCACCTCCGTCGTCACACCGTCCATGGTCAACGATCTCAAGGTCCAGGCTCCGACCGCGATCTGCGAGGCACAGCCGACGAACACCCAGGCCAACCTGCTGGTCAACCGCGAGAGGCCACCGTTCGACGACGCAAAGATCCGCCGTGCCATGGCGCTCTCGATCGACCGAAGTGCCTTCAACGAGATCCTGGGCCAGGGCAACTACCGCATCGGCGGCGCGATGCTGCCGCCGCCGGAAGGTCTGTGGGGCATGCCGACCGAGTTCCTGTCGACCGTGGCCGGCTACGGGCCCGACGTGGCCAAGTCACGGGAGGAAGGCCGCAAGATCATGGCCGAGCTGGGCTACACGGCCGAGAAGCCGCTGAGGATCAAGGTCTCGACCCGGAACATCCCGAGCTATCGCGATCCGGCCGTCATCCTGATCGACCATCTGAAACAGGTGAACATCCAGGCCGAGCTGGAGCCGCTCGAAACCGCGGTCTGGTACAACCGCATGATGCGCCGCGACTTCTCCATCGGCATGAACGTCCAGGGCGTCGGCGTCGACGATCCGGATGTCGTCTTCTACGAGACCTTCCGCTGCGGCTCGGAGCGCAACTACACCAACTACTGCAATCCGGAGGTCGAGAAGCTGTTCGACCAGCAGTCGATGATGACCGACCTCGAGGCCCGCCGGAAGCTCGTGTGGGAGATCGACAAGAAGCTGCAGGAGGATGGCGCACGCCCGGTGATCCAGCATGGCTGGGGCGGCACCTGCTGGCGCCCCGAAGTGAAGGCCGTGAACCTTGCGGTCAACACCATCTACAATCACTGGCGTTTCGAGGATGTCTGGCTCGACCGCTAGGACGGCGGTAGACTCGGGCAGATGAATGATCGGAGGTTTCGATGATCAAGGGTCTGCACCACAACGCCTATCGCTGCCGCGACTCCGAGGAGACGAGGAAGTTCTACGAGGACTTCCTCGGCCTCCCCCTCGTCCATACGCTGAAGATCGAGGAAACCAAGACCGGCCGCACGACCGGCACCGGCGTGCTGCACACCTTCTTCCAGCTCGACGACGGCTCCTGCCTCGCCTTCTTCGAGGCACCGGACATGGCGTTCGATTTCAAGGACCAGCACGATTTCGACCTCCACATCGCCCTGGAGGTCGAACCCAAGCATCTCGAGCGGATGTTGGCCAAGGGAAAGTCGGAGGGCCGCGAGGTCCGCGGCGTCTCCGATCACCATTTCATCCGGTCGATCTATTTTCGCGATCCCGACGGCTACGTGATCGAACTCGCCGCCAAGGTCCCGGGACAGGAATCGGCGATGGACCCGACGAAGAACGGCGCGCGCGCCAAGCTCGACGACTGGCAGGCGAACAAAGCCCCTTCGTCGGCAGCGGCCTGAGTGCATCCTCCGCGGCGTCAGCCGAGGTTTCGGCGGTAGAGGGCGATCAGGCGCTCCCAGTGCCGTTCGGCGGCCGGCTTGTCGTAGCACCAGCGCTGCGGGAAGGCGAAGCCATGGTGCACGGTCGGCTGGATCTCCAGTTCGCCCTTTGCGCCGGACTTGTCGAACAGCGCCTTCAGTTCCTTGACCATGTCGGGCGGCGCCAGTTCGTCGTGCTCGGCGCAGGAAATGTAGAGCTCACCCTTCGCCTTGCCGAGGGTCAGGTGCGGGCTCTCGACCGCGTCGCTCACCAGCCAGGTGCCATAAAAGGACGCCGCCGCAGCGATGCGATCCGGAAAACGCGCCGCCGCTGCCAGTGAGTAAGGGCCGCTCATGCAATAGCCATGGGTGCCGACAGGCCCCATCTTCGACTCCTTCTGCGCATCCGCGAAGGCGATCATCGCCGCGACGTCGTCCATGACCGGCGGGATCGTCATCTTGGTGCGGACGGACCGCATGCGCGCGTGCTCGTCGCTGCCATGCTTGAGCACGTCCGGGCCGTACTTCGTTTCGGTGCCGGCGCGGTAGTAGAGGTTGGGCAGCATCACGTAGTAGCCGACCGTCGCCAGCCGACGCGCCATGTCGTAGAGCTCCTCGCGGATGCCCGGCGCGTCCATCAGGAACAGGACCGGTGGGTAGGGTCCGCCGCGCTCCGGGTGGCAGATGAAGGTTTCCATCGCCCCGTCCCGGGTTGGGATGTCCAGAATTTTCTCGATCATTGGTGTCTCCTCCGCTTTGCGGCACGCCGACGGGCTTGCTAGGCTTCGCTCAATAACAAAGCCTAGGGAGAGAGACGATGAGACGGAACCTGTTCAGCACGGCCGCATTCTGCCTTGCGGCCTGGGCCCTGCCGGCGGCAGCCCAGCTTTCCGACAATACGGTCAAGATCGGCGTCGCCACCGACCTGTCGAGCCTCTACGCCGACATCAACGGCCCGGGCGCGGTGCTTGCCACCCAGATGGCGATCGAGGATTTCGGCGGCTCCGTCCTCGGCCAGAAGATCGAGTTCGTGTCCAGCGACATCCAGAACAAGGCGGATGTTGCGGCCACGACGGTCGGTCGCTGGTTCGACAACGAGAAGGTCGACATGGTGATGGGGGCCGGCGCCTCCTCCTCGTCGATCGCGGCGGGCCGCGTCGCCGGCGACAAGAAGCGTATCTTCATCGCGCCGGATCCGGCCTCGTCGGATCTCACTGGCAAGCTCTGCAATCCCTACATGATCCATTGGGTCTATGACACGACTGCACTCGCCAACGGCACCGGCTCGGCGGTCGTCAAGGCCGGCGGCAAGACCTGGTTCTTCCTGACCGCCGACTATGCGTTCGGCTATGCGCTGGAGCGCGACGTCTCCGCGGTCGTCAAGAAGGCCGGCGGAACCGTGGTCGGCGGCGTGAAGCATCCAATCAACACCAACGACTTCTCGTCCTTCCTCCTGCAAGCCCAGGCTTCAAAGGCGCAGATCATCGGCCTGGCCAATGCCGGCGGCGACACGATCAACTCGATCAAGCAGGCCTCCGAGTTCGGCATCGTCAAGGGCGGCCAGAAGCTCGCTGGGCTGCTGGTCTTCATCTCGGACATCCATTCGCTGGGACTGGAGCGTGCGCAGGGCCTGAACCTGACCGAGGCCTTCTACTGGGATCTCAACGACCAGACGCGCGCCTTCTCCAAGCGCTTCGCCGCCCGCTTCAATGGCAAGATGCCGACCTCCGCGCAGGCCGGCTTCTATTCGGCGACCCTTGCCTACCTGAACGCGGTCAAGTCGACCGGAACGGACAATGCCGAGAAGGTCATGGCCGCCATGAAGGCCGCGAAGTGGGACGACCCGCTGTTCGGCGCCAGCTACGTTCGGCAGGACGGGCGCAAGATGCATAACATGTATCTCTTCGAAGTGAAGAAGCCGTCCGAGTCGAAGGGACCATGGGACTACTACAAGCTGCTGGCCACCATCTCCGGCGAGGATGCGTTCCGGCCGCTGGCCGACAGCGAGTGCCCGCTGGTCAAGAAGAACTGAGCCGGGAGTCCGAAATGGCCGAGCAGTCGAACCTCTATGTCGGCGTCGCCGGCTATTTCGGGAAGCCGGACCATAAAGGCCGCGTCGGCATCTTTCGCCGCGGCACCGCGAGCGGCGACTGGCAGCATGTGCTGGGCGCCGTCCAGGCCTTCACCGTCTTCGTCCATCCGCAGAATCCGGAGATCGTGTTCGCCGGAACCAATGACGGCGTGTGGCGCAGCACCGATCGCGGCGCCACCTTCCGCCGGACCGCCTTTCCGGACGCCGGCACGCAGGTCTGGTCGTTCCTCGTCGACTCGCGCGATCCGGATCGCGTGTTCGCCGGTGCCTCGCCGATCGGGCTCTATCGCAGCGACGATGGCGGTGCATCGTGGCGGGCCCTCCCCGATCCGGCCATCGACACGCACTGCACGGGCCCCTTTGCGTCGCGCGTCATGCGGTTGGTGCAGCATCCCCGGCGCCACGACGAACTCTACGCCGCGCTTGAGATCAACGGCGTCATGCGCAGCATCGATCTCGGCCAGACCTGGACCGATTGCAGCGCGGGCCTGCTGAAGCTCGCCGAGCAGGACCATCTCAAGAGCCGGATCGTGAGCGACACGACGGCCGAAGGTATGCTCGACGGTCATGCCGTCACCATCAACCCGGCCGACCCCGACGGGCTTTGGCTCGCCGTGCGCATGGGCCTGTTCCGCAGCGGCGACCAGGGCCGCACCTGGAAGGACATGGAGGTTGGCCGCTTCTCGCCCACCACCTACGGCCGCGACATCCGCGTCTCGCCCGTCGAATCCAACACCCTCTACTCCGCCCTCTCCGTCGCCGCGGCCAGCCAGGATGGCGGGCTCTACCGCAGCGAGGATGGCGGCGAGAGCTGGACCCGCTTCGACAAGGTCCAGGTGCACGGCACGATCATGTCGATCGGCCTGCATCCGACGGACGCCGGACAGGTCTATATCGGCGCCCGCTACGACGGCGAGGTCTTTGGCACCCGCGATGCCGGCAGGACATGGCAGGCGATGCCCCTGCCCGGCGAGGTCCAGCACATCTATTCGCTGGCGTGTGGGTGAGGATGATCACGGGAGCGCGCCATTCCAGTGGCGCTCCAATGAGACTACTTCGACTGCGCTGTGACGTCGTGCGGCGGTGATGCGGGAGCCGGCGGCGGGCCCTTCGTGCCGCCCAGCAGGCTCGTCAAATCGCGCTCGCGGCCGGTGTCGATCCTGACCGCTGCGGTCATGCCGGCCCGCAGCGGCGGTTCGCCGACATGCGGCAGAAGCCGCAATTTCACCGGGAGGCGCTGCACGACCTTGACCCAGTTGCCGCTGGCATTCTGCGGCGGCAGGATCGCGAACTCCGCGCCCGTGGCCGGGCTCACGCTCTCGACCAGCGCTTCCCAGGTGACGTCGGGATAGGTGTCGAGCACCACGGTGGCCTTCTGACCGACCTTCACATGGGTGAGCTCGGTTTCCTTGAAATTCGCCTCGACCCAGGGCCGGCTCAGCACGACCAGCGAGAAGAGCGGCGTCGCCGCCTTGACCTGCTCACCCTGTTGCAGCCGCATGTTGACCACCACGCCATCGACCGGGGCCCGTACGGTCGTGCGGGCGAGATCGAGCGCCGCGCGCTCTCGCGCCGCCGTCTTCTCGCGCACCAGCGGATGCGCCTCGACCGCCAGCTCGGGATCGCCGTTCAGCGCCGCCAGCACGCGCCGCAGCTTCTCCCGCGCCGTCGCCACTCGGTCGGCCGCCGCGCGCGCGTCGTTCTGCGATTCGTCGCGCTTGCTGGCGGAGGCCACGCCCTTCTGCGCCAGTTCTTCCTGGCGCTGGGCCTGACGCTGGAAATAGTCGGCGCGGGCCTCGGCGTCGGCCAGTTCGGCGACCGCCTCCCGCCAGATCCCGCGCAGATTCTCGACATGGGCCCGCGCCGAATCGAGCTCGGCCTCGGCGCTGTCGAGCGCCAGCCGGAAAGGCCTCGATTCGATGGTGAACAGTTGGGCGCCGGCCTCGACGGAGGCATGATCCCGGGTGAGGACCCGCCGGACCTGGCCGGAGACTTCAGGCGCGATCTGGACGATATGGGCCTTCACATAGGCATTGTCGGTCGAGACGTAGCGGCCTCCCGACAGCCACCACCACCCCGCCCCGCCGGCCGCCAGCAGAGGGACCGCAACCAGCAGCACCAGCCGCAGGACGGGGACGGGGCGGCGGCTCATGTTCCGTGGCCTCCCGCCATCGACTGGAGCTGGCCCTTCACCCGTGCCGCCAGTCGCGTGAACTGCGCGCGCTCGGCGGCGGAGAGCGGCGCCAGCGCGTCGTCGACCGTGGTCTCGGCGATTGCCCACATATCCTTGTGCGCGCGCCGCGCGTCCTCCGTCAGATACAGGCGGTTGATGCGACGGTCCTCGCTGTCGGCGCGCCGCTCGACCCAGCCGTTCTTCTGCATGCGGTCGATCATGCGGCCAGCGCTGGCGCGGTCGATCTCCAGCATGTCGGCGAGCTCGGTCTGGCTGGCCCCGGGCCGGCGATAGAGCCGTGTGAGCACGAGCCACTGCGCTCGGGTCAGGCCGATGTCGCGCACGCGCCGATCGAATACGGTGCGGATCAGGCGCGCAACGTCCGATAGCACGTAGCCGATATATTCGTCGTCGTCCGGGCCCAAGGCTGCTCGCTCGAGATTGTTGCCTAGGCTACATTAGCCCAGGCCATGAGTTCAAGCGCGCCCACCGCCGACGCCGCCCCGTCTGCCGCCGATAGCGAAACCTCGCTCGGCAAGCGGATCCTGATTCTCGTCATGGTGGTCCTGGGTTCGACCCTCTACGCCACCACCCTGTTGATCGCTTCGACCCTGCTACCCCAGATGCAGGGCACCATGTCGGCCACCCAGGACGAGATCGCCTGGGCCATGACTTTCAACATCCTGGCCACCGCCGTCGCAACGCCCATGACCGGCTGGCTGACGGCGCGCTTCGGCCGCCGCCAGACCATGATCTGGTCGGTGCTGGCCTTCACGCTCACCACATTGATGTGCGGCCTGGCCGATTCGCTGGAGAGCCTGATCCTGTGGCGGGTGCTGCAGGGCGCGCTGGGAGCGCCGGTGATCCCGCTGTCCCAGACCATCCTGCTCGACACCTTCCCGAAGCGGCAGCAGGGCCTCGTGACATCGATCTTCGGCATGGCCGTGGTCATCGGTCCGGTGATCGGTCCGACCGTCGGCAGCATGCTGTCGGAGATCTACAGCTGGCGCTGGGCCTTCTACATGATCGTGCCCGTGGGCGTGATCTCGTTCGTCGGCCTGCGCCTCACCCTGCCCTATGACCGGCCGACCGGGCAGGCGCGGCTCGACTGGACCGGCTTCCTCTCGCTCTCCATTGCCATCGCCTGCGTGCAGCTCGTCCTGTCGCGCGGCCAGAGGCTCGACTGGTTCGACTCCCTCGAGATCCAGATCGAGACCTTCATCGCCATCGTCTCGTTCTGGATCTTCCTCGCCCACAGCCTCACCGCCGAGCGGCCGTTCCTCAACCTGAAGCTCCTGCTCGACCGCAACTACGCGATCGGCCTCGTGCTGGTGCTGATCTATGGCATGCTGAACTTCACGCCGATGGTACTGCTGCCGCCGCTCCTCCAGCAGCATGCGGGCTTCCCCGATTCGCTGATCGGCGAGGTCATCGCCGCGCGCGGTGTCGGCGCCACCCTTGGCTTCTTCCTCGCCATCTTCGTCGGCCGCATGGACCCGCGCATCGGCCTGATCGCGGGCTTCCTGTTGCAGACACTGTCCGGCGTTTGGCTGATGACCATAGACCTGAGCGTCGACATGAATACGCTGATGCTGAACAGCCTGCTGCAGGGCGTTGCCGTGGGCGTGATCTGGGTGCCGCTCACCCTCGTCACCTTCTCGAACATGAGCGGCGCGAACCTGGCCGAAGGCACGGCGGTCTATCACCTGCTGCGCAACATCGGCTCCAGCTTCTTCATCTCGATCTGCGTCGCCGAGATCGTGCGGGCGACCAGCACGAACTACAGTCGCATGGTCGAACTGGTGAACCCCTACAACAAGTCGCTCGCCCTGCCCTGGGTGACCGGCGGCTGGGACTACGAGACCGTGTCGGGTCTCGCAAGACTGTCGAAGGAGATCAACCGGCAGGCGGCGATGATCGGCTACATCAATGCCTTCGGCCTCTACACCGCGGCGTCCGCGATGGCGATCCCGCTCATCCTGCTGATCGGCCGGCGCGCGCGACGATAGGTTACCTGCTCGAGCCGACTGCGGAGCGTGCGTCCTGATAGGCTGCGCGTGCTGCCTTCGCGGCCTTGAGTGCCGCCTCGCGGCGCGTTGCCGCGCGGTCGTCGAGCACGTAGAGCAGACCGGCGCAGAAGATGAAGGCGCCGCCCAGGACGTAGTAGTGCCAGGCCTCGAGATAGAGGCGGAAAGTCACGACGATCAGCGGGACCGGGATGAACACGAGAGCGAATCGGATCCAGGAGGCGCGGTTGTAGCGGCGGACGGCGTCCCTTGCCTGCCTCTGCCGCAGCCACATCTCCCGGCGAAGCGTTTCCAGTGCGGGCTTGGCTTCGCCGCTCACCGGATCAACGTCCTACCCGCGCCATCTCGCGCACCACGAGACGGGCGGCCGGGCCGCTGCGCGCAGCCGAATCGGGCTTCAGCAGATTGCCGATCTCGAAGCGCAGCAGATGGACCTCGGGATGCAGCACCGCGGCCCGGCGCATCGCCTCGCTTCCCTGAACCATCTGGTCGAACCGTGCCGGGCGCTCGCCCAGGGTGCGCGGATATTCGAGATCGGCCATGGCCGCGACCGACCAGGCCTGCCGGCTGACTTCTGCCGCCCGCGGCAGGTAGGCGCCCGCGGTCGCGTCGAGGTCCTGCGTTTCCGCCAGCACGTCGCGCAGGGCCAAGGCATGACCGGCTGCGACCGACATGCCCTGACCGAAGGTCGGATTGAAATTCGAGATGCAGTCGCCGATCGGCAGCACCCGCGGCGGCAGTCCTGCGGCGCGCTCATAGTGCCGCCACCGCGCCTCGGCGATGCGATAGCGCTGCACCGGAGTCAGGGGCACGGCGTCCCGCAGCCGTTCGGCGATGTCGGGCACCGGCAGCGCCGCGGCATAGGCCAGGAAGCCCTCCGGATCGTCCGGCACCCGGTTGTCGACGCGGCTGCAGAGGGTGATCAGCCACTCGTCGTTCTCGACCGGACAGACCAACCCGTAGCGATCGTCCGGCGGCTTCGGAATGCAGGCGATGAAGCGACCCTCGCCGCGGAAGCGTGCCGGCTTGGCAAAGCGTGCCGAGCTGTAGTTCACCTCGAGGCCAAGCACGGTCTCCGGCACCTCGACGCCGGCCAGCAGCCTGTCACCACGACCGCTTGCGATCACCGTCAGGTCGGCACCGGAAGGCACGGCGTCGACGGGACAGCGATCGCGGATCTCGACGTTGCCGAGCTTCAGGACCTGCTGGCGGACGACGAGTTCCAGAGCGGGGCGGCTCATCATGAGCTGGCTGTAACCGAGGTCCCGCGTCGCCTGCCACGAATCGCGCTCCCAGATCGAGACATCCCGGGTCTGCTGCACCTCGATGGCGCCCGCCTTCAGCAAGGCCGCACGGGTGCCAGGGAGCAGGCCTTCGAGCGCCCTTTCGCCTCCCTTCAACAGGATATGGACCTGCAGGTCCTGCGGCACGCCCTTGCGCGGACGCGGCGAGGCCGGCAGTTCGTCCTTGTCGAAGATTTCCACGCACTCGAAAAACGGTGCGAGGGCCGCCGCTGCCGCCAGGCCGCCGATGCCCGCGCCGACGACAACGGCACGGGCGCCCGCTCTGCCCCGACTCGTCATCCTCGCCTATTCCCGCCTCAGCCAGGCCGCCCGCATCGGTCGCAGGACGGCGATCCCGAGAAGGGCGGCAACGGCGTTGGCGCCGACGGCGATCGCGAAGACCATCTGCCAGTCGCCCGTCGCGCGAACCAGCATGTCCGACAGCGGAACCAGCATGGCGGCGAAGCCCTTTGCCGTGTGCAGCATGCCCGCATTGGTCGTGGCGTAGCCCGACCCGAAATAGTCGGTGCAGGTGGCCGGAAAGAGGCTGGCTACCTCTCCCCAGGCGAAGAACACCAGGCTGGCCAGGAGCACGAACATCACCGGATCGTGGCCCCAGCGGGCGAAGGCCAGGATGCTCAGGGCGCCCATCGTGAAAGCGAGGAACATCGTGACTTCGCGCCCGATATAGTCCGACAGCCAGCCGCAGAGTGGCCGCGCGATGCCGTTGGTCACCCGGTCAAGCGCCAGCGCGAAGGTGAGCGCCGGCAGGGTCAGGCCCAGCATGCTCACCGGCACGTCCGCCACCTGGAAGCTGCGGGCGATGCCGGCCAGATTGGCCGTGAAGGTCAGGCCGGCCGAGGTGACCAGCAGCGACATGACGAACAGGACCCAGAAGAGCGGTGAGCGCAGCACCTCGCGCGGCGTATGGTCGTTCCGCGCATGCGGCAGCCGCTCTTGGATCGTGGCCAGCGTGGCGGCCTCCGGCTTGCGCAGCGCCAGCGACGCGAGGCAGACCAGAATGCCCTGGCCGAGGCCGAACCAGAGAAAGGCCGCCTCGTAGCCGTGATGCTCGATCGTATGGTGCATCGGAATGATGGTGAGGGCCGAGCCAATCCCATAGCCGGCGACCGTCAGTCCGGCGGCCAGGCCGCGACGGTCCGGAAACCATTTCAGCGCATTGCCGAGACACGTGCCGTAGACACAGCCCGCGCCGATGCCGCCCAGCGCGGCGCCGAGATAGAGCAGCGGCAGCGAATCGGCGACCGAGTTCAGGCTCCAGGCGATGGCCACCAGCAGGCCGCCGGTGAGCGCAACGGGCAGCGGTCCGAACCGGTCGACGACCCAGCCCTCGAACGGGACGAGCCAGGTTTCACTCAGGATGAAGATCGTGAAGGCGACCTGGATGGCCGCCCTTCCCCATTCGTACTTCGCATTGATCGGGTGCACGAACAGCGTCCAGCCGTGCTGGAGGCTGGAGATCATCACCATGCAGAGAATGCCGGCCAGAAGCTGTATCCAGCGGTTGGTCAGGGGAGCGGTCATGCGTGGAGAGGCACCGGGGCCCTGGTTCTCACTGGAAATAAGCGCCGGGATGGGCTGCATTGGAAGCCTGCAATCATTCACCGGAACCTAGATGACTGATCGTCTCGCGTCGATCCTCGGACTTGGCCTGATGGCCGCACTCAGCCTTCCCCTGCCGCAGGCGACGGCCCAGATGCCCGCGGTCACGGGCACCTGGGTGAACGATCACGGCTCCGTGCTGGTGATCCAGTCAGTTGGCGCCGACGGCAGTGTTGCCGGGACCTATTCCAACAACGCACCGGGCTACAAATGCGCCGGCGTGGCCTTCCCGATCGTCGGCTGGATGGACGGCGCACGCATCTCCTACACGGTTCGATGGAAGAACGCGTCGGTGGACTGCGCCTCGATCACATCATGGACCGGCTACTTCAACGAAGGTCGCCTCGGGGTCGAGTGGGTGCTCACGTACGAAGAGTACGGCGCGCCCCGCCTCCGGACCGGCTCCGACTCCTATACGCGGCGATAGGCGCTCGCTCTCGGCGCCTTCGCAGGATCAACCCCAGCTCAGCGTTATGGCGACGTCGCCCGGCATCCCGCCCGGATAGTCCACGATGTGATAACGGATGTGATAGCCGAGCGGGCGCAGCTTGTGCTTCCAGTATCCGTAGATTTCCTTCGGGATGCCGGTGAGCGTGTTCTCCCAGCCCTCCTCGACCTGATTGATCGCGCGGCCGCCGTCGGTGCAGATGTGGTTGGGAAACCTGAGCACCTGAACCGAGCTCAGGCCGTTCGCCATCGCGCGCTCGATCATGATCGATGCCTTCTCGCTCGCCTGCTCCTCGGTCAGTCCCGATGGCTTGAGCAGATGGTCGATGAAAGCCTTCTTCTCCGCTTCGGCGGCTTCATGGGCCTTCAGCGCGGCCGAGGCCTTGGCACTCTCGGCCTCGGCCATCTTCATGTGCAGCTCCCGGACGCTCAGCAGCTTCGACATGCTCGTCTCCATCGATTACGGTTTGGGTATCGGGACTAGAACTTCCGGTCGACGTGGCGGCGGTCGGCGATCGAGGCCATGTCGTCATAGGCCCGCTTCTCCGAACGCCGCGGGAGTTTCACCTTGGCGCGTTCGACCTTCTTGTAGGGAATCTGCGCCAGGATGTGCGCAATCACGTTCAGGCGCGCCCGCTTCTTGTCGTCGGACCGCACGATGTACCAGGGCGCATGGCCGGAGTCGGTGTGTTCGAGCATCAGGTCGCGCGCCCTCGAATAGTCATACCATCGCGAGTAGGACTGGACGTCCATCGGGCTCAGCTTCCACTGACGGAGCGGGTCTTCGATCCGCGCCTTGAAGCGACGATCCTGCTCCGCCATTCCAACCTCGAGCCAGATCTTGATGAGGCGCAGGCCCCCTTCGATGGCAAATTTCTCGAAGACCGGACAGATATCGAGAAAGCGCTGATGCTGTTCGGGCGTGCAGAATCCCATCACGTATTCGACGCCAGCGCGATTGTACCAGCTGCGGTCGAAGATCACGATCTCGCCACCAGCCGGGAAATGCTCGACGTAGCGTTGAACGTACATCTGCGTCTTGTCGCGGTCGGACGGCGCCGGCAGCGCGACCACGCGGAAGACCCGCGGGCTCACCCGCTCGGTCAGAGCCTTGATCGTGCCGCCCTTGCCCGCCGCGTCGCGCCCTTCCAGCACGATGACCACGCGCTCGCCGGAGAGCTTGACCCAATCCTGCAGCCGGCAAAGCTCGACCTGCAGTTTGCGCAACTCGTTCTCGTAGACCTTGCGCCTGAGCTTTTCCGTCCCCGCGCCGAGTTCTTTCTTCTTCGACATCCCAGGCCTCAAGGGGCGACCGGTTCGCCGACGCTACCGGCAGCGCGGCGCCCGCCGGCCATCAACTTCAGCACGTCGCGTCGAGATGAGGTCATCATTGTCGCAGCCCCTCGTGTGAGTGACGCCGTAGCCCCGCCCGGTGACAGTCAGGCTGTCGCCAATGCCGCCACAAGCTCAGCCTCCTTCAGGACAAACGGATTGTCTTTGACCAGCGTCAAACGGCTTGCCTGCCGGTACGCGCCTCTCCAACGAACCTCCCGGCAAGCCGCCCTTGCTTGCTGCGGGCCCGCCATTTGCATCGTTTCAGCGGAGCGAAGGACCTGACGGAACCGTCAGCGGATTTGATGCCATGTGAGAGATCCCTGCCTGTTTGCGGAGAAGCTCTCGAATGACGGGACCGGCAGCTGGGCGCCGAAATGGCTCAGCGCGTCAGCAGCGCGATCAGCTCGACATGCGCGGACCAGAGGAACTGGTCGATGGGCATGAGTTTTTCCAGCCGGTAGCCGGCGTCCTGCAGGGTGCGGACGTCGCGCGCGAAGCTGGCGGGGTCGCAGGAGCCGTAGACGATGCGCTTGACCTTCGAGGTGGCGAGTTCGGCGCATTGCGCGGCCGCACCCGCGCGCGGCGGGTCGAGCACGACGGCGTCGAAGGCGTCGAGTTCCTTGGTGCTGAGCGGCCGGCGGAAGAGATCGCGCAGCTGCACGGTCACGCGATTGCCGCCCAGCTTGCGCGCCGTGGCATCCACGGCGGCGACCGACGGGCGGTCGTATTCGAACAGGCTGAGGCGGCCCGGCTTGCCGAGCGACAGGGCGCCGATGCCGGCGAACAGGTCGGCGAGATGTGCGACCTCCCCCGCCCAGGCGTTGACGCCGGCGCGCATCACCAGCTCGGCGCGCTTGGTCGCCTGCAGGAACGCACCCGGCGGCGGCTCGATCGTCACGTCGCCCAGGATGAGCTGCGGCGTGCGGCGCACCAGCACCGGCTCGGCCGTCGCGCGGTCGCCCCAGCTCACGCGCGCCATGTCGGCGCTCTCGGCCAGCGCGATCAGCGCTTCTCGGATCGGCAGCGTCAGCTCGAAGCGCTTGTGCGGGCGGATCAGCACGTCGAGGCCGGTGTCGGTCTCGTTGACCACGGCATCGGCCGAGGTGCCGTCGCGCAGGATGGCCGCCATGGCCGTGCGCAGCGATGCCAGCACCGCGTTGATCCTGGGCCGCGCCACGACGCAGGTGTCGATGTCGACGACGCTCTGGCTCGCCCGTTCGTGGAAGCCTGCGAGAATCCGCTTGCCCTCGCGCCGCAGAACGATGTCGGCGCGCCGGCGCTCGCCCGGCTCGCAGGTGACCGGCGCCTCGAAGCGCGGAGCCTTCACCCCGCGCTGCGCCAGCGCCTTGGCGATCAACTCACTCTTCCAGCCGGTGTAGATATCGCGCCGCCAGTGCTGGAGCGCGCAGCCGCCGCAGGTGCCGAAATGCGGGCATGGCGGCGTCTCACGATGGCGCGACGGCGCAAGCACCTCGAGCAGCTCGCAGGCGATGCCGTCGCCGCGCTTGTCCAGCGGTTCGGCCTCGACCGTCTCGGCCGGCAGACAATACGGCACGAAGTAGCGCTTGCCTTCGAGGTCGGCAACGCCGTCGCCGCGGGCGCCGACGTCCAGGATGTCGAGTGTGATACTCATGGTGGGCTCTGGCGCCGGGCTCAGCCCAGCCAGCTCTTCGCCGGCCTCATCTCGCCGACCAGCAGGCCGACGACATTCTTGATCTGCGGATGCAGCACCTCTTCGCGCTGCCCCGCCGGCAGCACGCCGAGATGATCCAGCAGCGCCGCCATCGCGACCTCGGCGGCCCGGCCCGCGCCATCCCACACCTTGAGCGCCACGCCGAGGCCCAGAGTCGGCAGCATCCCGCAGAACACGCCCTCGGCGCCGGTCTTGACCTGGATCACGCCGGGCGCGGCCTCGTTGATGCGCGTGCAGAAGCGGCCGGTGCCGGCCACCATGAAGGGCTCGGCGTTCATCGCCTTGCGGATGCGGATCGCGGCATCGGCGCGCTTGCTCGACAGGCGCGAGGGATCGGCCATCGCGGCCATCGCCTGTGCGAGGCTCTTGAGCGGCGTGGCCAGCGTGGGAATTCCGCAGCCATCGGTGCCGTGCGGAAAGGCGTCGGCGTCAAGACCGCACAGCGCGCTCATCGTCTCGCGCAGGCGGCGCTGCACCGGATGGTCGTACTGGATGTAGCCCTTGGTCGGCTCGCCATAGTGCACGGCCGTCGTCAGGAAGCCGCTATGCTTGCCCGAGCAGTTGTTGAATGCCGCCGTCGGCAGGGTGTTGGCGCGGGCAAGTGCCTCGATGCTCGACTGCAGTCGCGGCGCATGGGTGCCGCATTCGAGATCGCTTTCGCTCAAGCTGATCTTCGCCAACCAGGCCCGCACCGTCTCGACATGCCGCGTCTCGCCGCTGTGCGAGGCGCAGGACAGCGCCACATGCTCGTCGCCCAGGCCGAAGCGTTCGACCGCGCCGCTCTCGACGAAGGCCATTGCCTGGATCGGCTTGTTGGCTGAGCGCGGCAGGATCGCCGCCTCGATGTCGCCCCAGGATTCGACCACGGTGCCGTCGGCCTTGACGACGGCGGCGATGCCCTCGTGCCGGCTTTCGACGACCGGACCGCGCGTGACTTCGATGACGACAGGGCCCCGGCTCATCGCACGCGCTCCAGTTTGACGACGGTAATGTTGTCCTGATGCCCCTTGGCCACCGCCAGGACGGCTGCGACGATGCGCTCGACCGGTAGCGACGCCTGCGCCAGCAGCTGTTCGCTGCTCAGGCTGTGGACGCCGTCGCTGCACACCAGCAGGCGCGCATCCGGTCCCAGCCGGCGGCTGCCGCGGTCGACCAGCGTCAGCGGTTCGCCCATCACCGCCTCGCGCAGCGTATGCCGGCCGGGATGATGCTCGGCGTCCTCCGCCGAGAGCATGCCTCGGGCGACCAGCGCGTCGATCTGCGGCGCCATCGAATGATCGGCGTTCAGCCGTGCAATCTTGCCAGCCTCGACCAGGTAGAAGGGCGAATCGCCGACGCTGATCCAGCGCACCTCGTCGGCCCGCACCTGGGCCGCGATCAGGGTCGCACCCATGCCGGTGAGTTCGTGCCGCGCGAGGGCGCCCCGGCCCACCGCCTGGTTGGCGTCGTGCAGCCCGTCGTCCAGACCGCCGCCCTGCTCCACCGCATGGATGAAAGCGTCGACCGCGAGCTGACTGGCGACCGCGCCGCCGGCATGTCCACCCATCCCATCGGCCACCACCGCCAGAACCGAGCCGTCGCCCAGCGTCACCAGACGCCAGCTGTCTTCCTGATACGGGCGGGCGCCCTGATGCTGGCCGCCCTCGCCCCGCCACCGCGTCGTCATGTCTTTCGTCGAATCCTTCAGTGCCAGACCGCCGGGAGCTTGCTCAGGCCGCGCAGCGTGAAGCTGCGGCGCCAGGCAGGCGTGTCCCTTTCAGGAAGTGTCAGGTTCGGCATGCGCTCGATCAGCGCCGCGAACACCAGTTCGGCTTCGAGGCGCGCCAGTTGCGCGCCCAGGCAATGATGGATGCCGCCGCCGAACGACATCGGCCGGATATGCTCACGGCCGACGTCGAGACGGTCGGGATCGGCATACTGCGCCGGATCGCGATTGGCCGCACCCAGCAGGGCAACGATGCTCTGCTCGGCGCCGATTGACACGCCGCCCAGCTCGACTTCGGCATGGGTGACGCGGCCGGTGATCTGCACCGACGAATCGTAGCGCAGCAGTTCCTCGACCGCGTTGGGGATCAACGACGGATCGGCCTTGAGCCGCTCCCACTGATCTGGGTTGCGATGCAGCGCCAGCAGGCCGTTGCCAATGAGGTTGGTAGTCGTCTCGTGGCCGGCACCGAACAGCAGGCCGATATTGGCCTGCAGCTCCTCGGCCGAGAGCTTGTCGCCCGCCTCCTCCGCCTTAACCAGCTCGGTGGTGAGATCGTCGCGCGGCTCGCGGCGCCGTAGCTCACACAGCTGGTTGAAATAGACGCCGGCCATCTGGGTGTTGCGGTTGGCCTGGTCGAGCTCCTCGCGGGTCATCGGAACCGGCTCCAGGATGCGCCCGTTGACGTTGCTGCCCGCGAGGAATGGCGCGCGATGTTCTTCGGGAATGCCCAGCATGTCGCAGATCACGATGACCGGCAGGCGATGAGCCAGGTCGCGCATCACATCCATCTCGCCCTTGTCGGCGACCCGGTCGAGCTGTTCCTTGACCAACGCCTCGATGCGCGGGCGCATGTCGGCGACACGACGCGCCGTGAAGGCCTTGGTTACCAGACCGCGCAGGCGCGTGTGGTCGGGCGGGTCCTGCACCAGCATGGTCTTGGCCAGACTCGCCACGGCAGGCTCGTCCATGCGGTCGGCGCCGTAGCGGCGGCGCATGTTGCCTTCGAAGTCCTTGCCGAATCGCTTGTCGCGAAGCGACAGCGCCACGTCCTCGTAGCGCGTGATCAGCCAGAAGCCCTGCGGCGTCTTCAGCACCGGGGCGGCTTCCCGCAGCCGGCGATAAAACGGATAGGGATCGGCGATGAAGGCCGGGTCGAGCGGATTGAACTCGAGGTCCTTCGCAGGTGCGATCGGCTGGGCGATGGTGTCCATCCGTCTTCTCTACCACGAAGCCCCTTGCCGCGCGAACGAGCGAGCCCCTAGCATCCCCCCATGTTTGCACTCACCCAGGGACTTCGCCGCGCCGTTCAGACCCGCCCCAACGGCCTCGCCACCTCCTTCGCCGGACGCCGCCGCACCTGGCAGCAAAGCGCCGACCGGATCAGCCGGGTCGCCGGCGCGCTTTCGGCACTGGGCGTGCGCCGCGGCGACCGGGTCGCGATCCTTGCCCTGAATTCCGACCGTTACCTCGAGCTGATGTACGCCCTGCCCTGGATGGGGGCGGTGATGGTGCCGGTCAACACGCGGCTGGCCGCACCCGAGATCGAGTACATCCTGAAAGACGCCGGGGCGGTGGCGCTGTTCGTCGACACCGGCATGTCGCACCATCTGAAGTCACTGGAAGGCAAGACGCCCTCCGTGCGCGAAGTAATCTGGCTCGACGATCTGGCGAGTCCCGACGGCATCCTCCATTACGAGGACCTCACGAGCTACGAGGCGATGGAGGATGTCGGCGCGCATGACGACGATCTCGCCGGGCTCTTCTACACGGGCGGCACGACGGGACGGTCCAAGGGCGTCATGCTCACCCATACCAACCTGGTGGTGAACGCGCTGAACGGCGTGGCCGGCATGGGCTTCAATTCCGACACCGCCTATCTCCATTCGGGCGCGATGTTCCACCTCGCCGACGGCGCGTCGACCTTCGGCGTCACCCTGTCCGGCGGGCGCCACGCCTTCGTGCCGCGCTTCGAGCCGGTCGAGGTGCTGCTCACCATCCAGACCGAGAAGGTGACGCACGCCCAGTTCGTGCCCACCATGATCAACATGCTGGTGAACCACGATCGTTTCGATGAGTTCGACATCGGCAGCCTGTCGTTCATCCTGTACGGCGCCTCGCCGATGCCGGAGGGCGTCGTGCGCAAGGCGATCGCGCGGATGCCCCAGGTGCGCCTGATGCACGGCTACGGCATGACCGAGGCCGCGCCCATCGTCACCCTGCTCGACCCGCGTTACACCGTGCTCGACGGACCCGATGCCGGCAGGCTCCGATCCTGTGGCCAGGCGGTGCTCGCCTGCGAGGTCAAGATCGTCGATGCCGACCGGCTGGAAGTGCCGCGCGGCACGACCGGCGAGCTGGCCGTGCGTGGCGCCAACGTGATGAAGGGCTACTGGAACAAGCCGGCCGAGACCGAGGCGGTGCTGGAGGACGGCTGGTACTATTCCGGCGACGGCGCCACCATGGACGAGGACGGCTTCGTGTTCATCGTCGACCGGCTGAAGGACATGATCATCTCCGGCGGCGAAAACGTCTATTCCGCCGAGGTGGAGAATGCGATCTCGACGATGCCGGGCGTCGCCGAGGTGGCGGTGATCGGCGTGCCCGACGAGCGGTGGGGAGAACGGGTCCATGCCATCGTCGTCCCCCGGCACGGCGCCTCGATCGGCGCCGACGACGTGATCGACCATTGCCGCAACCGGATCGCGGGCTACAAATGCCCGCGCAGCGTCGACTTCCGCGACACGCCCCTGCCGCTCTCGGGCGCCGGCAAGGTCCTGAAGCGCGAGCTGCGTGAACCGTACTGGAAGAACTTCACCGAGGCCGTGAACTGATGCCGACGATTCCCTACTTCGACTGGATCGCCCACCATGCCGGCCGGCGTCCTCATCGGCTCGCGATTCACGACCTCCATACCGGCCGGAAACTCTCCTATGCCGATCTCGACACGCGCATCGCGCGGCTGACCGCGGCGTTGGCGGCACGCGGTATCGCGAAGGGCGACCGGATCGCCCTGCTCGCGCCCAACTGCGCCGAATATTTCGAGCTCCAGTTCGCCTGCGGCCGGCTGGGCGCCATCATGCTGCCGCTCAACTGGCGGCTCACCGTCTCCGAACTCGCCTACATCCTGGGCGATTCGAATCCGAAGCTGCTGATCCACGACAAGGGCTTCGCGGAAGCGGCCGCCGCTCTCTCGAACGACCTGCTCGAGATCGACCACGAACGACCTGACAGCGCCTACGAGCGAGTGCTTGCCGAGGCCGGACCGGCGCCCGCTTCCGCGGCCCTGACGCACGACGATATCGGCATGATCATGTACACGTCGGGCACGACCGGCCACCCGAAGGGCGCAATCATTACCCACGGCATGGTGTTCTGGAACTGCGTGAACCTCGGCATCCCCGCACTCATCACGCCCGAAACCGTGCAGCTCGTGGTGCTGCCGCTGTTCCACACCGGCGGCCTCAACTGCTACGCAAACCCGGTGTTGCATGCCGGCGGCACGATCGTGGTCATGCGCGCCTTCGATCCCGGCCAGGCACTCGACTGCCTGTCGGATCCGTCGCTCGGCATCACCCACTTCTTCGCGGTGCCCGCGCCCTACCAGTTCATGATGCAGCATCCCAAGTTCGCGACGGCCGACCTCTCGCGCTTGCAGATCGCGGGCGTCGGCGGTGCACCCTGTGCACTCGCCATCCTCGAAACCTGGACCGCCCGCGGCGTGCCGCTGGTCCAGGGCTGGGGCATGACCGAGACCAGCCCCGCCGGCACGATGCTCGATGCCGCCGACGCGATCCGCAAACTGGGCTCGGCCGGCAAGGCAATGATGCACACCGCGATCCGAGTGGTCGACGACCAGGGAGACGACGTGCCCGCCGGCGGCATAGGCGAGCTCTTGATCAAGGGCCCCAACATCACGCCGGGCTACTGGAACAATCCGCAGGCCACGGAGCGGAGCTTCAGCGACGGCTGGCTGCATACCGGCGACGCAGCGCGCCTCGACGAGGAAGGCTTCGTCTATATCGTCGACCGCTGGAAGGACATGTACATTTCGGGCGGCGAGAACGTGTATCCCGCCGAGGTCGAGAACGTGCTGTTCCAGCTCCCCGCCGTCGCCGACGCCGCGATCATCGGCGTGCCCAACGAGCGCTGGGGCGAAGTCGGCATGGCGATCATCGTGCGCAAGCCCGAGCAGGACCTCGCCGAGGGCGACGTGATACAGCACTGCCTCGCCCGCCTCGCCAAGTTCAAGGTCCCGCAATCGGTCACCTTCGTCGACGCCCTGCCGCGCAACGCCACGGGCAAGGTCCTGAAGCGCGAACTGCGCGTCCAGTTCGTCGGCCAGGACGCACCGGCGATCAGTTGAGCTGTCGTCCTGAGCAGCGCGAAGGACCTTACGGAGCGATCAGCTGACTACGTTGCCGGCGCGAGATCCTTCGCTGCGCTCAGGATGACAGGAAGGTCAAACCAACGGCACGTAGTCGTACTCGCCCACGCCCTGCATGATGAGGAACGTGAGCGAGGCGTCGCCGCCGTTGGTCACGAGGTGCGGCCTTCCGGGCGCGGCGACGAAACTCTCGCCGGGATGCAGGATCACCTCTTCCTTGGGCTCCTGCAGGAAGAGGCGCATCGTTCCCTCGACCACGTAGAACGTGTCGCTGATATTGTTGTGGAAGTGCCAGGGCACCTTCTGCGTGGGCGCGAGCTGCAGCTCGGCGACCCGGAAACCCGGCCGCTGCAGGTGGTACGCGCGCCGCTCGACCTCGTAGAGATGGCTGGCATCCTTCACCGCTTCGAGTGTCCTGGGTTCCGACATCGTCGACCCTCCTTGCTGGAGTGAGCCCGGTCCTGTTTTCGCTGTGCCTCGAACGCCGCAACCCTTAAAAGCAGGCGCGATCCCGTCAAGTGTCCAGTGCGACAGAGTAGGATTCTCGATGCTCACGATCTACGGCGTCTATCGTTCCCGCGCCTCGCGAAACATCTGGCTGGCCGAGGAACTCGGCATCCCCTTCAAGCAGGTGCCGGTGATCCAGCACTATCGCACCGTACCGGCCGGGATGCTCCACACCCAGTCGCCGGAGTTCCTCAAGATCAATCCCAGCGGCCTCATCCCCTCGATCGACGATGACGGGCTGGTGCTGCACGAATCGCTCGCCATCAACCTCTATCTCGCCCGCAAGCATGGCGGCCCGCTGGCCGGCGCGACCGTCGCCGAGGAAGGCCAGATCGCGATGTGGGCGTTGTGGGCCGCAACCGGCGTCGAGCCGCACGCCATCAACGTGCTCTATCATCGTCTCGGCAATCCGAGCGGCGTGAAGGATCCAAAGATCGCCGACGCCGCGGTCCAGGCGCTCAAGGGCCCCTTCGCCGTGCTCGACAAGGCGCTGGAAAAGAGCGGCTGGCTGGTCGGCGACCGCTTCACCGTGGCCGACCTCAACGCCGCCGAGATCGTGCGCTATGCCCAGCCGGCGCCGGAACTGTTCGAAGCCGCGCCGCGTGTGAAGGCCTGGCTCGCCGCCTGCCAGGCCCGCCCGGCCTTCAAGAAGATGTGGGCCGCGCGCGACGCCGAGCCGGCCTAGAGATCAAGCCTCGGGCGCCGCTTTGGTCAACGTCGCAAGACGCGCCGTGGCGCCCGCGACCGCTTCCGGCGAAAACCTGTCGGGATAGGTCAACACCAGCTGCTCGCCCGTCATCTCGACCATGCCGTTCGCGACCAGCAACTCGAAGGATTCGGGCGGTTCCTTGCTCTTCGCCCAGTCCTCCAGGCACGCGATGACGCCCTTGCCCTTCAGCTTGAGACGCGTGCGGCTCGCCCGGGTGGCGCGGCCGTTCTTCTGCGTCAGCAACTGCTCGTAGGCCGCAAGCGTGCTGTAGAACGTCCGCTCCAGAGGATCCTCCTTGTCGGCACCTTCGAGCGAACAGAGCTGGTCGAATGCCTGGCGCCAGATGTCCTCGCGCCCCATCCTCTTCGCATTCTGCATGAGCGTGCGCAGATGCTCCGGGTCGGTGTAACTGGAGATCGGCTTGCTCATCGTCTGCTTGATGACGACGGGTGCCTTTTCGACGGGCACGTTCGTACGCTTCGTTGAACGCTTTGCCACGGGCTACTCCTGCACAATTGTCCGGCACTGGATGTGCAAGAAAAACCACCATAGCACATTGTTCGACCGGCGACCGGATTGTTCACACTGCGAAAACGGCCGTCAAATCGCCCGCGCCAGCCGGCGTGCGTGGCCCCTGTTTCCGACAGGACGGCCAGCCCCCGACCTCGCCGCCACTACCCTCTGCCACACGAAAGGGCGCCCCCGGCCCTGGGCACCATCGCTCGCCCTCGTCGAACAGGGCGCACCGCATCCCGTAGTCGTCGCGACGCGCCGGACGGGTCGTGACGCTCACGCCGCGAGCACCAGGCGATCGTTAGCGAGGGCGAAGCCGAAATTCTCGTAGAAGCGCTTGGCCGGCCCTTCACCCACCACGGCCTCGACCTGCACCGCGCGGCGCTGGCGCGACCATTCGACGGCAGCGGCCAGGAGACGCCTTCCGACCCGACGGCCACGCTGGTCGGCGCGCACGACGAGATTGTCGACCTCAATGACCTTGTGGGCGCCCATCCCCTGCAGCGGCACGAGCCGGGTCATCAGCACGGCGACGGCCAGGACGCCGATCTCGCTCTGCGCGACCAGCAGGGTCGTGCCGGGCGTCTCCAACCAGGTGAGCACCTGCTCCCGAGAGGCCTCACCCTCGCCCAGAAGATCGCAGAGATCCTCGAGGTCGCGCGGGCCCGCCAACCTCACGCGGATGGCGAGCGGCAAATGGTGCGGTTCAATTTCTGCTTCGATGATCGACATGTGGTCCTCCGGTTGCGGGTTCCGCCGCGGCCCGGAGGCCAAGTCCTAGAACACGAAAGCCGCCGGGATGCGGCGGCTTCGTTGAGTCATGACCCTTCGCGCCGCCTATGTCAGGGGCGTAAAATACCAAGCGTTGTGGGACAGGGTCTTGAGCATGAATATCTTTTAGGCTTGAGGACTCTCGTTTGTCAACGCTCGCCAGCACACGAAGCACCGTCGAGCAACATTGTTGCGTCAGCGGCTGTCTCGCCCCGGGATTCGGGAGCTGCGACACTCGCTTCATTTATTTCGTTTATTTCGGTTGTTTCGTTTATTTGTTCTGACCCGACTTCTCAAGCGGCCAGCTGGAGCCATCGCGCGAGTTTGACGGCGTTGACGGCATAGATGATCAGAGCGAGTGCGACGGTGAGTAACACCGACGCGATGATGCTCGTCACGCGCCCCGGCAGCACTCTCTCCACCAGCGAAGCGACCCCGTCAAGACCGGCGCTGATCGCCCTCACCTGATGTCCTCGAATACGAAGAATCTCAGGTGCTCAGGTTGCACGTGTCGCCGGGCACCGTGGTCGACGACAATCGGGACATTGTCCCAATGGCGATCCTTGATGTAGCCGTCGGCGATACTCGTCACGGCGCGGTCTTGTGGCTCTCCGGCAGATCCTCGGGGTCCGAGCAAAGGTCTGCCGTCCCGCCCGTGAAGGACCTGAAGGTCATGGATGGTCATGCGCCACAGAGCATCGAAGCCCGACCGGGACTGAACAGTCATGGAGCCGCAGTGCGCCACGTCACTCCACGGAGGCGACTGCCCGATGGCAGCAGCCATCGGCACGCCAAGGGCAACGACGACCGCCGCGGCTCGCACACTCGTCCAGCCGTAAAGGATCACGCGGCAAGCGCCGAGTCTGGCGTCACTCCGCCGCGACGGCCATCGCCTGCTTGAGGCCCGGCATCGTGAAGCCGAGCTTGTCGAGCTTCTCGATCATGTCGCGGCCGGTCTTCTCGTCGATCTCGACGAGCGGCGGACGGACCGGGTTCCAGTGCGGGTCGCTGCCGTAATGCGCGATCACGTACTTCAGCGCCGGGATCATCACATAGCCCTGCATGACGCCGCGGACCTCGTTGATCCAGGCCTGCAGCTTGTCGCCCTCGGGGGTGCCGTAGGCCTTGATGGTCTCGGCGATCTTGCCCGGGTTGATGTTGGCCGTGGCGCTGATGCAGCCGACGCCGCCCGCCTTCAGGTTCTCCAGGATCGGCTTCTCGTTGCCGGAGAAGACGTCGAAGCCGTCCTTGGCGAAGGCGTCGATCATGCTCTTGGTGTGGGGCCAGTCGTCCGACGAATCCTTCATGCCGGCGATCTGCTCGGGATAGGCCTTCATCAGGCGCTCGACCAACTTGTGCGTGATCGGCACGCCCGAAACCCCGGGGATGTGATAGAGATAGACGCGCAGGCGGTCGTCACCGACGCGCTGCACGACTTCCGAATAGAAGCGGAACAGCCCCTCCTCCGGAACACCCTTGTAGTAGAACGGCGGCAGCATCAGCACGCCGCCGACGCCGAGCTTGACCGCGTGCGTGCTGACTTCGGCCGTCTCGGTGATCGAGCAGGCGCCGGTGCCTGGCATCATGCGCGCGGTCGGCACGCCCGCCGCGACGACGGCTTCGAGCAGGCTCATGCGCTCCTTGGCCGACAGCGAATTGGCCTCCGAGTTGGTGCCGAAGACCGCGAGACCGCAATCCTGGCTGATCAGCCACTTGCAGTGCGCGATGAAGCGGCCGACATCCGGCGACAGGTCGCGCTTGAAGGGCGTGACGACGGGCGAAAGAACGCCTTTGATCCGTGCTGCGGCCATGATCTTATTTCTCCCGGGAATGGCGCGCCTTTCTGCAACGAAGCGCCGGAGACGTCCAGTGTCACCATCACTCAGCGAAATCCTGCCCGAGGACGGCACGTCGGGCACGCTCGTCGGCCGCCTCTGGCGGGCCGGCCATCCGGCGGGCCCCTCGGTCGTCGCGATCCGCAGCGACGGCGTGTTCGATCTCTCGGCGACCGTGCCGACCATGGCCGATCTCTGCAATGCGCCAGATCCCACGTCCGTCGCGCGTAACACGCCGGGCGAGCGCGTCGGCGGGCTGCAGGACCTGATCGGCGATCTGCTGGCGCCGGTCGACCTCCAAGCGCTCAAGGCCGCCGGCGTCACCTTCGCCGTCAGCCTGCTGGAGCGGCTGATCGAGGAACATGCCAAGGGCGATCCCGCGCGTGCCGAACAGGTGCGCGGCGAGCTGAACGCGATCATCGGCGCCGACGTCAGCGCCATCAAGCCGGGCTCGCCCGAGGCGGAGTCGCTGAAGAAGACGCTGATGGCGCGCGGCGCCTGGTCGCCCTACCTCGAAGTCGGCATCGGTCCCTATGCCGAGATCTTCACCAAGGCGCCGCCCATGGCCGCGGTCGGCTACGGCGCCGAGATCGGCATCCGGCCGGATTCCGACTGGAACAATCCCGAGCCCGAGGTGACGCTGATCGTCAGCGCCAAGGGCCGCATCGTCGGGGCGACCCTGGGCAACGACGTGAACCTGCGCGACATCGAGGGGCGCAGCGCGCTCCTGCTGGGCATCGCCAAGGACAACAACGCGTCCTGCGCGCTCGGTCCCTTCATCCGCCTGTTCGATGACACCTTCTCGCTCGACGACGTGCGCCAGGCCAAGGTCGATCTCGAAGTGACGGATCCCGACCAGTTCCGCCTGCGCGGTTCGAGCGACCTGTCGAAGATCAGCCGCGATCCCACCGATCTCGTGGCCCAGGCGATGAGCGCGCATCAGTATCCGGACGGCATGGCGCTGATGACCGGCACGCTGTTCGCGCCGACGGAACCGCGCAAGCCCGGCGGCACCGGCTTCACGCACATGGTGGGCGATCTCGTCTCGATCCGCTCGCCCCGGCTCGGCACGCTGACCAACAGGGTGGCGCATTGCGACAAGATCGCGCCGTGGACGTTTGGCGCGGGAGCCCTGATGCGAAACCTCGCGGCACGAGGGTTGCTGCGGTAATAACCGTGACCACAATGAAAACCTCATCCTGAGGAGGCCCGCAGGGCCGTCTCGAAGGATGGGCAACGAACAGCGCCTGTGCATTCCATCCTTCGAGACGGTCGTGGAGTTTAGCCCGAGGTATTCGAGGGGCGACCTCCTCAGGATGAGGGTCTTGGGCAGCGAGCCAAGGAAGACCATGACCGACCTCACCCGCCTGCCCGCTTCCGACCTCCGCGAGAAGATCGCCGCCAAGGAGATCTCGCCCGTCGAGCTGACCGAGGCCGTGCTGGCGCGTGCCGAGAAGCTGCAGCCGGTGCTGAACTGCTTCGTCACGCTGGTGCCGGATCAGGCCCGCGCGGTCGCCAAGGCGGCAGAAGGCGCCGTGATGCGCGGCGAGCCGCTCGGGATCCTGCACGGCATCCCGTTCGCCGCCAAGGATCTGGTGAACACGGCGGGCGTCCGCACGACCTTCGGGTCCCTGCTCTACGAGAACAATGTCCCGAAGGAAGACGCGGTCTGCGCGGCGCGGGTGAAGGGCGCGGGCGGCATCCTGTTCGGCAAGACCACGACGCCGGAGTTCGGTCACAAGTCCCTGACCGACGGGCCGCTGTTCGGCCGCACCCGCAATGCCTGGAGTGCCAAGCACACGTCCGGGGGCTCGAGCGGCGGCGCGGCGGTCGCGGTCGCGGCGGGCATCGGGCCGATCGGAATCGCCACCGACGGCGGTGGCTCGACCCGCATTCCCGCCGCCATCAACGGCATGGTCGGGCTGAAGCAGAGCAACGGCGTGATCCCGCACAGCCAGGTGGCCGACGCGTTCGGCAACTATACCTACGTGACGCCGATGACGCGCACGGTGATGGATACCGCCCTGATGCTGCAGGCGATGGCGGGGCCGCATCCATCGGACCCGTGGTCGATCGGCATCGAGGCGCCGGACTATCTGGCGGCGGCCCGCGCCGAGGGGAATCTCAAGGGCAAGCGCATCCTCTACAGCGCCACGCTCGGCAACACGATGGTGGCGAAGGACGTGCGCGCCGCCTTCGAGATGTCCTTGGTTCGGCTCCGCGAGCTGGGCGCTGAACTGGTCGAACTCACCGAGGAGCTGCCCGATCTCAGCTCGGCGTGGAAGGTGATCAACCACACGACCTGGAAGGCGCGCTTCGACGAGATGATCCGGCGCGACGGCAACCGCATGACTCCCTCGCTGGTGCGGCAGGTGGCCGAGGCGGCGGACTGGTCGGGCGCCGACTATCAGCGCGCCATGTTCCAGCGCAGTGACCTCTTCCGCATGGTCCAGCGCTGGTTCGAGACCGCCGACTTCCTGGTCACGCCGACCGTGTCGCGCACGGCGCTCCCGATCGAGCAGGATCTGTTCGATCCCATCACCATCGACGGCGTCGAGGCTGGCGAGCTGCGGCGCAACTGGTTCCCCTACACGATGCCCTTCAACATCACCGGCCACCCGGCCCTCTCGATCTGCAATGGCTACGATTCGGAAGGCCTGCCGACCAGCCTGCAGATCGTCGGGCGCTTCCGCGACGAGTCCTCGGTGCTGCGCGCCGCCGCACTCTACGAAGCGAGCGAGAGCTGGCTCGACCGATGGCCCGACCTTTGAGGCCGCATCCGGGGCCGCGCCCGGGATCATCCAAGGCACCGCCCAGGAGGCCGCCGCCGATGACGGCCGAGCAGATCCAGGCCCGCGTGCTGCATCGCGACGGGCTGATCCTGGTCATCGACAAGCCGGCGGGCCTCGCCGTGCATGCCGGGCCGAGCGGTGCGCCCAATCTCGAGGAGTGTTTCGACGATCTGCGCTACGGCCTGCCGCGGCCGCCGGCCCTGGCCCACCGGCTCGATGCCGACACGGCGGGTGTGCTGGTGCTGGGCCGCCATCCCAAGGCATTGGCCAAGCTGGGTCGCCTGTTCTCGGGCCGCGACACCGAGAAGACCTACTGGGCGGTGGTCGAGGGCTCGCCTCCGGCCGACGAAGGCGTGTTCGACATGCCGCTGCTCAAGCTCAATACACGCAGCGGCTGGTCGGTGAAGGTCTCCGACAAGGGCCAGCCTTCGGTGACTCGTTACAAAGTGATGGGGCGCGCGCCGGGGATGAGCTGGCTGGAGCTGAAGCCCGAGACCGGCCGCACTCACCAGATCCGCGTCCACTGCGCTGCCGCCGGTTGCCCGGTGGTCGCTGACCGCCTGTACGGCCATGCCGTGCCGAACAGCCAGCTCCATCTGCAATCGCATGCCATCGTGCTTCCACTGTCCAAGAGCAAGCCGCCGGTCGTCGTCACGGCACCGCCGCCAGCCCACATGCTGGCCGCGCTCGAGGCCTGCGGCTTCAGTCCCGGGCCGTCACCCACACCCTGAGCGTGTCGCCGGCCTCGAAGCCCGATGTCATGGCGGCCTCGAGCTCGTCGCCCGATTCGTAGCCGACCAGCGGCAGGCGCGGAAACGTCTGCGCTGCCAGCCGGGCGAGAGACCGCCAGACCGCCGGCGCATCGGCGGCCTCGGCCACGACGTTGGAGACGCCGACGACCTCCTCGGCGCGGTAGAGCATGAAGCCGGCCACGATCTTGAAGCCGCGCCGCCCCTTGAACATCGCGAAGTCCGGATCATCGACCGGCCAACCCTCGGCGCCCTTTTCCTCGCGCGTCCAGACGATGTCGGTCGACGGTCCTTCCGCCGGCATGACGTTGCGAATCCACGTTGCGTCGAACAGCAGATCGAAGCCGCGTCGCGAGAGGTCGAGCGTGCCGAAACTGTCCTTCACCGACCACCGGCCGGGCAGGTTCGACTTCTGCAGGATCTCGATGGTGGTCCGCTGCTCTTCGAGCGCCGCCTCACCGACCGCCAAGGTGACGGCGTTGGGATAGAAGCGCGGCACGACCGCCGCGTTCACCCACATATGCGGCAGGAAGCGTCCCGCCTGGCCGTGCGCGCGGCAGACCGCATCGCACCAGCGCGCATTGTTGCCCGCTGCGGCGACGGTCCAGTCTTTCACGCGCGCACGTCCTCTCCTGCGATCAGGCCGCGGCGCTCGGCCGGGCCTTCATGCGTTCCATCCAGGCCGCGATGTTCTTGTTCTCCGGATCGAGCGGCTGGCCGACCTTGCCCAGGAATTCGAGGAAGGTGAACAGCAGAATGTCGGCCATCGTGAGCTTGTTCCCAGTGACGAAGGGCTTGGAGCCCATCTGCTCGTCGAGCCAGACCAGCTTCTTGCGCGCCGCTTCCTTGAGACCGTCGGCCGCCTCGGGAATGCAATGTACGCGGTCCTGGAAGAACTTCAGCCCCTGCGAGAAGCGGAAGCCGTTGGCCGCCGGCTCGAGGATGTTGAGGTCGATGCGACGCACCCACATGCGTGTGTTCGCGCGCTCCTCGGGTGTGTCGCCGATCAGCGACGGCGTGTCCTTCTTGATCTCGTCGACGTATTCGCAGATCGCGGTGATCTCGGCGAGCACGGTGCCGTCATCGAGTTCGAGCGCAGGGCACTGGCCGGCCGGATTGATCTTGAGGAAGGGCTCGCGCCGATTCTCGCCGCCGCGCAGGTCGACCTCGACCTTCGGCACGTCGAAGCCCTTCTCGGCCATGAACATCCGGACCATATGCGGGTTGGGGCCGACCGAATTATAGAGTTTCATTTTGCGTTTCCTCCTCGGGTGTCCCGAAGCGCTATCAAAGTCAGCGCCACGGCTCCACGAGAATCTTGGTGTGGTTCTCCGGATTGCCCAGTTCCACGAACGCCCCCTTCACGCCATCGAGACCGACCTTGCCGGTGATCAGTGCGTCCGCATCCACCTGGCCATCCGCCAGCAGGCGAAGGCAGCGCGCAAACTCTTCGGGCGTGTAGCCCAGCACGAACTGGAGCGAGAGTTCCTTCAGGATGCCGAACAGCGGCTCGATGCGGTCCGGCTCCATGCACACGCCGGCGACGACGACGCGCGCGTCGCGCGGGGCCGCCTCGAAGACTTGCTGCAACAGGCCCGGCACGCCGACGCATTCGAAGATCACCGCACGCTTCCCCGGTGTCAGCGTCGCATAGGGCGACTCGACCTTGGGATCGATCACGATGTCGGCGCCCATTTTCGCGGCCAGCTCGCGCCGCTTGGGCGAGAAATCGGCAGCGATGATCGGATGGACGCCCTTCAGCCGCAGCCCGACGATGACGGCTAGTCCCACCGGTCCGCAACCCACGACCAGCGGCGCGTCGTTGTCCTGCAGCGCCGCCTTCTCAACGGCGTGGATGCCGACGGCGAGCGGTTCGGTGAGCGCCGCGTGATCGGCCGACAGGCCGTTCGGCACTTCGAGCAGCAGAGGCGCCGCCAGCACCATCCGCTCGCCATAGCCGCCGGGAAACTCGTTGGAGTAGCCCACCGTGCGATGGCCATCCGCCTGGGGAATCACCGGCATCGAGCAGACGAGCGTGCCGGGCTTGAGCCTGCGCTCCGTACCGGGACCATAGTCCAGCACCTCGCCGCAGAATTCATGACCGAACACGACGTCGTGCGACAGGTCGAGCGGCTGGCGCCCGGGAATGCGCTTCGACATCTCGACCATGTGCGGCGCATGCTTGGCATAATGCAGGTCCGAACCGCAGATGCCACAGCACAGCGTTTTGACGAGCACCTGTCCGGCCGCCGGTACCGGCTCCGGCACCTCGGCGACCCGCATCTCGCCGCCTCGCAGGACTGCCGCTCTCATTTGATGAACTCCCGCGTCGTTGCCACGAAATCGTCGAGCCGGTCATGCTGGACCCAATGGCCGGCGCGTTCGAACTCGACCACCTGGGCGGTCTTGAAGTGCTTGATGCGGCCGTCCTTCTCCGGATTGGAGGCCCAGCTTTCCTTGCCGTAGACCAGCAGGGTCGGACAGGTGATCCGCGACCACAGTTCCTCGATCGCCTCGTAGCTCATGTCGTAGGGCTGGTTGACGCGCACATAGTTGTCGAACTTCCAGCTGTAGGTGCCGTCCTCGTTCTGGTTGACGCCCTGCTCCGTCAGGTGGCGCGCCTGTGCGGCGGAGAGATGCTTGTTCTCCTCCTGCATGCGCTTGAAGGCATCCTCGATGGTCGGGTACTTGCGCGGCGCGCGGGCCGACAGCTTGCGCTGCTCGTCGATCCACGCCGTCATGCGCTCGCTCATCGACTTGTGGCCGCGCTCCTCGATCACCTTGGGCGACGGTCCCAGCCCCTCGATCGCCACCAGCTTGCGGACCTTGTCGGGATGGATGCCGGTATAGCGCAGGCAGATGTTGCCGCCGAGCGAATGCGCCACGATGGTCACCGGCGCCAGGTTCTGCTGATGGATCAGCTGCGCCAGGTCGTAGATGTAGGCCGCCATCGAATAGTTGCCGTCCGGAGACCACTGGCTGTCGCCATGCCCGCGCAGGTCCGGACAGATCACGTGCCAGTCCTTGCGCAGAGCCTGTGCAACCCAATCCCAGTTGCGGCAATGGTCGCGCCCGCCATGGACCAGCAGGAGCGGCGGCGCTTCCGGGTTGCCCCAGTCGACATAGTGGAGACGCAGACGCTGGGAAAAGAAGACGCGGGAAGTGGGCCCCGGCATGCCGTTCAGGGAGGAGTTCATGCGGTCCCTATAGCGAATCCCGGTGGTTTGCGTCACTCTCGGCCCATGATGAGTCCCGAGCAGAACGAGCTGATGACCCGGGTCGGTCCGGGCACGAAGTGCGGCGCCCTGATGCGCCATTACTGGCATCCCGTCGCCCTCGCCGACGAACTGCCCGCCGAGCGGCCGGCCAAGCCGGTGCGCGTGCTGGGCCAGGATTTCGTGCTGTTCCGCGACGAGCACGGGCGGCACGGGCTGCTGGATCGCGACTGTCCGCACCGCGGCGCCGACCTCGCCTTTGGCCGCCTGGAAGATGGCGGCCTGCGCTGCCTGTTTCACGGCTGGCTGTTCGACGTCGACGGCAGGTGCCTGGAGACCCCCGCGGAACCGGAAGGCAGCGTGCTCTGCCAGAGGGTGCGCCAGCGTTCCTATCCGGTCGTGGTGAAGAACGGGATCATCTTCGCCTATCTCGGCGAAGGCGAGGCCCCCGCTTTCCCGGACTTCGACTGCTTCCTCGCGCCCGGCACGCACGCCTTCGCCTTCAAGGGGCTGATCGAGTGCAACTGGCTGCAGGCACTCGAAGTGGGCATCGACCCCGCCCACGCCTCCTATCTTCACCGCTTCTACGAGGACGAGGATACCGGCGCAGCCTACGGCAAGCAGTTCCGCTCCGCCTCCTCCGATTCCGACATCCCGATGACCCGCCTGCTGCGCGAGTTCCCGCGACCGAAGCTCGACGTCGAGGCCACCGACTACGGCCTGCGCCTGTTCGCGCTGCGCAAGCTCAACGAGCAGCATACGCATGTGCGGGTCACCAACCTGGTCTTCCCCTACGCCTTCGTGATCCCGATGAGCGCGGAGATGACGATCACCCAATGGCACGTGCCGATCGACGATACGAATTGCTACTGGTACGCGATCTTCACCAGCTTCGGTAAGCCGGTCGACCATGCCGCCATGCGCGAGCAGCGACTGAAGCTCTACCAGCTTCCCGACTACCGCCCGCTGATCGGCCGCCACAACGACTACGGCTACAGCGTCGCGGAGCAGAAGAGCCAGACCTTCACCGGCATGGGCTTCGACATCAACGTCCACGACCAGTGGGCGGTCGAGAGCCAGGGCCGCATCCAGGACCGCACGCGCGAGCATCTCGGAACGACCGACAAGGCGATCGTCGCCTACCGCCGCATGCTGCTGTCGGCCATCGGACAGGTCGGCAACGGCGAGCGGCCCATCATGTGGCTCGACCAACAGCGCGCTGCCGCGATCCGCGGTCCCGTGGCGATCGATGGCATGGGTCCGACCGAGGGCTGGGACGCCTACTGGAAGGATGTCGACGTGCGCCGGCGCCGTGCCTCGAGCTGGGCGGCCGACACCGTCCCGCCGCTGGTCGCGTGAGCCGATGAGCCTGGTCGAACGCGCGGGCCTCTGGACCGAGGACCGCAAGGCCGCGACGCGCGAGGCCGAGCGGCGCATGAAGGCCGGCGACATGTCGGTCGTGCGTTTGGCCTTCGCCGACCAGCACGGCATCCTGCGCGGCAAGACGCTGATGGCCTCGGAAGTCGACGCCGCGCTGAAGAACGGCGTCGGCTTCACCACCACCATGCTGCTGAAGGACACGTCGCACCGTACGGTATTCCCGGTCTGGCAGCCGGGTGGCGGCTTCGGCATGAAGGAGCTGGAGGGCGCGGCCGACGTGGTCATGCTGCCCGATCCCACGACCTTCCGCGCACTCCCCTGGGCGCCGCATTCCGGCTGGATGCTGTGCGACATCTACTTCGCCGACGGCCGGCCGATGCCGCTGTGCACGCGAAACATCCTGCGCCGGACGCTCGGGGCGCTGGGTGATCGCGGTTACGATTTCGTCGCCGGCCTCGAAGTCGAGTTCCATCTGTTCAAGCTGGAGAAGGCCAGGCTCGGCACAGGCGATGCCGGGCAGCCGGGCGAGCCGCCCGAGGTGTCGCTGCTGAACCAAGGCTATCAGTACCTGACCGAGCAGCGCTACGACGAGATGGACCCGATCCTGGAAATCCTGCGCACCAACCTCGTCGATCTCGGCCTGCCGCTGCGCACGCTGGAAGTCGAGTTCGGCCCCAGCCAGGTCGAGTTCACCTTCCGCACCGGCACCGGCCTCGATCCCGCCGACACGATGGTGCTGTTTCGCAGCGCCACCAAGCAGATCGCCCAGCGCAACGGCTTCCACGCCACGTTCATGTGCCGCCCCAAGCTCGCCAACGTGATGTCGAGCGGCTGGCACCTGCACCAGTCGCTGACCGACCGGAAGAGCCACACCAACGCCTTCGCCGACGGCACGGAGCCGTTGTCGGCGACCGGCCGGCACTACATGGCTGGCCTGCTGGAACATGCCCGCGCCGCCGCCGCGTTCAGCACGCCGACGCTCAACGGCTACAAGCGCTACCGTCCCTTCTCGTTGGCGCCCGACCGCGCCATCTGGGGCCGCGACAATCGCGGTGTGATGGTGCGCGTGCTGGGCGGACCGGGCGATCCCGCAACGCATCTCGAAAACCGCGTCGGCGAACCGGCCGCCAATCCCTATCTCTACATGGCGAGCCAGATCGTCTGCGGCCTCGACGGGCTGGAGCGCACGCTCGATCCTGGCCCCTCCGCCGACAAGCCCTACGAGACCACGGCGCCGCTGCTGCCGCGGTCCCTCGCCGAGGCGCTGACGGCCCTTAGGGAGAGCAAGGTGCTGCGCGCCGGACTCGGCGACTTCTTCGTCGACTACTATCTGCGCCTGAAGCAGGCCGAGATCGACCGGTTCGAGCTCGAGGTCAGCGACTGGGAGCAGCGCGAGTATTTCTCGCTGTTCTGAGCCTCAGCCGTCCTCGCCGATATCCTCTGCCCAGGTGTCGGGATACTCGTCCTGGAAGCGCTTCATCAGGCTGATGCAGCGCAGGTCGTTCAGGACGACGACTTCGACGCCACGGGACCGCAGGAAGTCCTCGTTGCCGCCGAAGGTCTGGTTCTCGCCGATCACCACCCTCGGGATCTTGAACTGCACGATCGTGCCCGAGCACATCATGCAGGGGCTGAGCGTCGTGAACAGTGTCGTGTTGCGATAACTCCGCCGACGGCCAGCCTGGCGCAGGCAATCCATCTCGCCATGGGCGATGGCATCGCCCTCCTGGACGCGCTTGTTGTGACCGCGGCCGACGATGCGACCATCCTCGACGAGGATGGAACCGATGGGGATCCCCTTCTCGTCAAAGCCCTGCTGCGCCTCGGCCAGCGCCGTCTCGAACAGTTCCAACTCGGCCGAATTCGCCATGGATTTCTCCGCCTGCGTCCCGCTGCACCCTTTCCGCCCGAGCGGAAAATGGTCTACCCAATGTCCGTGTCAGTTTACTTCAGCCCGCCCACAAGCGTAACGCCGGGATCGGAAGAGATCGCCATGACCGCCATTGCCGTCGTCACCACCGTCGCCAGCCGAAAGGACGCCCGCATGCTCGCGCGGGCGATTGTGGAAGCGAAGCTTGCCGCCTGCGCCCAGATCTCCCGCATCGAGAGCGTCTATACCTGGAAGGGCGCCCTCGAGACCGGCAAGGAATATCGCATCCTGTTCAAGACGCTCGACGAGCACTACGCCGCCGTCGAGCGCGCGATCCTCGACCTGCATCCTTACGAGGTGCCGGCGATCCACGCCTTCCCGATGATGCATGTCGCTCCGGCCTATGCCGCCTGGATCGAGGACAGCGTCGCGGCCTCGGCCTAACCTGGGCCCTGGCCGCCCTCAAGCATCTTCGTCCAGCGCTTCTGCATCTCTTCCGGGCTCACCGCCTCCTGCGACGCGGCCAGGAACCAGCGATAGCCGAACGGACAGGCGACCATGCCGGAGCGGTCGCCGTAGAACTGATCCTGCACCGGCCGCACCAGGGTGGCCCCGGCGGCCACCGCGCGCTCAACGGCCTTGTCGGCATCGGGCACGGCGATGTGGAACGCCACGGGAGACCCGCCGATGGCGCCCGGGCTCCGCGCGCCGAAGTCGGGATATTCGTCGTTCATCATCAGCACCGTGTCGCCGATGCGGATTTCGGCATGGCCGACGCGACCCGCCGGCTCGACAAGGCGGAACAGTTCCACCGCCCCGAAGGCCTTTGCGTAGAAATCGATCGCAGCTTTCGCGTCGTGCACGGTCATGTGAGCTTTGACGGTCTGACCCGATGTCGCGGTCTTTGCGGCCATGGCATCACCTGTGTTATATTACGTTACGTATCGTAACGTTAATAGATGTCCCGTCAACCCTCCTCAACCCAACCGGCGCGCGGCCGTCCCCGCGATCCGCGCACCCGTGCCGCGATCCTGGTCGCGGCGCGCGATCTGCTGGGACGCGGCGGGCTGACAGCCGTCACGATCGAAGCGATCGCCCAGAAGGCGCGCGTTAGCCGCCCAACGATCTATCGCTACTGGCCGAACGCGCCCGCGGTCGCGATGGCGGCCTTCCTGGAAGCCACCGGGGCCGATGAGGCCGCAAGGGCGCCGCGCACCCCACTCTCGGCCCTGCGTGCCCAGCTCCATGCCCTGGCCGACGCCTTCGCCGCCCCTACCGGTCGCAGCGTCGCGGCCATGGTGGCCGCGGCTCAATCGGAGACCGAACTCGCCAAGGCCTTCAGCAACGAATTCATCGCCCGCAATCGAGACGCGACACGCGCCCTGCTGGACCGCTGCATCGCCGACGGGGCGATCGAGGCGCCGGACGACATGGAGCTGACGCTCGACCTGATCTTCGGGCCGCTCTTCTATCGCCTGCTGATGGGGCACGCCCCGATCACGCGCGCCTTCGTCGACCGGCTGCTCGACGCGGTCATTCCCGCGCGCGGCTGACACCCGGATCGGATCCGAGGTCGCCCGCCGGCCGGCCCCGCACGATGCAGCGGAAGCCGACATGGCTGGTGGTGGTATCAACCTGCTCGGCGTGACGCGCGGCGGGACGATAGCGCTTGCAGTAGCTCGGGGCGCAGAGATGGGAGCCGCCCTTGAGGACCTTGCGCGGGATTTGCACCGCGTCGCGCGGATCGTAGCTCTGCTCCAGCGTCGCACCGCGCGGATTTTCCGGCACGCAGCAGGCCTTGGCGGCGTCGGGGGCGTGTTGGGCGGCATACCAGTCCGCGGTCCATTCCCAGACATTGCCGATCATGTCGTGCACGCCGTAGCCGTTGGCCGGATAGGCCTTCACGGGAGAGGTCCGTGCGTAGCCGTCCGCGCGGCTGTTCTCGTGGGGAAAGGCGCCCTGCCAAGTATTGGCCATATGCGTGCCGCCCGGGGTGAGTTCGTGGCCCCAGGCGAACTCCGCGCCGTCGAGCCCGCCGCGCGCGGCGAACTCCCACTCCGCTTCGGTTGGCAGCTCCTTGCCGGCCCATCTTGCATAGGCCTCGGCATCCCGGAAGGCGACCTGCACCACAGGATGGTCGTCGAGCCCGCCGATATGGCTGCCCTTGCCATAGGGCCGCCGCCAGGTGGCGCCGAAGGTGAACCGCCACCACTGGCTCCAGTCGGTGAGATCGACCGGCTTCGAGGGCGGCGTGAACACCAGGCCGCCGGCCTTGAGCATCCCGGGGCGCGCGCCGGGATAGTCCTTCGGATCGGGATCGATCTCGGCCCAGGTGACGTACCCCGTCGCCTGGACGAAGGCCTTGAACTGCGCATTCGTGACCGGTGTGGCATCGATCCAGAAGCCGCCGACCGTCACGGTGTGAGCCGGCTTCTCCTCGGCATAGTGATGGTCGGAGCCCATGCGGAACGTGCCGCCGGGAATCCGGACCATCCCAAGGTGCGGCGAGCTGGTTCCAGCGACGCTATTCATGGCCGAAGTCCTACACGCCTCGCCGGCCGTCCGCTATGCGACGCGGACGGCCGGACGCCCTCTCCCCGGCGTTTAACTCTCTAGTTCGCGTCCTGCGGCGGCGAGGTGAGCTTCTGCAGCACGCCCTCGAGGTTGAACGAGCCCGGCTTCTGGCGCGGCGGGAATTCGACCAGCGTCTTGATGAAATTCGTGACGTAGGCCTGCGCCGGCACCAGCAGGTAGATGCGGTCGATGCGCCAGCGCCCGTAGCCCATGCCCTCATGGTCGGCGCGCTCGAACGGATCCGCCTTCAGGTCGAACAGCTTCGGCACGCGCAAGGTCACCATCGGATCCTGCCACACGTCGAAGCCGTGCTTGCGCTGCTCCATGAAGGCCAGTTTCCACTTGTCGTAGCGCAGCCCGGCCAGGCCGCCATCGTCGGTCCAGTAGAAGAACTCCTTGCGGGCGCTGCCCGTGCCGTTCTTCAAGAGCTCTCGCTGGTCGTAGCCGTCGAGATGGACCTTGAAGCTCTTGGGCCCGAAGGTGGCGCCCTGCTTCAGCTTCGCCCCGAGATCGGTCTCGCCAACCGAGGCCAGCAGGGTCTGCAACCAGTCCTCGGCCGAGAACACCTCGTTGATCTCGGTGCCTGGCTTCACCAGGCCCGGCCAGCGCACCATGGCCGGCACGCGGTAACCGCCCTCCCAGTTGGTGTTCTTCTCGCCGCGGAACGGCGTGGTGCCGCCGTCGGGCCAGCTCATGACCTCGGCGCCATTGTCGGTCGTGTAGATCACGATGGTGTTGTCGGCGATCTTGAGATCGTCGAGCTTCTTCAGCAGCTGGCCGACCTGGCCGTCATGCTCGACCATGCCGTCGGCGACGACGCCCAGACCGGTCTTGCCCTCGGACGACGGCTTGAGATGCGTCCAGATGTGCATGCGACTGGAATTGACCCAGGCGAAGAACGGCTTCTTGTCGCGTTTGGCACGGTCGATGAAGTCGAGGGACGCCGCGACGAATTCCTCGTCCACCGTCTCCATGCGCTTCTTGGTGAGCGGGCCGGTATCCTCGCACTTCTGCTTGCCCCACTTGCCGAAGCGCGGATCCTCGCCCGGCGTCTCGGTGGCCGTGGCGACGCATTTCAGAACGCCGCGCGGGCCGTACTTTGCCTTGAACGTCGGATCCTTGGGATAGTCGATGTTCTCCGGCTCCTCCTCGGCATTGAGGTGATAGAGATTGCCGAAGAACTCGTCGAAACCGTGCACGGTCGGCAGGAAGTCGTTGCGGTCGCCGAGATGGTTCTTGCCGAACTGGCCGGTCATGTAGCCCTGCGGCTTCAGCAGGTCGGCAATGGTCGGATCCTTCTCGGACAGGCCCTCGGGCGCGCCCGGCAGGCCAACCTTGAGCAGGCCGGTGCGGATCGGCGACTGGCCGGTGATGAAGGCGGCGCGGCCGGCGGTGCAGGATTGCTGGCCGTAGTAGTCCGTGAAAATCGCGCCTTCGCGGGCGATGCGGTCTATGTTGGGCGTGCGGTAGCCCATCATGCCGCGGTTGTAGGCGCTGATATTCCAGTAGCCGATGTCGTCGCCCATGATGACCAGGATATTGGGCTTCGCTGGCGTCTGGGCTCGTGCCGGGACAACCCCGCCCGCTAGGCCCACGAGGAGCGCCGCCGCCGACAACAGGCGCCCGATCTTGTTTCCGCCCATGGCTTCCCCTTTTGTATGATCTGGAAAACTGTTCTCATTGTCGATGCAAAACAAGATTGGGATCGATACAGTTCTTGAATGAACATCGATCTGAAGTTGCTGCACCACGCGCTCGTGCTCGCGAGGCACCGCCACTTTGGACAGGCCGCAGCGGCCCTGAACATCAGCCAGCCGACGCTCAGCCGGAACATCGCCGCCCTCGAGAAGCAACTCGGCATGAAGCTGTTCGAACGCTCGCACCGCGACGTGGTGCCGACGCCGGCAGGTGAAGACGTGCTCAAGATGGCCGACGAACTGGTCGGTCGCGCCGAGTCGCTCTCGAACCGACTCGAACTGCTGAGGGACGGTCGCGGCGGGCGGCTGCGTGTCGTCGCCGGTGCCTACATGGATGACATCGCGGTCCAGCCCGCGGCGATCGACCTCATCAAGGCCAATCCTGCGATCCGCCTCGAAATCCTGGAACGCGAGTGGACCGCGGCGCTGTCGTCCCTGTTATCCGACCAGGCAGACTTTGCCGTAGCCGATGTGCTCGCCCTGCGGGACATGCGGTCGCTCCGCGTCGACAGCCTCGGCCTGCTTCAAGGCGTTTATTTCTGCCGCGCCGGCCACCCGCTGCTGGCACGGCCCAATCCGCAGCCCGTCGACCTGCGCAACTACCCGCTGGTGATGCCGGGCATGTCGTTGTCGCGCATGTCGTTCATCGCCGACATCGACAGCGGCATGAGGATCGACGAGCGCGGCGGGGGTGTGCTGCCGTCGATCGCCGTGTCGTCGTTCCGCAGTGCCAGCGATATCGTGGCCGAAACCGACGCGATCAGCCTCGGCCATGCGACGCAGATTGCGGCCGGCATCGCCGCCAAGCGCTTCGCGCTCCTGCATCTGCCGTGGATCAGGAAGCTGCCCTCGGTCGAAATGGGCGTCGCCTGGAAGCGGGAGCGCACGCTACCGCCGGCGGCGCGCGCTTTCATCGATCTGATTCGCAAACACGTCCGCAAGGCGCAGGCCGCAGAATCGTCCGTGGCACCAAAAGCCGGCAGACGCACCTCCAGACGCCGCTGACGTCGAGGGCGGTCAGCCGCGCAAGCGGCCGAGCGCCACCGCGGTCTCGCGCACCATTGTCTGCACCAGTTCGCCGGCCGGCATCTCGCGCGCCAGGGTCGGCGCCTGCCCGCTCCACAACGGCGTGAAGTCGGTCGAGCCCTTGGCCTCGGCCGGCCCGCGCAGCGGCTGCGTCGCCTCCGCGGTCAGCGGGAAGGCCGGCGCGTCGGCGCTCATCGGTCCCAGCTCGCTCACGATGCGGTTCACGATGCCGCGCGCGGGACGGCCGGTGAACACGTTGGTGAGGGTCGTGCTGTTGTCATTGGCCTTCTTCAGTGCCGCGCGATGCAGTACGCCGGTGCGCGCTTCCGGCGTCAACATGAAGGCCGTGCCGATCTGGGCGCCCGCCGCGCCCAGCGCCAGCGCCGCCGCGATGCCACGTCCGTCACCGATGCCGCCGGCGGCGATCACCGGGACCTTCACCGCGTCCACGACCTGCGGCACCAGCGCCATCGTCCCGGCCTGACGCGAGACGTCGTCCGTGAGGAACATGCCGCGATGGCCGCCGGCCTCGGCGCCCTGCGCGATGACGGCATCGGCGCCCTCGGACTCCAGCCAGCACGCCTCCTCGGCCGTCGTCGCCGAGCCGATGATCAAGATGCCCGCCCCCTTAAGGCGCTGCATCAGGGACTTATCGGGAAGGCCGAAGTGAAAGCTGGCGACCCTGGGCTTGAACTCCAGCACCAGATCGCAGGCCGCCGCGTCGAAGGCGGCGCGCGACGGACCCTTGGTCCCGGCAGGCACACCCAGCTCGTCGTAGTAGCCCGCGAGCTTCTTGCGCCACGCCGCGTCACGCGCCGCGTCCACCGTCGGCGACTTGTGCACGAAGAAGTTCACGTTGAACGGCCGGGCCGTCCCCTGCTTCACCACCTGGAATTCCTGACGCAGGCCTTCCAGGGTCAGCATCGCGCCGGCAATCGATCCCAGCGCACCGGCCTCGGACGTCGCGATCGCCATCTGCGGCGACGTCACGCCCGCCATCGGCGCCTGGATGATGGGATGATCGATTCCGAAGAGGTCGAGAAGGCGGCGGTCCTGCCATTGCATGGCTGTTCTCTCCTTGTTGTGCCGACAGTTTAGGCCACGCGCCCGCATTTCAATTAGCGATTTATCCTAATCGAGGTCATCTGATATTCTGATGCAATGGATGCTAGGGACCTTGCCACCTTCGAATCTGTCGCCCGCCTCGGCGGCATGGGCCGCGCCGCGCGCGAGCTGAACACCGTGCAATCCAACGTCACGCAGCGCGTGCGACGCCTCGAGGAGGCGCTCGGCGTCACCCTCTTCGAGCGCAGCCGCGCCGGAGCCCGCCTTACAGCGGCCGGCGAACGGCTGATGCCCTATGCGACGAGAGTCGATGCGCTGCTCGACGAAGCCGGCCGTGCCGCCCGCGACGACGGCGCGCCACGGGGGACGCTCACCGTCGGCTCCCTGGAGACGACGGCCGCCCTGCGCCTCTCGCCCCTGCTCGCCTCCTTCGTGCAGGCTCATCCCGGGGTCGACCTCGTGCTGCGGACCGGCACGACGGCTGAAATGGTCGAGCGCGTGCTGGGCCGCGAATTGGAAGGTGCGTTTGTCTGCGGCCCGGTCTTGCATCCGCAACTGGTCTCGACTTCGGCCTTCACCGAGGAGCTGGCCCTGCTCAGCGCACCGACGGAAACGACGCTGGCGGCGGCGCTGCAGCGGCCCGACCTGCGCCTCGTCATCCTGCGGGCCGGTTGCTCCTATCGCCAGCGACTGGAGGAGCTGCTGGCGCGACGCGGCGTGGTCGGTCTTCGGCGGCTGGAATTCGGCACGCTCGAGGCGATCCTGGGGGCCGTTTCCGCCGGCCTTGGCATCTCGCTGATGCCGCGTGCCCTGATCGGCCCCACGTGGCGCGGCGGGAAGATCCGCGCGCACCGACTGCCCGCGGCCGAAGCGCAAGTACAGACCGTCTTCGTGCGCCGGCGCGACATGCTCCCCTCCAGCGCCCTCCTCGCCTTCCAGAAACACGTGACGAAGGGGCAAAGGAAATGATGCACGGCAGCACCACCATCTTCACCGTCACGGACGCCGCCGCCAGCCTGGCCTACTATCGCGACCATGTCGGGTTCGACATCGCCTTCGAATACGGCTCGCCGACCTTCTATGTCGGCCTCTGCTCCGGTGAGGTGTCCCTGCACCTGATCTCGGCGGCGCAGGCGCCACGACCGCCTGGCCACGGTGCCGTCAGCATCTATGTCGACGATGTCGACGCGCTGCACGCCGATCTCGTGAAGCGCGGCGCGAAGCTCCTCAATGCGCCGAGGGACCAGGATTACGGACTGCGCGACTTCGCCATTGCGGATATCGACGGCAACATGATCTTCTTCGCCATGGAACTGGGTAAGAGTTGAGCGAGGGTATCATGGAGCTTTGGCAGTACGACGCGACCGACCTGGCGCGTTTGATCCGCACGGGACAGGCCTCGGCGCGGGAGGCGGTCGATTCCGTGCTTGCCCGCCTGCACAAGGTGAATCCCGCCATCAACGCCGTGGTTCGGGTGCTCGAGAGAGAAGCCCGCGCCGAAGCCGAGACGGCCGACGCGGCGCGCGCGCGCGGCCATGCCCTGCCGCCGCTGCACGGCGTCCCGGTCACGACCAAGATCAACGTCGACCAGGCGGGCCTGCCGACCGACAACGGCGTCATCCCGCTGAAGGACCTGATCGCGCAGGAAGACAGCCCGGTGGTGGCCAACCTGAAGCATGCCGGCGCGATCATCGTGGGCCGCACCAATGCACCGGCCTTCTCGATGCGCATCTTCTCCGACAACGCCCTGCACGGACGCACGCTCAATCCACGCGATCCCAGCGTGACGCCGGGCGGCTCGAGCGGCGGCGCGGGTGCTGCGACCGCGACCGGCATCGGCGCCATCGCCCATGGCAACGATATCGGCGGTTCGGTGCGCATTCCTGCCTACTGCAACGGCGTGGTCGGACTCCGGACGGGTTTCGCCCGCATCCCCGCCTTCAATCCGACAGGAGCCGCGGCGGGTCGACCGATCGGCGCCGTCCTGATGGCAACGCAGGGTCCCCATACCCGTACGGTGCGAGACGCCCGCCTCGCCCTCGAGGTGATGGCCCGCGGCGACCGGCGCGACTGGCGCTGGAACGACGTGCCGATGCGCGGCCCTGTTCCCGCACGCCCCATCAAGGTCGCGATCGTGCCGGAAGTGCCGGGCGGCAAAAGTCATCCGGCCCAGGTCGAGGCGGTGCGGCTGGCCGGCAGGCATCTCCACAGCGCGGGCTACATGGTCGAGGAGGTGCTGCCGCCGGACATCGAGCGGGGCGTCGAGCTGTGGCACCAGATCTGCGTCACCGACGTGTTTGGCGGTCTGTGGCCTGCCATGCAGAAGATGGGCGATCCCGACGGCATCGCCGCCATGCAGGCCTGGCTGTCGATCCACAAGCCGGTGAATCTCGCGACCTATGTCGCGGCGCTGACGGAGCGCGAGGCGCTTGCCTTCCGCTGGATGACCTTTTTCCAGCAGTGGCCCCTGGTCATCTTCCCGACCCTGTGCGACCTGCCGCCCAAGCAGGTGGCGGACATCACGCCCGAAGGGCAGCGTGAGGTTCTGGAGTCGATGCGCTCCGCGCTGATCGCCCCGCTGCTCGGGCTGCCGGGCCTGGCGGTGCCGGTCGGCAGCCACGGCAAGCTCCGCACCGGCGTGCAGATCATGTCGATGCGCAACCGCGAGGATCTCTGCCTCGATGCCGGCGAGGTCATCGAGGCCTGCGAGGGTCTCGTGACGCCAATCGACCCGGTCGGCGCCTAGCGGGATACTCAGCTGCGCGGCGGAAGTTCGATCTTCAGGTCGCGCAGCTTCTGCTCGAGGACGGGAATGCCCGCCGGGTTGCCGTTCTTGCACTGGTCGAGCGCGACGCTGGTTTCGAGCCCGTTCTGGATCCCGCCGCGACCGGCGCCTCTCTTCATGAGGAGAGTCTCGTATGTCGCGGCCAGGGACTTGCAGTAAGCCACGTCGTCCGGGGCAGCCGACGCGGCGATCGGCAGGATCAGGACCAGGCTGGCGATCAGAATTTTCATGCGATTTTTCATCCCGGAATAATGCGCGCCTTGCCTGACGAACGCCTGACGTCGCTCACTTGATTATGTCTCGGAAGATGCACTTCTCGACCCCTTCGCCTGAGACGGCGGCGCGGCTGGACCACTGCCAAAGCGGGTTCCAGTAGGACTCGATCAGCGTGTCGGCCGCCTTGCGGTCGTCGACGATGTAGCCGAACTCCTGCAGGTTCACCGGGTACATGTTGTCGGAGCCGATGTAGAAGATCCGGTCGTCGACCATCCAGAGCTTGGCATGATTGGAGATGGTCTTGCCGCCGGGCCAGGAATCGTCCGGTCCGAAGCGGAAGGGCGCCAGGTGGAAGCGGCTGCACAGCAGTGCGTTCACCGGATCGGGGCCGTTGCGAACGGCATAGCGCGACCTCGGATCGGCTGTATCGATGCGCTTCTGCACATTGTCCTTGAGGCGCTTCGCCACCGCCCGCAACGGCACATCGTTGTGATAGGGGCTTCCGCCATTGCCGATCGATCCCGGGTTGGACAGAACGACATAGACGTCGCCGCCCCGCTCCATCAGGTCGATCATCTCGTCGAGCGCGTTCTCCGGAAACAGGGTGTCGGAGCGCCCGAGACGGAAGCCGAGATCCTGCTGTGAGACGCGGATGGTCCTGCGGGCGGCCCCGAACATCAGGTCGCGCGCCAGCTCGCTCTGGTTGGCGAAATCTTCGGTGATACCGGCGCCCAGCCGGCCGATGCCCATGATCTCGACGCTCCCCGTGCCCGCAGGTGCGCGGCGGGTCGCGAGCGCTGCGGGACAACGCGGTTCGGAGTTACTCCCGCCGGGCGCGTAGCTCACCAACGAAATGGATTCCTTGTGGTCCAGATTGGAGCAGACGTAGCTCCACAGACGATCGGCGAAGCGCGATGCGCTGGCCGCGGCCGGCCCTCGCACCTGCATGGAAAGATCGTGGACGGGATTGTCGGTGAGGTAGTCTTCGGTCCACAGATTGTGCCCGCCGACGATCGCCTCGCGCCCGTCCGCCACGATGAACTTGCCGTGATTCCAGGAGAAGCTGTTGCAGGACTCCAGAACCGTGCAGCTCCTCATTGCCGAGACGCTGACGGTGACCTGGGAACCCGGGATGTTGCGCGCGGTCTCGATCAGCTCGTTGAGGATCGCCGCCGCATCGACGCCCTTGGGCGGGAACTGCCCGATGAGGATGCGAACCTCGACCTTGCGGCGGCTGAACGCCAGCTCGGCGATGGCGGCCCGGAGCGCAGCTGTAAACCTTCCGTTCGGCGCAGGTTGCAGTTCGACGATGTCGACGCTCTGGCGGGCGCTGGCCACCAAGTCGTGGATCCGCAGCGGCAGCGCATCCGAATGGCCGAGGCACACTTTCCGCGCTGCGGTTCGCAGACCGGGCGTGCGTGGCCAGATCGCGGTGCAGGTGCCGCCTCTGCAATCGGCATCCGTGCTGCAGGCCGGCAGCGAGATGTCGACCTCGCAATCCTTGCAGCCCATCTCGAACCAGGTGAGATCGTCGGCCCTGCGGCCCCAGCGGTTGGGAGTCTGCAAAAGCCAGTCGACCACCAGGATGTTACCGCGCGTCAGATCGTAGGTGATGCCGGCAAAGCCCCCCGCCGGGTCGCTCTTGGCGAGTTCGCGCTGCAGCTGCTGCAGCGGGTCTGGCATCGACAGGTCCAGCGGGCGGATGTCGCGGTCGCGCATTAGAGCGGCGAGCGAGGTCGAAGATCGCAGAAGGCCAAAGGTACGTTCGGCCTGAGCGTCATCTACCGAACTGCTGGGCAAATCCCCGCTGCAGGATCCGACGACGACCAGAACCAGCAGCAACAGTATGCGTGCGAACATGGACAGGGACTTAATCGGGTCGCAGACTGTCGGGCAATCGAAGTTCGCTGAAAATGGAATTGAACAATGGGCGAAACGCTCCTCCAGACCACCGTGGTCGGCTCCTATCCCCAACCCGACTGGCTGGTCGATCGCCAGCTGCTGAGCAAGGGCGTGCCACGTACGCGCGTGAAGGACATGTGGCGTGTGCCAGAGCCCTGGCTGGAGCAGGCGCAGGACGACGCCACGTTGCTCGCCATCCGCGACATGGAGCGCGCCGGGATCGACGTCATCACCGATGGCGAGATGCGCCGCGAGAGCTACTCCAACCGTTTCGCGACGGCGCTGGAGGGCATCGACGACGAGAACCCGGCGGAGATCGTGAACCGCAGCGGCAACCGCACACCCGTGCCCCGGATCGTGGGCAAGATCCGGCGGACCGGACCGGTCGAGCTGCGCGACATGCAGTTCCTGCGCGCCAATACCGAGCGGTTGGCCAAGATAACCCTTCCCGGCCCCTTCACGATGGGCCAGCAGGTGAAGGACGAGTATTACAAGGATGCCGAGGCGATGTGCATGGACTACGCCGCCGCGGTCAACGAGGAGGCCCACGAACTGGTCAAGGCCGGCGCCGACGTGATCCAGCTCGACGAGCCCTGGCTGCGCAATAACCCGGAAGAAGCCAAGCGCTATGCGGTGAAGGCGATCAACCGGGCGCTGGAAGGCATCACCGTGCCAACGGTCATCCACCTCTGCTTCGGCTACGCCGCCGTGGTGACCGGCCTGAAGCCCACCGGCTATTCCTTCCTGCCCCAGCTCTCCGACACGATCGCCCAGCAGATTTCCATCGAGTCGGCGCAGCCCAAGCTCGACCTCGGCGTGCTGAAGGACCTGGCGCCCAAGAAGGTGATGCTGGGCGTGATCGACCTCAGCGATCCCGCGGTCGAGACGCCCGAGACGGTCGCCGGGCGCATCCGCGCCGGCCTGAAGCATGTCGGCCCAGACAAGCTCCTGCCCGCGCCCGATTGCGGCATGAAGTACCTGCCGCGCGCCACCGCCTTCGGAAAGCTCAAGGCCCTGAGCGAAGGCGCGGCGATCGTGCGCAGGGAACTCGCCTAGACACTCGGCTTCTCAGAACGGCAGGCCGACGTAGTTCTCTGCGAACACCGTCTGGCCGGCCGGCGAGGACAGCAGGTAGTCGATCTCGGCCCGCTGCATCTGCTCGGCGAAGCTCCCTTCCGGATGAACCTTGTGCATCAGCAGGGTGAGCCACCATGAGAAGCGCTCGGCCTTCCACACGCGCGCCGACGCCCGGTCGCTATAGGCGCCGAGCAGAGTGCTGTCGTTCCGGGCATAGTGCGAGACGAGCGCCCGCGACAGATAGTGGATGTCGGAAGCCGCCAGGTTGAGGCCCTTCGCGCCGGTCGGCGGCACGATGTGGGCGGCGTCGCCGGCGAGAAAGAGCCGGCCGTGTCGCATCGGCAAGCAGACGAAGCTGTGCAGTCCCGTGATGCTCTTCTCGATCGCGGGGCCCGTGGTGACATGGCGCGCGACGTCCGGGCCGAGGCGCTGCTTCAGCTCAACCCACAGCCGGTCGTCGGGCCAGTCCTCCAGCTTCTCGTGCCGGTCGCACTGGATATAGTAGCGACTGCGCGTATGGGAACGCATCGAGGCCAGCGCAAAGCCGCGCGGATGGCTGGCGTAGATCAGCTCGTCAGAGCACGGCGGCACGTCGGCCAGGATACCGAGCCAGCCGAACGGGTACTCCTGCTCATAGATGCGGAGGCTCGCCGCAGGCAGAGAGGAGCGGCTCGCGCCCCGGAAGCCGTCGCAGCCGGCAATGAAATCGCAGGCCAGTTCGTGATCGACGCCGCCAGCCCGGTAGGTCAGCCGCGGCCGGTCCGTCTCGAAGTCATGCAGAGTGACGTCCGCCGCCTCCCAGACGATCGGCCCATCGCCGGCCAGGCGGGCCGCGATCAGGTCCTGCACCACCTCGCTCTGGCCGTAGACCGTGATGGTCTTATCCGTCAGCCCGGCCAGGTCGATGCGGAAGCGCCCGCCGTCCAGTCCGAGTTCGACCCCCTCGTGGACCAGCCCCTCGCGGTGCAGGCGCTCCGCCACGCCTGCCTCCTCCAGAAGCTTGACGGTGCCGTGCTCGAGAACGCCGGCACGGATGCGGGCCTCGACGTAAGCCCGCGACCTGTCCTCGAGGATGACACTCTCGATCCCGTTCAGTTTCAGCAGCCGCGCCAGCAGCAAACCTGCCGGTCCCGCGCCGATGATCCCCACTTGTGTGCGCTGCTGCCGTGCCATTCGCGTCCTCTTTCCCAAGGGATCAGGATGGGACGCCCGATGTGCCAAGTAAACCTGCCCCTGCCCCTGACCCTCAACGGCTCTACTCCTGGGAGCTCACCTTGCAGGCCAGCGTGCCGTACTCGCGCCGGCCTGCGATCGGCTCGATCTCCATGATCTGGGGCGGCTTCAGCGAGCGCATCCAGGCGTCGACCAGCTGCTTGTTGGAAGCGGCGTTGAAGAACAGGCAACCGCTGCGCATCCCGGCGACCCGGGCGATCCAGGCCTCCTGCTCGGACCGCAGCCAGAGGCTGTTCTTTGGCGAGGTGATGCCGGAGAGCGAGCGCAGCCCGCCCAGGAAATAGGCCGTGTCGGGATGGGCGACGAGATCGTCGAACCTGTAGGATCCGAGCTCCACGGCCCGGCCCTTGAGACGGTCGCGCAACAGGCCGAAGAACTCGTCGACTTCCGCGAAATCCGGGTGGTTGCGAAAGGCTGCCTGCACTCTGGGCAGCGGCGAGTAGAGCCCCGCCAGATCGGAAACGTCGCTCCGATGGCTGCGAAGCTCATCATAGAGATCGAGTGCGGCCCTGGAGTCTCGCCAGACGCCGCCGAGGCCGGCCACCCTGCGCTCGACCTCGAGCCGACCGGAAACCAGAGCCTCGGCGATAATCGCCACCGACATGACCATCAGCACCGTCCGTGCCGTGCCGGGCGCCAGGCAGCGCCAGAGATAGACCGGCAGCATCAGCAGGAACAGGCCCAGAAGGAACGACGGGCCCGCCAGATGCGACGTGTCGGAGCGCAGCAGCGAAAAGAGATGGAGCACGAAGGCCCCTACCGCGACGCCCGCGAACTTGGCGCAGAACGCCCGCGTCGGCTCGTCGGCCGTTCTCCACCGCCGTCCGAGGAACGCAGCCAGCAGGCCGATCGCCAGCAGCAGGACGAACACCAGAGCGTAGGTGAGGATGAGCTCCCGGAACTCGCCGGCGACTCGCAAGTCGGTTTGCAGCCGTCCGTTGACGATGTTCCAGGCAAACTGCAGACCGAGATTGTCGGACCAAATCGAGTTGGAGACGCCGGCCATCACCAGGCTGGACTTCGCATTTGCGCGCGAAACCACCTCGAAGAGGTGTGCCGGTCCCATGAAGGCCGAGACCAGAGCCACGAAGGTGGCGCCGCCCGCGAGGACGAACAGGCCCGCGAACTTCGCGAGTCGCTGCGGTGTCATGCCGGACGCCGGGCCAAACAGGGCGAGCGAGAAGATCAGGACGAGCAGACCGCCGCTCAGGTTCTCCTGGCTGAGGAACCCGCCCGCCCCCCAGAGCATTCCCGCCAGCACCACCGTCGGCCAGCCGCGCCGGCCGGCGCCGGCCCCCAGAAGCAGCCAGGCCAGCCAAAGCGCGAGGATGGCAACCACGATCCACCGCGTGAGTACGGCCCAACCCGCCAGATCGATCCGCTCGGCCGGGCTCGGCCAGAGTATCCAGGCGACGAGCCCGGCCACCGCCCAGCCGAAGCCGAGGAACTGCTGAACGACGACGAAGAAGAGAACGACGCAGGCGACGTTGAGTAGAAGGTTGGCGGCGAGGAAGCCGTGGTTGCTGAAGTGCACGAAGTCCGTCAGCTCGCGGAGGAGCAACTGGTTTCCGGGTCCGTATTGCGTCTGCGCCTCGAGGTACGGAATCGCACCGAGTCTGATCTGCTGCAGCGCACTCAGGTGAACGTGCGCATGGAGGTCATAGAAATTTGCCAGGCCCATCCCGCCGCCGACCTCGGCGCTGCGCAGGGCCGGCAGGCCGAGCCAGCAGTAGGTCAGCACCGCGATGCCGAGCGCGCCCTGGAGTCGCACAGGCCATCGCGACGAGGTCACGTCACCCGGCGGACGCGCGACCGAGGCCGTGCCCTGGACGAAGGCGACCCAGAGCCAGTGAAAGGCGATAAACGCCGCAATACCGAGATAGCCGAAGACCAGCGCGCGCTTGTCCATCCGCCCCCAGTCGATGACTTCGTCCTGAGGCGAGATCGCACCCGAAGGCGCCAGTGCGAGATAACAATATCCGCCGACGGCCCCGAGCAAGCCGACGCCATAGATTAGTGAAGCGTGCCCTCTCCCGTCCCGCCTCGCCATCCAATGGACGAACGCCAGCGCCACTGCCGCCGTCGGCAGGCCAGCGACCAGAAAGGCGAGCCTCGACTCCAGGACGGCGACCTCGAGCAGCATCAGTGCGGCCGCGGCGAGGCAGATCAGCCCTTGCTGCCGTGTCACGGCCGCGCCGTGGCCAGCAGGAGATTTCCGGCGCCGAGATGCATCACGTGCGTCTCGATAGCATTCAGGACATTGGCCGCCCGCAGGCCGAACACGGCCGCGAACGGCGCCAGGCCAACGGCGGTCCTGATCGAGACATCGCGATAGCCGGCCGCAGCGAGATGTTCGCCGAGCAGGCTTCGGCGGTATTTGTTGATGTGCTGCTCGACGTAGTTCACCGGCGACGCCGCGTTGACGCCCAGTTCGATCAGCGGCCAGAGCGACCGGTAGTTGGGCGTTGTCACGACGAGAAGGCCGCCGGGCGCTAGCAGGGCGCGGGCTTCGGAGAGCAGGCGGATCGCAGCGTCGGGGGGCAGGTGTTCGATCAGCTCCACCATCGTCACAGCATCGTAGCGCTCGCCCGCCTCGGAAAGGCTGACGAGCGACTGCGTGGAAAAGCGATGCGTCGCACTTCCATAGGTGCGGGTCGCGTAGTCGATCTGGGCGGCACTGATGTCGATGCCGAGCGCTTCGACGCCCGGCAGATAGTTTCCAATGAAGGTGCCGGGACCGCATCCGATATCGAGAACACGCCCTGGCGTGCCGAGCCGGGCCGCGACCGTCCGGAACTTCAGGTCGTGCCAGCTGAAGCGTATGCCGGCTCCTTCCCGATACACCCTGTCATAGAATCCTGCCGGGATATGCTTCTCATAGTCGTAGACGGTGTGTTCCATTGCGGCTTGTCAGGCTCTCCCGGCCTCGCATACAGATGGGCCACAGGACAATCGATCCCGCCAGCCCCCCCGAGAACCTCTTGGACCGTGGCAGATGAAGTGGCAAGAGCCGGTCAGCGGCCAAGCCGTCCCTTCAGGACCGTTCCGGCATAGGCGCCTGTGGCCTCCCCGTTCTCGAAAGCCAAGGCGCCGTTCACCAGGGTCGCCCGGATGCCCTCCGCCTTCTGGACGAGACGGCGGGCGCCGCCCGGCAGGTCGCGCTCGACCGTCGGCATGGTCGGCCGGATACGGTCCTCTTCGAACAGCACGAGATCGGCGCGATGCCCCGCGCGAACGAGGCCACGGTCGATCAGGTCCCAGGCCAAGGCATTGTCGCGGGTGATCTTCTTCACCGCCTCTTCGAGCGTGAAGGCCCCGCGCTTGCGCACCCAGTAGCTGAGAAGATGCGTCTGCAGCGACGAGCCCATCTCCTGCGCGACGTGCGCGCCGGAATCGGAGAAGGTCGCCAGCGTGCGGTCGTGCTTCAGGATGCCGAGCACGTCGTCCGGCGATTCGTTGACCAGCGGCTGGACATAGACCTGGTTCTCGTTGGCCAGCGACAGGTCGATCATGACCTCGACCGGATGCTGCCCGCGCGCCCGGGCGAGCTGCTCGACCGTCGGATCGTCCCAGTCGACGCCCTGCATCACGAACAGATTGGCGTAGTCCGGCTTGCGCGGGTCGGTGGTCGCCGCACCTCCGCCCTGGAAGACGTTGTCGCGCGGCTTCATCCTGCTTTCCGCCGCCACCAGTTCGCGCCGCACCCCGGGATCGGCCAGGCGCCGCTTCTGCTCCTCCATCGGCAGATCACGGACCTTGCGCCACGCCGGCAACACATCGAACGGCAGGTAGGACTTGAGCGAGAAGATGGCATTGATCGAACGTGTCGTACCCTGACCGTACATCCGACCACCGGCGGCCACCGTCTCGTCGATGTACCGCGTCTGATAGGCCCATCCCGTCGGATCGTCGCCCTGCTTGGTGGCCAGCACGCCGAACATGACCGGACGCTTGTAGGCCAGCGCCAGTTCACGCAGCCGTGCGAGGAAAGCGCGGTGGGCCGGGCCGCTCGCGACGTCGGGTCCCACCTGGAAGATGCCGGCATCGAGTTCGGCCATGGCCGCCAGGATGCGGTCGATCTCCTCCCACTCGGCGATCCGGCTGGCGACCGGCGTATTGTCCGGCGTCACATGAGTCGATGCGCGCGAACTGGAGAAGCCCATGGCCCCTGCCCGCAGCGCCTCCTTCACGAGATCGGCCATGCGGACCATCTCGTCCTCGGTCGCCGCCTCGGTGAAGGCCCGCTTGCCCATCGCGTACATGCGCAGCGCCGAGTGGCCGATATACATGCCGTAGTTGATGGCCTTGGGCAGGCGCTCCACGGTCGCGAGATAGTCCGGGAAGGTCTCCCAGCTCCAGTCGATGCCGGCCGCCATCGCCTCGGTCGGGATGTCCTCAACCGCCGACAGGCAGCGCGCATAGAGGTCGCGATCCTCGGGCTTGCAGGGGGCCAGGGCGAAGCCGCAATTGCTCATCACCACCGACGTGACGCCGTGCCAGCACGAGCAGCTGCCGAGGGGATCCCAGGCGACCTGCGCATCCATGTGCGTGTGGCCGTCGATGAAGCCCGGCGAGACGATCAGCCCGTCGGCGTCGATCGTGCGCCCAGCGGCGGCGGTGATGCGTCCGACTTCGGCGATCATGCCGTCCCTGATGCCGACATCGGCCGTGAAGCGCCTGGTGCCGGAGCCGTCGACGACCGTGCCGCCCCGGATGACGAGATCGTGGGCCATCACGTCAGATCCTTGCGCGGGACAATTCTGGTCAAGGCGGCAATTGCGGCTGCAACGTCCGGCATACGAAACCTCCCTCGCTACCTCTCTCGACGATTGCAGGCTTCTCCGATTCCGGCAAGCGGACTGCTGCAACCGTCCGTAACCGTGCTAGCGTGGCGGCAATAAACGGGGAAACGCCAAGTGTACGACTACATCATCGTCGGCGGCGGGTCGGCAGGCTCGGTCATGGCCCATCGGCTGTCCGCCCGCAGCGCCAAGAAGGTGCTGCTCTGTGAGGCCGGTCCGGACACGCCACCGGGCCAGGAGCCGAAGGAAATCGCCGACAGCTATTCCGGCACGGCCTATTTCGATCCGCGTTTCCACTGGACCGACCTCAAGGTCCATACCCAGGTGGTCAGCCACAACAACCCGCAGGAAAACCGCCCGCCGTTGCGCAAGTACGAGCAGGCGCGCGTGCTGGGCGGCGGCTCGTCGATCAACGGCCAGATGGCCAATCGCGGCGCGCCCACCGACTACGCCGAATGGGAATCTCGCGGCGCCGCCGGCTGGGGCTGGAACGACGTGCTGCCCTATTTCAAGAAGGTCGAGCGCGACCTCGATTGCGACGGGCCGCTGCACGGCAAGGACGGCCGCATCCCCGTACGGCGCATCCCGCGCGAGAAATGGGCCGGACATGCCCAGGCCGTCGGCCGCGCCTTCGAGGAAAAGGGCTTCAAATACCTGCCCGACCAGAACGGCGAGTTCGTCGACGGCTATTTTCCCGTCACCCATTCCAATGCCGACGAGCGACGAGTCTCGGCGGCGATGGGCTATCTCGATGCCGAGACCCGCAAGCGCCCCAACCTGACGATCTCGACCGAAACGCAGGTCATGTCGCTGCTGTTCGAGGGCTCGCGGTGCGTCGGCGTCACGGCCCGGGTCGCCGGCAAGGACCAGGAATTCCGCGCCCGCGAGGTGATCCTGTCGAGCGGCGCCATCCATTCGCCGGCCCACCTGATGCGCGCCGGCATCGGCCCCGTTGGACAGCTCACCGACCTCGGCATTCCCGTCGTGTCCGCCCTGCCCGGCGTCGGCCAGCGGCTGATGGACCATCCCTCGATCGCGCTGTCGTCGTTCATCAAGCGCGGCGCCCGGCTGCGCGAGCATACGCGGCGCCACATCCATGTCGGCCTGCGCTACTCGTCGAACCTGCCGGGCATCCCCAGGGGCGACATGTTCGTGGCCGTCGTCAGCAAGTCGGCCTGGCACGCGGTGGGCGAACAGATCGCCTCGCTACTCACCTTCATCAACAAGACCTATTCCGAGACCGGGCAGGTCAAGCTCACGTCACGCGACTGGCGGAGCGAGCCCCTGGTCGAGTTCAATCTTCTGTCGGACAAGCGCGATCTCGACCGGCTGATGAGCGGCTTCAAGCTCATGGCCGCGGTGCAGATGACCGATGCGCTGCGCCAGGTGACCGATGTCCCCTTCCCGGCCTCCTACAGCGACCGGGTGCGCCAGATCGGTGTCGTCAACAACAAGAACAAGTGGCTGACCCGGCTGGTCGCGACGATGCTCGACGGCCCGGCGGCGCTGCGCCGCTACATGATCGAAAACTACGTGGTCGAGGGTTTCACCTTCGATCAGGTGCTGAACGACGATGACGCGCTCGAGGCCTTCGTGCGCAAGGCGGCGATCGGCGTGTGGCATGCCTCCTGTACCTGCCGCATGGGTCGCGACGACGATCCTATGGCCGTGGTCGACACCCAGGGCCGGGTGCGGGGCGTTCAGGGACTGCGCGTGGTCGATGCCTCGATCTTCCCGGTGGTGCCCTGCGCCAACACCAATTTCCCCACCCTGATGACGGCCGAGAAGATCTCGGACACCGTCCTCGCCGGACACTGAGGAGCGGTTGCATGTCGGTCGTGCTGGGCAGCGGCGAGCACCGCTATCGTGTGGTCGAGAACTGGGCGAAGCTGCCCGACGGCTGGGACTTCCGCGACGTCGCCGCCGTCGCGTGCGACAGCCGGGACCGAGTCTACGTCTTCAACCGCGGCGAACATCCGATGATGGTGTTCGACCGGGACGGCAATTTCCTGCGCTCCTGGGGCGAAGGCCTTTTCAGCCGCGCCCACGGCCTCCACATCGACAGCGACGACAACCTCTATTGTACCGATGACGGCGATCACACCGTCCGCAAGGTCTCGACCGACGGCAAGGTGCTGATGACCATCGGCGTGCCGAACCAGCCGGCGCCCTTCCTGAGCGGCAAGCCGTTCAATCGCTGCACCCACACCGCGCTCTCGCCCCAGGGCGAGATCTACGTCTCCGACGGCTACGGCAACAGCCGCGTCCACAAATATTCGCCCGACGGCAAGCACCTGATGTGCTGGGGAACGACCGGGACCGATCCCGGCGAGTTCAACATCGCGCACAACATCGCCACCGACGCCGACGGCTGGGTCTATGTCGCCGACCGCGAGAACCATCGCGTTCAGGTGTTCGACGGCAACGGCCGGTACGAGGCGCAGTGGAACAACATGCACCGGCCTTGTGCGCTCTATTGCTGCGGCGGCGCCAAGAGCCCGACCTTCATCATCGGCGAGCTGGGGCCCGGCATGCCGGTGAACAGCAAGCACACCAATCTCGGCCCGCGCCTGTCGATCGTGAACGGCAAGGGCAAAACACTGGCCCGGCTCGGCGGCCAGGATGGCCCCGGCGAACAGGCCGGCCGGTTCCTCTCGCCGCACGGGCTGGCCGTCGACTCGCGCGGCGACATCTATGTCGGCGAGGTGAGCTACACCAACTGGCCGAGCACCTTCCCCGGCACACCCGTGCCGAAACACCTGCGCTCGTTGCAGAAACTCGAGAAAGTCGTCTGAGGAGAATGGTAATGGTTGAACGCGTACTCGTCGTCGGGCCCAAGGACACCCTGTCCATGGTCGACGACCTGGCTCCCAAGGGATACGAGATCGTCAAGGCGCTGCACAACTCGCCGGAGCAGAAGGCGGCCCTGCCCGGGACCCATTATTTCGTTGGCTTCATCCAGCAATACGTCACGCCGCAGCTCTTCAAGGACGCGCCGAATCTCAAGCTGATCCAGATGCTGAGCGCCGGCTACGACCGCGCCGATCTCGAGGCGGCGCGCGCGAGCGGCGTGCCGTTGTGCGCCAACGGTGGCGCCAATTCGGTCGCCGTGTCGGAGCATGCGATGCTGCTGATGCTGGCGGTCTCGCGCCGGCTGATCACCCAGCATACCAACGTCACCGCCGGCCGCTGGCACGGCAATTCGCCGCCGACCGTCCATGAGGTGCGCAACCGCGTGCTGGGCATCATCGGCTTGGGCACGATCGGCAAGAAGGTCGCCAAGCTGGCCCTCGCCTTCGGCATGACCGTCCACTACTACGACATCGCCCGCCTCAAGGAAGAAGAGGAAGACGCGCTGGGCGTGCGCTTCCGCCTGCTGCCGGAGATCCTGAAGCATTCCGATATCGTCTCGCTGCACGTGCCGCTGAATGCTTCGACCCGGCACATGATCGGCAAGGACGAGCTCGCCGCCATGAAGAAGTCCGCAATCATCGTGAACACCTCGCGCGGGCCCGTCATCGACGAGAAAGCGATGATCGCAGCGCTTTCGAGCGGAAACCTGTTCGGCGCCGGCCTCGACGTGTTCGACGAGGAGCCGACCCCGCCGGACAATCCCCTCCTGAAGCTCGACAACGTCGTCCTGACCGCGCACCTCGCCGGACCGACGTTCGAGAGCAACATCACCCGCCTGCGCAACGGCTTCGACAACGTCCAGAGGGTTGCCCGCGGTGAGCCCGCGCTCTGGGTGGTGCCCGAACTGCTGGAAGCCAAGACATGACCCGAATTTCCAGGCGCAGCCTCCTTACGGGGGGCCTCGCGGCCCCCTTCCTCGCCCGCGAGGGCTTTGCCCAGGGCGACTGGCCGAAAGGGCCCGTCCGCTGGGTGGTGGCCTTCGCGGCCGGCGGCGCGGCCGACACGGTGGCGCGGAACATCGGCGTGCGCGTGGCCGAGATCATCGGCCAGCAGGTCATCATCGACAACCGCACCGGCGGCAATGCCGTCGTCGCCGCCAATGCCGTTCTCCAGGCGCCGCGCGACGGCCAGACCTTCCTGGTCGACGCCGCCAACCAGATCACCAATCCGCTGCTGATGAAGGATCTGCCCTTCGACTACATGCAGACCTGGCTGCCGGTCACGCAGATGGCCAGCTTCCCGCAGGTCGTCGCCGTGAAACACGATTTCCCGTCGCAGACCATCCAGGAATTCATCGCCGCCGCGAAAGCCAAGCCCGGCACGATCAGCTACGGCACGCCGCCGGCGGCCGGCATGGCTCACATGGCCGGCGAGGAACTGCAGCGCCGGGCCGGCATCAAGCTGATCCACGTGCCCTATCGCGGCGGCGCCGACGCCGCGCGCGACATCGGTGCGGGCGCCGTCGATTCGGTGATCATCACCACGAACTCGATCCGCCCGCCCGTCGCCGCCGGCCGCGCGCGTGTGCTGGCGGTCACCAGCCTCAAGCGCTCCGTCGCCTTCCCCGACGTGCCGACCCTGGCCGAGAGCGGCTATCCGGGCTTCGACCTGAACGACTGGAACGGCCTGTTCGCGGCCACCGGCACGCCACCCGCGCTGGTCGACCGCATGCAGGCCGTGGTGGCCGAAGCGATCAAGGACCCGAAGGTGAAGGAACGTCTCGACCCGACCGGAGCTGATCTGGTCGCCAACACGCCGGCCCAGTTCAGGACCTGGATCGCCGGCCAGCGCGACCTGCTCGGCAAGCTGATCGCCGAGGCCGGCATCAAACTGCAGTAGAGGTTTTCCCCTCGATTCTTCCACCTCCCCGTATGACGGCGGAGGAAAGGTGTTACGCAGTCTGCAGCTTCAGCCTGTGGGTTTCTTCGAAGCGAAGGATCGCCGCGAAGGAAACGGCGGCGGCGGCCATGATCATGAAGGCCGGGCTGAAGTCGTTCTCGGTCCGGTGGACCAGCCACGTGGCGACCAGCGGGCTGAAGCCGCCGAGGATGCCCAGGGTCACGTTGTACCCCAGCGCGATCGCGGTGCAGCGAATCGCGGCCGGCACGGCCTCGACCATCAGCGCCGGCTGGGCGCCGATGAAGGCCCCGACCGACAGCACGAAACCGAGTTGGCCCACCAGGATCAGGGTCGGATGGCCCTGGTGCATCAGCCAGAAGAACGGCAGCGCGCCGAAGAAACCCAGCGCCGTTGCGCTGAGCATCAGAGGGCGCCGGCCGTAGCGGTCGGACAGCCATCCCATCAGGACCATGACCGGCAGCATCGCGACCATGCTGGCGGAATTGATGGCGAGTGCCGTGGCGGGGGCAATATTGTCGGCGAACTGCAGCCAGCTCACGATGTAGACGAACATCAGGTAGAAGCCGACCGAATTGAACACCGAAAGGGCCGCGAGCTTGCCGAGCAGCGGGCCATGGTTTCGCACCGTGTCGAGCAGGGGCGACGGGGCGGTCGAGGCCTGGCGCGGTGCCTCGTGGACGTGGCGCCGCAGAACGACGCCTGCGATGCCGACCAGCAGTCCCAGCAGGAACGGCAGTCGCCAGCCCCAGCTCTCAAGCGCCTGCTCGGACATCACCGATGCCAGCAGGGCGCCGGTCGCCGAGCCCAGCAGGATGCCGCCGATGGCACCACAGCAGCCCAACGCGCCCACCAGCCCGCGCCGGTTGGGCGGCGACTGTTCGATGATGAAGATGATCGAGGTCGTGTATTCGCCGCCGACCGACAGGCCCTGTACCATGCGCAGCAGCGTGAGCAGGATTGGCGCCGCGATGCCCAGCGTCTGGTAGTCCGGCAGCACGCCGACCAGGAAGGTCGGGATGGCCATGGCGGCGACGGAAAAGGTGAGCGCCGCGCGGCGGCCGAGCCGGTCGCCGATCGCCCCGATCACCGCCCCGCCGATCGGCCGCATCAGGAAGCCCACGGCGAAGATCCCGAAGGCCGCCAGGACCTGCGCGACAGCATCCTCGCTGGGGAAGAAGGCCCGGCCGATCGCGGCGGCGAAGTAGCCGTAGACGGCGAAATCGTACCATTCCAGCACGTTGCCGATCGCGCCGGCCGCAATGACCCGGCGCGTGTTGCCCTGATTCATCTCCGCTCCCCCGAGCTCCGGATCGACCGGTCGATCAGCCGTAGACGAACGCCCGATCGTCCAGATCGATCGCCGGGAAGACGTTCTTCTCGTTCCAGTAATCCTGGGTGTGCTGCCACTCGGGCTTGTCGCCGCGCTTGGGCAGGAGATGCATGCCGCGCATCAGGTAGCCGGGATTGAAGTTCTCCGGATCGATCCACGGCAGCAACTTCATCCCCTCGTCCTCCGGCCGCAGCGCGACCTCGACCTTGTGGGCCTGGCGATTTTCCATGTGGCCGAGGAGGCGGCAGACGAAGTCGCCGACCAGGTCGGCGCGCAAGGTCCAGCTCGCGCGGAAATAGCCGAACACCCAGATCATGTTGGGCACGCCGGTGAACATCATGCCGCGATAGGTCACCGTGTCGGCGAAATCGACCGGCTTGCCGTCCACCGCAAAGGCGATGTCGCCCATCACCGAGAGGTCGAAGCCTGTCGCGGTCACGATGATATCGGCCTCGAGCACCTTTCCCGACTTGAGCAGGATGCCCTCCGGCACGAAGCGGTCGATCTCGTCGGTCTCGACCGAGGCCTTGCCGGCGCGAATGGCTTTGAAAAGATCGCCGTCGGGCACGAAGGCGATGCGCTGCTGCCATGGCCGGTAGCTCGGCGTGAAATGCGGCTCCAGCGGGAAGTCCGGCCCGACATGGGCGCGGACACCGGCCAGCAGCTCGGCTCGCACCTTGTCGGATTCCTCAAGGGAGCGCCGGGTGAACACCGACTGATCGTGCAGGATCTTGCGGCGCACGATCTCGTGGATCCACTCCTCGTCGACCTCGAGCTGCCGCAGCGTCTCGGCGAGCTCGATGGCGTTGCGGCCCGGGATGAAATAGGTCGGCGAGCGCTGCAGCATGGTGACGTGACCGGCCTTGTCGGCCATCGCCGGGATGACCGTGGCGGCCGTCGCGCCGGAGCCGATCACGACGATCTTCTTGCCCGTGTAATCGAGATCCTCCGGCCAGGTCTGCGGATGGACGATCCGGCCCTTGAAGCTGTCCATACCCTTCCATTCGGGCGTGTAGCCTACCGAATGACGGTAGTAGCCCTGGCACATCCAGAGGAAGTTGGCGGTGAAGCGAACCGCCTCCCCCGTATCGGTGCGGACGCCCTCGATGGTCCAGCGATTGTCGGTGCTCGACCAGGTCGCCGCCTCGATGCGATGCCCGTAGCGGATGTGCCGCGCGAGATCGTTCTCCTCGATCACCTCGCCCATGTAGGACTTGATCTCCTGGGCCGTGGCGATCGGCTTGCCCTTCCACGGCTTGAAACGATAGCCGAATGTGTGGAGATCGCTGTCGGAGCGGATGCCCGGATATTTGTGGGTCAGCCAGGTTCCGCCAAAGCTCTCCTGGGACTCCAGGATGACGAAGCTTCGGTCGGGCATCTGGTGGGTCAGATGATAGGCACCGCCGATGCCCGAGATGCCCGCGCCGACAATGAGGACGTCGAAATGCTCGGTCGTGTTGGCCGCAGGCCGTGCAAGAGTGGTATCCGGCATGGGAAGGCTCTTTCCTCGCTGATCAAGTCGCGCCAGTCTTGCGCGAACATGAGCGCCGAAGCCAGCCCCCAGAATCCACGATCCGAAACCGGCCGCCGGAGACGCGGCGCCATTGCAGTCCGTGTGGTTGCGGCGCGGCATCGACGTACTGGACCTGCAACCCGTCCTGGAGGCAAAAGGGTCTCCCCTGTCCCCTCCTTTGCCAACGATGGACACTGGACTTCCCGAGGTCACGCCCTGGTCGCCCGTGCCATCAGCCAGCCTCTCGCCCGCTAACGGAAGAACGCCATGCACGAAAAGGTCGACGTCCTGATCATCGGTTCCGGCGCTTCGGGGGCAGCGGTGGCCTGGAGCCTCGCCGATACGAAGATGCGGATCCTCTGCCTCGAACAGGGCGACTGGGTGAAGCCCACGGACTACCCAACCAATGGCCGGGACTGGGAGGCCCGCCTGTTCGGCGACTTCGCCATCAACCCCAACCGCCGGGCGCGCGAGACCGACTATCCGATCAACAACGGCACCTCGCCCATCCAGGTCGTGAACTTCAACGGCGTCGGCGGCAGCACCATCATGTACACGGCGCACTATCCCCGCCTGCACCCCTCGGACTTCCGGGTGAAGACGCTGGATGGCGTGGCCGACGACTGGCCCGTCGACTATGGCACGCTCGAGCCTTACTTCGCCGAGAACGACCGCATGACGGGCGTGGCCGGCCTCGAAGGGGACCCGGCCTACCCGCACCACGTGCCGCCGATGCCGCCCCTGCCCCTGGGCAAGACCGGCAAGTGCTTCGGCGAGGCGATGAACAAGCTGGGCTGGCACTGGTGGCCTTCGGATTCCGCCATCGCCACCACCGAATATGACGGCCGCGCCCCCTGCATCAATCTCGGCCACTGCACGCCCGGTTGCGCCCAGGGCGCCAAGGCCAGCGTCGACGTCACCTACTGGCCGCACGCGCTGCGCGCCGGCGTCGAGTTGCGCACCCGCGCCCGGGTCCGCGAGGTCACGGTCGGCCCCGACGGTCTCGCCAACGGCGCCATCTACTACGATGCCGAGGGCAAGGAGCATTTCCAGCCGGCCGAGATGGTCATCGTGGCCTGCAACGGCATCGGCACGCCGCGCCTGCTGCTGAACTCGGTGTCAGGCCGCTTCCCCAACGGCATCGCCAATTCGAGCGGGCTGGTCGGCCGGAACCTGATGTTCCACCCGTTCGCCCACACCTACGGCTATGTCGACGAGCCGATCGACGGCAACACCGGCGCGCAGCTCTCGCTGTGGAGCCAGGAGTTCTACGAGACCGACAAGGCCCGCGGCTTCGTGCGTGGCTACACGCTACAGCTCCACCGCGGCGCCGGCACGATCGTCGACGCGATCGCCAACACCGCGCGCGGTTTCCTGCCCTGGGGCGAGGCGCATCACGATGTCTATCGCACCCTCTTCAACCGCAAGCTCGGCCTCTCGGCGATCTGCGAGGACCTGCCCGAGGAGCACAACCGGGTGACGCTCGACCCGGTCCTGAAGGACAGCAACGGCATCCCCGCGCCGAAGATCGACTACACCTTGAGCGACAACACCAGGAAGATGATCGCCCACGGCGTCGCGCGCTCGAAGGAGATCCTCGCGGCCGCCGGCGCGAAGCATGTCGGCAGCGACGCGCCGATGCTCAATGCCGGCTGGCACCTCATGGGCACGGCGCGCATGGGCACCGACCCCGAGCGCTCCGTGGTCAACGAATGGGGACGCAGCCACGACGTGAAGAACCTGTTCATCGTCGACGGCAGCATCTGGGTGACCTCCGGCGGCGTGAACCCGACCTCCACCATCCAGGCGCTGGCGCTTTACATCGCCGACAACATCAAGCGGCGCCTCGCCGACGCCACGCTCTTCGACTGAGGCCATCGACATGACCTACGGAACCCTGACTGAAGCCGAAGCCCGCGACCTGCGCCTGCTGGCCGGCATCATGATCCCCGCGAGCACGGCCCATGGCGTGCCCGGCGCCGACGACGGGCTGATTTTCGCCGATATCCTGAAGAGCCTGGAACGCGACACGGCGGACGCGCAGTCCGCGCTCAAGCAGTTGAGGGAGCTGTCGGGTGGCCCTTTCGCCGAACTCGAACCGGAGCGCCGCACCGAGGTGGCCATGCGGTTCAAGGAGGAAGGCGGCGCACCGCTCTTCGCCCTCAATCGCGTGGTGCTGCTCTGCTACTACCGCGACGACCGCGTGATGCGCGCACTGGGCCAGGAGCCGCGCTCGCCGTTCCCCAAGGGCCATGTCGTCGAACAGGGCGACTGGTCGCTGCTCGACCCGGTGCGCAAGCGCGCGCCAATGTGGCGGCGGGTCTAGCCGCCCGTCACCCCTGCCCGTCAGCCCTGGCCGCGTGCCTTGAGCACGAAGCCCATCGCCCGGAAGCTCGAATCCTTCTGGATCGCCGCTGTGACCCGCGGATCGCCATAGGGGTTGCTGAGGGAGATCAGGACGTCGGTCTGGGTCTGGCAGGAGGCTGCGGCCGTGGCGGCGAGCGACGGGGCGCTGCCAGCATAGACATCGGCCAGGTGGATGTTCGCGACCAGGCAGTTGTCGCGCGCCTCGAAAGCGTCGTCGATGCTCTTCATCCGCTGCGGATCGGACAGACCCGCGCTCCGCAGGGAACTCGCGGCCTCGCAGCCACCCAGCAGAAGCGGCAGCAGCACGAGGGCCGTTTGCAGGGAAATCCGGGTCACCGTCATTCGCTCTTCCAGTCTCACCATCCGCCCGCAACAAAAGGGGCCGGACCCGGCCTGTCAAGGCCGGGCCCGCTCCGATCGTCCTAGTGGCGGCTCATCTCGGCGCGGCCGACCACCATGTGATGCACTTCGTCCGGACCGTCGGCGAACCTGAGGTGCCGCTGGTTGACGTACATCTCGCTGAGCGGCGACCACTGGGAAAGGCCCGTGGCGCCGTGGATCTGCATCGCCTGGTCGATGATCACGCAGACCTTTTCCGGCACCATCGCCTTGACCATGCTGATCCAGACGCGGGCCTCGCGATGGCCCAGCACATCCATCGCCTTGGCAGCCTTCAGGACCATGAGGCGCATCGCCTCGATCTCGATGCGCGCCCGGCTCACCAGCTCGAGGTTCTTGCCCAGCTGGATGAGCGGCTTGCCGAAGGCGGTGCGGCTCGAGCCACGCTTGACCATCAGCTCGATCGCCTTCTCGGCGGCGCCGATCGAGCGCATGCAGTGATGGATTCGGCCCGGTCCGAGGCGGACCTGGCTGATCTCGAACCCGCGGCCCTCACCCAGCAAGATGTTCTCCGCCGGCACCCGGCAGTTGTTGAACTTTAGATGCATGTGGCCGCGCGGCGCGTGGTCGTGGCCGAACACGGTCATCGGGCCCACGATCTCAAGGCCGGGCGTCCCCATCGGCACCAGGATTTGCGACTGCTGGAACTGCGGCGAGGCATCGGGGCTGGTCTTGACCATGACGATCATGATTTTGCAGCGCGGATCGCCGGCGCCGGAGATGTAGTACTTCTCGCCGTTGATCACCCATTCGTTGCCGACCAGTTCGGCGCGCGTCGTGATGTTCTTGGCATCCGAGGAGGCGACGCCCGGCTCCGTCATCGCATAGGCCGAGCGGATTTCGCCGTTCAGCAGTGGCTTCAGCCACTTCTCCTTCTGCTCGGGCGTGCCGACCTTTTCGAGCACTTCCATGTTGCCGGTGTCCGGCGCCGAGCAGTTGAGCGACTCCGAGGCGAGCGGATATTTACCGAGTTCGGCGGCGATGTAGGCGTAGTCCAGATTGGTCAGCCCGCGGCCGATCTCGGAATGGGGCAGGAAGAAGTTCCACAGTCCCGATGCCTTGGCCTTGTTCTTGGCGCCTTCGAGCAGTTCGAGCTGGCCCGGCGCCCAGCTCCAGCGATCCTTGCGGCCCTCACCCAGGCGGTTGAACTCCTCGAGGATCGGCGCGACGTTCTCGGCGATGTGCGCCTTGACCGCATCGAACAGAGGCTGCGCCTCCTTCGACATGGCAAGATTGTTCAGCTCCGCTTCGAGATCGGGACGGACCGGCTTCCGGGTCGCTGCCGCTGCCTTCTGTGTCATTGGGGTTTCCTCGCTTCTGTCGATCTGATTTCAGGCGCGGCCAATCCCTACAGACCTGACATTTTCGGTCAATCCCCCTGAGGCGAAGGCGGTCCGCCTTGTGTCACCTTGTCCGTTGGTCGACCTGCATAATCCTTGCATAGTACGGTTACGGCAGGTTGCCGGAGGATCGGGGGAATTGATGGCTAAAGAATTGCAGCGCGAATTGATGCAATCGAAGAATTATTGCACGGACAGGCTTGCCGAATTGAAGACGGAGCTGAACCGGCTTCAGGACGAAGGCATGTCCCTGAAAACGGATCTGGAGGCGGCCACCGACAGCAAGTCGGCCAGCCTTATCCGTCGCCGCCGTATGTATTTGAGCCGCCGGATCGGCGAGCTCAAGACTGAACGCTCCGCGAGAACTGAAGAACTGCAGAAGGCCAACGAACAGTTGAAGGCCCTCCCGCGCTAAGCCCCTGGCCCAAAGCGAACGGCACGGAAAAGTCCTGGATTCCAGTGCCTGTGTCGCGCTTTTGGATCGTAAACTTGCGGGCGCGAGTCACGTCCGCAAGATATGTGATCGAGGGCATCCAGCGACTTCTGCCGACGTCGATCCAGCCAACTCCAGTTTGCCCCGCCGGCTAGCATGTATCCGCCCGAGCGAATCGTTTGCCTGACCGAGGAGACAACCGAGACGCTCTACCTGCTGGGCGAGCAGGACCGGATCGTCGGGATCTCCGGCTATACGGTCCGGCCGCCGCAGGCCCGCCGCGAGAAGCCGCGCGTCTCGGCTTTCATCTCGGCCGACATGCCGAAGATCCTGGCCCTGAAGCCCGACCTGGTGCTCACCTTCTCCGACCTGCAGGCCGATCTGGTGGCGTCGCTCGTTCGTGCCGGCGTCAACGTCCATGCCTTCAATCAGCGCACGGTCGCGGAGATCCTCGACATGATCCGCACCCTCGGCGCGCTCGTCGGCGCACAGGATCGCGCGATGGCCCTTGCCGACGAACTCGCAACCAACGTCGAAGCGACGCGGCGGCGCACCAGCGGAGCGGGCCCTCGCCCAAGGGTGTATTTCGAGGAATGGGACGACCCGATGATTTCCGGCATCGCGTGGGTCTCGGAACTGGTCGAAGCCGCGGGTGGCGACGACATCTTTCGTGAACTGGCTACCTGCAAGTCGGCCAGGGACCGCATCGTCACCCAAGACGAGGTGATCCGCCGTGCGCCCGACATTGTCATCGGCTCTTGGTGCGGCAAGAAATTCAAGAGCGAGAAATTCGTCGCCCGACCGGGCTTCGCGTCCCTGCCGGCGGTGCGCAACGGCCGGCTGCATGAGATCAAGTCGCCGCTGATCCTGCAGCCCGGCCCCGCCGCCCTCACCGACGGCCTGGCCGCATTGGAGGCCATCATCAGCAGCGCGGCGGAGCGCGAACCCATCAGGCCATAACTGCCGCCACAATACTGTGATGCTTCTCGATCTAAATAGAAGCGCGCCCCGGCTGGCGCGCAATTTGCGTGGCTCGCGCCAGAGGCAGCCCATCGATCCTTGTGAACAGGAGATCGAAGATGCTCAAAGTCTACGTTCCAAAGATGCTCAGTGGTGAGATTGGTGACTGGTGCAGCAGCCTTTCTTTGGCTGCGGGCGTGCCAATCTGCTGGGGAAGTGACCATCTGGGCCACTTCGTGAATGCACCCAGCGCGGACTGGGTGCCCTCCTTGTCGGCCGCCATCGCCGATGCCTGCGAGGGCCGGTCGCCGAGCCTCAATTCGGCGCCCTGCCCTTCGTCGCCGACGGCATGACGGTGCTTTGAGACAGCGAGGCCAGCCCGGCGCGAAGACGATGCCTATTTGATCGCGAGCAGCTCGACGTCAAAAATCAGCGTGGCGTTGGGCGGAATGACGCCGCCAGCGCCACGAGCTCCGTATCCAAGGTGCGGCGGTATGATCAGCGTGCGCTTGCCGCCGACCTTCATGGTCGCGACACCCTCGTCCCAGCCGCCGATGACGCGCTGTACGCCGATGGGAAACTCGAAAGGCGACCCGCGATCGACGGAAGAATCGAACTTTTTGCCCTTCACGTCGCCTTCGTAGAGCCATCCCGTGTAGTGCATGACACAGATCTGGCCGGTCTTGGGGCTCGCGCCCGTGCCGACGGTGGTGTCGATGATTTTCAGGCCGCTTTCAGTCGTCATGGCTTTTCCTTGGGTTTGCGCGCCAGCCGGATAGGCAGCGGCGAGAGCTATGGTCGCGATAATGACGCGGCGGGTCACTTGCAAGTGGCTAGTCCTCCTTGAACGCCCAAAGGGGGCCTGACTGTCAGCCTGTTTATACAGCGGGCGCCCCTCGTCTGCGACGCGGTGCGTGTCTTCCTTCAGGTTGCGCGGCGTAATCGGGATGAGACGATTTCCCAGTTCTCCGGCTCAGGCACGCCGACGTTCGACCGGCCAGGCAGCGCAGTCAGCCCCTCATACCGACGAAGTCCATGCCACGACACGATTGAGTTGATGGAAACCGGCGGCTTGAGAGGTAAGCCAGAAGGAAAGTTTGCGCGGCGACGGCTTTTACATCGGACGCTTGAGCGTCAGCGGCGAAGCCGGGAGGCCGTCGATGGCAGGTAATGGCGGAGGGGATGGGATTCGAACCCACGATAGGGATTATCTCCCTATAACGGTTTAGCAAACCGCCGCCTTCGGCCACTCGGCCACCCCTCCGCAGACCCGTTAAGACCCCGGCGACCATTAACCACGACGGATGCCGGGCGGTTCTAGCGGCCGAGCCAGGGAGTGTCAAACGCGGTCGGGATTTCTCAAGGATTTACAGGCTCTTGGCGTCGCGGCCTGAAGCGTGCGACGCTGCCTCCATGAATCCCAGTTCGATCGACATGCTCCAGCGCCTGGTGGCGTTCGACACCACCTCGCGCAACTCCAATCTGGACCTGATCAAGTACATCCAGGGCTATCTGGACGAGCATGGCATCCGGAGCACACTGGTCCCCAACGAGGACGGCACCAAGGCCAACCTGTTCGCCTCGGTCGGCCCCGAGGCCGAGGGCGGCATCGTCCTGTCGGGCCACACCGACGTCGTGCCGGTCGACGGACAGGCCTGGGAGACCGATCCGTGGACCCTGACGGAGAAGCCGGACGGCAACCTCTACGGCCGCGGCACCTGCGACATGAAGGGCTTCATCGCCGCCTGCCTCGCCCACGTGCCGGCGCTCAAGAAGGCGAAGCTCAAGGTGCCGATGCATTTTGCCTTCAGCTACGACGAGGAGATCGGCTGCCTGGGCGCGCATTCGCTGGTCGAGAAACTGGTCGGCAACGTGCCGCGCCCGCAGGCGGTGATCGTGGGCGAGCCCACCATGATGGGGGTCGTCAACGCGCAGAACGCCGGCGGCGGCATCATCGCCACCTTCACCGGCGTCGAGGCCCACTCCTCCATGACCCATCTCGGAGTCAGCGCGATCCATTTCGCCGGCGACTTCATCCACTGGCTGAACGAGCTGCAGGTCGAACTGGCCGGCCGCACGCGCACCGACATCGACACCGTGCCCGGCCACACCACCATCAACGTCGGCATCGTGACCGGCGGCACGGCCGGCAACATCCTGGCGCGCGAGTGCACCCTCAACTGGGGCTACCGCACCCTGCCCGGCGACGATCCGTGGGAAGTACAGCGCCGCGCCGAAGCCTATGTCGCCGAACTGCTGCTGCCGAAGATGAAAGCCAAGCACCCCGACGCCGACATCCAGATGAAGCGCCGCTCCTTCGTGCCCGGCCTGATGCCGCAGGAGAACGAGGAAGCCGCCAAGCTCGCCCTGCAATGGACCGGCGGCAATCGCACCTATGCCGTACCCTACGGCACCGAGGCCGGCATTTTCCGCAGCCACGGCATCCCGACCGTGATCTGCGGACCGGGCGACATCTCGCAGGCCCATCAGCCCAACGAATTCGTCGCGAAGTCGCAGATGGATGCCTGCGACGCCTTCATCGGCAAGATGATCGGGTGGGCCGAGCGCCAGTAGGGTCGCACGATCCCGGCGCCCTCATCGGACGAGGTCCCTCCCCTTTTGCGGAGTCCGCAAAGGGGAGGAAACTGATCTAGCCTTCCGTGCGGCGCGTGGTTTCGAACAGGAACCAGACGCGCTTTTCGGTCTCGTCGATCCAGTTCTCGATGAGGCTGGCCGTGGCGATGTCACCATGCTCGTCGCACAGCTCGTGGAGCGTGCGCATGTGGACGCAGAGCTGCTTGTTGTCGTCGCGCAGCTCGGCGAGCATGTCGAGCGGCGTCACATAATCGGCATCGTTGTCCAGCACGCGCTGCAGGCGGGAGATATGGCCGATCGACCGCAAGGTCGTGCCGCCCAGCTTGCGCACACGCTCGGCGATCACGTCCGTCATGGCGTCGATCTCGGTCGCCTGCTCGTCGAGCAGCAGGTGGTAGTCGCGGAAGTTCGGACCGGACATGTGCCAGTGGAAGTTCTTGGTCTTCCAGTAGAGCGCGGCAACGTCGGCCAGCAGGATGTTGAGCCCGCCGCTCAGATCCTTGGTGGCGTTCTCGCCGAGATCGGTCGGCGTCGCCAGCGCGGCCTTCTTGCGATCCTTGACGTCCTTGGTCATGGGCTGATTCTCCTGAAAAGCGATTGTATTGAAACTCTAGCGCGCCCCGGTGGAGCCGTCAGCCGGCGCAGACCGGCTGCTCGACCCGGAACACCTCATGCTGACCGAAGCGCTTCCTGTAGGTCTCGACGATCGAAGCGACCCTCACCCGATGGGCCGGCGCATCGAAGACCACGACCACCACGAGCTTCGTGCGCTCGGAGGCGATGATGCCCGCCGGATCGCGATGCTGGCCGCGCACGTCGATCACCGTGAGGCCGGCCGGAAACTGTGGCGTCACGGTTTCGGCCAGGAACGACGCCCAATCGGCATCGCTCACCTCGCCGCCCGACGGCTTGTCGCGGCCGAAATAGAGGTTCACCTCGACGGCCGGCTTGAGCGGAGCCGTGCAAACCGGCGACGTTCCCGGCTGGGCGCACGCGACCAGCGTGGGGCAGAGCAAGGCTGCCCCCAACACTCCGCGCCAGGATCCGCGCGACATCCTAGTTGAGGTACGGAACGGCCATGCCCTTGGTGACGGCCGGCCGGGCATTTACGATGTCGTACCAGCGCTTCACGTTGGGGAACTCGTCGAGGTTGACGGTGTGCCACTCGTGGCGGGCCGCCCACGGGAAGATCGACATGTCGGCGATCGTGTACTCCTCACCCGCCACGAAGGCGTTGCCCGCGAGCTGCTTGTCGAGGACGCCATAGAGACGCTTGGCCTCGTCGACATAGCGCTTGATGCCGTATTCGATCTTGGACGGCGCGGCGCGCAGGAAGTGATGGGCCTGACCGAGCATCGGGCCGAAGCCGCCCATCTGCCACATCAGCCACTGAATTGAGTCGTAGCGCTTGGCGCCGTCGGCCGGCAGGAACTTCTTCGTCTTGTCGGCCAGGTAGATCAGGATCGCACCGGACTCGAACAGGCTGTACGGCTTGCCGCCCGGACCGTCGGGATCGACGATCGCGGGAATGCGGTTGTTCGGGCTGATGCGCAGGAACTCGGGCTTATGCTGCTCGCCCTTGGAGATGTCGATCTTGTGCACGCTGTAGGGCAGTTCGCACTCTTCGAGCATGATTGAGACCTTGCGGCCGTTCGGCGTGCCCCACGTGTGAAGCTCGATCATCTCCTCGGTCCCCCGTTATTGAATTGAGATAGGTCCGCCGGGCTTCAGGCCCAGCTGTCGTCGTCGCCGCCGAAGCCGCCGTCGTCCACCGCAGCGGTATCGTAATCCCCCGCCCCCGACTGATCGTCGGCATGGGCTTGTTGCTGCACCGACGAATCCGGCGGCAACAATTCCGGCGGCGTCGAGTCAGGGGTTCCGCCGAGCGCCTGCTGCTGGCCACCGAAGGGTCCCGGATTGCTGCCCATCAGATTGCGGATGCCTTCGAACAGCAAAGCGCCGCCGGCAACGCCCGCGGCCGTCATCATGGCCGTGCGCAGGAAACCTCCGCTTGCTGCCGGCGGTTGCTGCGGCGAGACGGCAGCCTGCAAGGGCGAGCGCGTGGACGGAACCATCGAGGCCGCCGGCGCCGCCGCCGCCGCGGGCGTTTGAGGCACTGATGTGCGCGGCGCCCCCCACGGGCCGATCTTCGGCGCACTGCCGAGGAAGCCGGCCTCCGGCTGCGGCGCGGCTGCCATCTTCGCCTCCAGTTCGGCGATGCGGTCCTGCGCGGCCTTCAGCGCCTGCTCCTGCACCAACACGGTTTGCACTAGCAGATAGGCTGAAGCGGGCTGCTTCGATGCCCGGTCCCAAATGAACTGTTCAACCTCATTGTCGCGCGGCTGAGTCTCGAACGGCTTCAGCCGATCGAACAGACCCGAAATCAGATCGCGTTCCTGCTGTTGCATCACCAGTCTCCCGCCCGTCCACGTTGGGCTCCGCCAACGTGGTTGTCCGGTGGCGGAGCGTCAAGACGGCTAATTCACCATCGCCTGGTAGACGAGGTCGCGCATCAGGTACCGGTAGCGCAGACGGGCCTGGGGCGACTGCATCATGAAAACGACATACAGGCGCTCCCGCGGATCGTGCCAGAAGTAGGTGCCGTAGGCGCCGCCCCAGAAATAGTCGTTGGGCGACCCGGGCAGCGGGTTGACGCCCTGCACGTTGCGCACCGCGAAGCCGAGGCCGAACCCTTGGCCCATACGCGCGCTGGGCTCGAGCGCCTCGAAGCGGAACATGTCGGCGCCCATCTTGATGTCCGGTGGCAGCGCGTCGGCGGTCATGAGATCGATCGTCTTGCGCGAGACCAGGCGCACGCCATCGAGCTGGCCGCCATTGGCGAACATCTGCAGGAAGCGGGCATAGTCCGCGGCCGTGGAGACCATGCCGCCGCCGCCCGAACGCCAGGTGAATTTCTCGGTAATGTCGGGGATCGCCGGCAGTTCGTTCTTCGGCCCCTCCTTCATCGGCTTCGCCCCGCGCGCCTTCTTGTCGGCGCTGGCTTCGAAGGCCGTGTCGCCCATCTTGAGCGGCTTGGTGATGCGCTCCTCGATGAACTTGTCGAGCGGCATGCCGGACGCGACCTCGACGACGCGGCCCAGCACGTCCGTCGACATCGAGTATTCCCAGGTGGTGCCGGGCTGGTAGAGCAGCGCGAGCTTGGCCAGCTTGTCGGCCATCTCGGCGTTGGTCTGGGTGCGGTCCGCCACCTTCATGTCGAGATAGGACTGCTTCACGGGATTCGCACCCACCGCGCCGTACGTAAGCCCCGACGTGTGGCGCATCAGGTCGTGCACCGTCATCGGCCGGAACTGCGGCTCAAGCACCGTCTCGCTGGTACCGTCCTCCTTCTTCTTCTGGACTGCGACCTTGGTGTCGGCGAACGCCGGAATGTAGGTCGATACACGGTCGGCAAGCGTGAGCTTGCCCTCCTCCATCAGCATCATCGCGGCCAGGGTGACGATCGGCTTGGTCATGGAAGCGATGCGGAAGATCGTGTCGTTGGTCATCGCGATCTTGGCGTCCTTGTCGCGGAAGCCATAGGACTCGAACATCACGATCTTGCCGTTGCGCGCGATCAGCACGACGGCGCCGGGCAGTTCGTTGTTCTTCACGCCCTCGTTCAGCCGGTCGCTGAGGCGCTTCAGGCGGGTCGAGAGAAACCCCACCTCTTCAGGAGACTGTACCTTGGGAATGCCCTGGGCCGCTGCCGGCCAGGCGAGGGCCACGCCAAGCGCCGCCGCGGCGACCCTGCGAATCATCGACATTTTGCAGTCTCCTCCCGATATTGGAAGCATCAAAGCAATTGACCGAGGGCGAGCGCAAGCTTAACCAGTGCCTATCGACGGTCCTCCTTAACCGGAGGCTAACAGGGAATGCCGTGCCGCTCCCTCGGCTGGGAGCCAATCGGCAGCTGTACCCGCAGCTGTAAGCGGCGAGCGAGAGCCCATATGTCACTGGACTTCGGTCTGGGAAGACGGGCAGGAGCTGCGACCCGCGAGCCAGAAGACCTGCCGGCGATAGCGTCGCTCTTCCGATGGACGGGATGATCCAACGGGACGGTCAACCGAGCGGTGACGCGCTTAGTGCGAACCGTTTGGGAGATCGTCCGATGACGTCGATCCGAGGAATCCTGCCTGCGCTTCTTTCAAATGCCACGCCGGCCGATGGGCCCGCCGGGCGCATGCAACGCTATGCGTCCACCTTGCACTCGAGCCCGGAACGCTGGGTCACGGTTCCGACCCCGACCCACAACGTCTCCCTGCCCTTCCGCCGTGGCGGCTTCACCAGCCTGACCGAGGCGCTCGACTACGCCGCCCGCGGCGAGACCGGCTTCAACTTCTTCGATGCCCGCGGCAAGCTTCTGACCCGCCTGCCCTACAGCCATCTCCGCACCGAGGCGCTGTCGTTCGCCCGCCGACTCATCGGCGCCGGAATCGAGCCCGGCGAGCGGCTCATCCTCATCGCCGACACCTGGCCGGGCTTCTGTATCGCCTTCTTCGGCTGCCAGTATGCCGGCATCGTGCCGGTTCCCGTGCCCGTGCCGGTCGGACTTGGCGCCAAGGCGCACTACATCTTCCAGCTCAGAAAGCAGATCACCGCGGCACAGGCCGTGGGCGTGCTGGCCCCGGACGAGCTGGTCGAGTTCGCCCGGAGCGCCGCCGAAGGCACGACCGCGCGCTTCGCCGGTGGCATGGAGATCTTCACCGCCCTTCCCGAAACCAAGGTCGACCTGCGCCCGCTTCGCGCCGGCATGGCCTGCTACGTGCAGTTCTCCTCCGGCAGCACGCGCGCACCGCTCGGCGTCGACATCCGCCAGGACCAGCTCATGGCGAACATCGACGGCTCGATCGCCGCCCAGGGACTCGATGAGAACGATTCCGGCGTGAGCTGGCTGCCGCTCTATCACGACATGGGCCTGATCGGCTTCATCCTGGCGCCGATGTGCGCGCAGCGCAGCGTCGACCTGCTGGCGCCCCGCGACTTCGCCCGGCGGCCCATGCAGTGGCTTTCGCTGATCTCGCGCCGCCGCGCCACGATCACCTACAGTCCAAGCTTCGGCTACGACCTCCTGACCCGGCGCGCCCTGACGGCGCCGGTCGGCGAACTCGACCTGTCGAGCCTGCGCCTCGCCGGCGTCGGTGCCGACATGATCCAGCTGCCCGTCCTGCGGCGGTTCACCGAGGCCTTCAAGGCGGCGGGCTTCGACGAGCGCGCCTTCATGCCGAGCTACGGCATGGCCGAAGTCTGCGTCGGCCTGAGCTTCGGCGCGTCGTTCGGCGGCGTGAAAGTCGACAGCTTCACCGATCCGCAGTCGGGCCGATCGCGAGACTTCGTCGTCTGCGGCAAGGTGATGGCCGGACACAGCGTCGAAATCCGCGACGAGTCCGGCAGCCCTCTCGGTGAGCGGCATGTCGGCCGGCTGTTCGTCCGCGGCCCGAGTGTGATGCCGGGCTATTTCCAGAAGCCGGAAGAGAGTGCCCGCGTCCTGAGCGACGGCTGGCTCGACACCGGCGATCTCGGTTACTGGCACAAGGGCGAGCTCGTGATCACCGGCCGCGCCAAGGACCTGATCATCGTGAACGGCCGCAACATCTGGCCGCAGGACATCGAATGGGCTGTCGAGGCGCTGCCGCAGGTCGGCCGTGGCGACGCCTGCGCCTTCTCGGTCGAAGACGGGGACGTCGAAGCCGTCGTGGTCATCGTCCAGGCCTATCCGAGCGAACCCGCGGAACGCGAGGCGCTGGTCGGTGATATCAAGCAGGCGGTCAAGGAAGCCGCCGGCGTCGACGGCCGGGTCGTCCTGATCAAGCGCCAACCCGGCCTGCCCCGCACCTCTTCCGGCAAGCTGAGCCGCACGCACGCCAAGTCGAAGTTCGCCGCCGGCGACTATCCGACCTAGCGCGCGCTCCTTCGGCCCCGATCAGGTAACCGCGATGGGGCCGCCGTTCGATCCCGTCGCGCCCCTGATGGGTGCGGGCGAGAAGATGTAGGCGAACTGGTACTTGCCGTCGGCGATCAGCCCCGAGAAATCCAGGTTCTCGTGGTTGAAGATGCCGTTCTTGGCAATCAGCTCGGCATGGACCGGGAAGGCCAGATCCTTGTTGGGATTGGGCACGACCTCGGTGCCCCAGGTATCGGCGCCGGTGAGCGCGATGCCCTTGTCGATGAACCACTTGGCGGCCTCCAGCCCGATGCCCGGTTCACCGCCGTTGAACTTGTCATTGTTCTTCATCCAGAGCTTGCCCCAGCCGGTATTGAAGAACACGGCGTCGCCTTCCTTGATGTCGGCTTCCTGCATGTTCTGCTTCTGCAGGGCCGCCTTGAGGTCGGCGATGGTGATCTCCTGGCCAGCCTCCATCATGGCGCCCTTGACCGCCTCGACGTCGAACAGATGGCCACGCGTGAAGAACGGCTTCACCTGCTCGATGCCGAGCTTCTTCATGCCATAGGCGCTGTTCATCTCCTGATCGGTGACGCCGTTGTAGTAACGCATCTCGTTCTTGTCGCCGTCCTTGCCCATCTGGATGCCGATGTGGGCGAGGCCATCGAACTGCGTTCCGGTCTGGCCGATCTCGGTCGACAGATACTCGTCGTTGTAGATCAGCCTGTTGGTGCCGAAGGGACCGCCGGTCGGGCTGCCGGGAATGCGCAAGGTGAAGGCGCGCTCACCGAACTTGGGCATGGCCGATTCGTAGATGCGGCCGATGCGGTAGACCTTGCCGTCCTTGATCAGCTTCACCGTGTCGAGGACCTTCGCCGGCGTCATGTAGTTCGAGGCGCCCGCCTGATCGTCCTTGCCCCACTTCGGATGCGGCCACCAGGCCTTGTCGGTCAGCGCGGGTGCCTGCGCGATCTGCTGGGCGTGCGCGGCACCGGCCGCCAGCGTGCCGGCGGCAACGGCGCCGCCGATCAGCCCCGCCGTAAGGAAAGTGCGACGGTCCTCGTCGATCCCCTGCTGCGGCTGCTTGAGGTGTTCCTTGTCCTGAAGATACCTCGAGTCCATGGACGTTCCTCCTTTTCCTTGTTGATCTCGAAAGCGTCATACCCCCAGGTTGCATCGTCAAGCGGAAGCGGCATCGTTACTTTGTTACATATGCGTATGTGAGAGTGTCATGCGATGAGCCTGTTCGATCCTGACAAGTCGGCGGTGCGCCTGCCGGTGACGCTGTTCACCGGCTTCCTCGGCAGCGGCAAGACCACGTTGCTCAACCGCGTGCTCGGCGACCCGCGCATGGCCCGCAGCCTGGTTCTGGTGAACGAGTTCGGCGAAGTGGGCCTCGACCATCTCTTCATGGAGCAGGTCGGCGGCGACATGGTGCTGCTGCAATCGGGCTGCGTGTGCTGCACCATCCAGGGCGACCTGGACAAGACCCTGCGCGACATCGCACGCCGCCGCGCCAGGGATGAGATCCCGCCGTTCGACCGTGTCCTGCTGGAGACGACGGGCCTCGCCGACCCCGCGCCGATCCTGCAGCTCCTGCTCAATCATCCGATGATCAGCCACGACTACCGACTCGACGGTGTCGTAACGACCGTCGATGCCGTCAACGGCGCGCGCCAACTCGACGAGCATCCGGAGGCCGTCAAGCAGGCGGCCGTCGCCGACCGGCTGCTGATCAGCAAGACAGACCTGGCCGAGATCGCTGCCAGCGCCGGCCTGCGCACCCGCCTGACCGGGCTCAATCCCGGCGCTTCACTGTTCGAGATCGTGCAGGGCGACGTCGATCCGGCTCTTCTGTTCGACTCAGGCCCGTTCGATCCCTTGGGCAAGAGCGACAAGGTGCAGGCATGGCTGAACGCCGAGGCCCACGATCATGCACACCATGCCCCCGCCCATGACCGGTCACGGCACGATCAACACATCGCCTCGTTTTGCCTCACCTTCGATGAGCCGCTGGACTGGGACCTCTTCAATCGCTGGCTGATGGCCGTGCGCGCCGCGTGGGGCGACCGGCTGCTGCGCGTGAAGGGCGTGCTGAGCATTTTGGGAGAGGACCGGCCGCTGGTGATCCACGGCGTGCACCGGACCTTCCATCCGCCGACCCTGCTCGCCCGCTGGCCCGACGATGACCGTCGCTCCCGGCTGGTGTTCATCACCCGAGACCTCGACCGCGCCGCGGTCGAGGCGAGCTGGACGGAAATGGAAGAAGCAGCCCGAACCTAAGCCGCGTCCTGCTGCGGCAGAAGGTCGGCGTATTTCTTGAAGCCGGGCAGCTTTTCGACCCGGCCCATCCATGCCTTCACGTTGGCATAGGGCCCGAGGTCGATGGCACCCTCCTCGGCATAGGCCACATCGCCGTAGACCGCGACATCGGCAATCGTCGCCTCGCTGCCGACCAGGAAGTCCGACTTGGCGAGCGCGGCGTCGAGCACCTTGAGCGCGTCACCCGCCTGGTTGACGTACATCTGATGGACGTTGTCGTCGGCCTTCATGAAGCCGCGCTTGATCGCGCGCGGACGATAGATGTTGGAGGCCAGCCGGTCGAACTCCCAGAACATCCACTCGCGCACCCGCGCCTTCTCCTCGGCCGTCTTGCCGCCCATCTTGCCGAACTTCTCGGCGAGATAGAGCAGGATCGAGCCCGACTGGCAGAGCTTGAGCTCGCCGTCGACCAGCGCCGGCACCTGGCCGAAACGGTTGATGGCAAGATAGTCCGGCTGCTTGTGCGCGCCGGCGCGAAGGTCGACATGCTTGTAGGCGAACGGCTGCCCCATCAGCGACAGGGCCAGACCTGCCTTGTAGGTCGGGCCGCTCAGCCAAATGCCGTACAGTGTCATCTTGGACATCGATATCCCCCTTGGATTCAGGCGCTCCAGCATCGCACTTGAGGGAGGCCGGGGTAAGACTGTATGAGCGGGCATGAAGATTTCAGCGCGCGATATCGATCACCTTTCCTTGACCGTCTCGGACCCTGCGGATACCGCAGCCCGGCTGGGCCAGATCGGCTTCAATCTCACTCCCGACGGGGTCGAGCCGCGTTGCATCTGCTTCCAGCCCGACAGTGACGACGTGCCCAATTACGTCGAGCTGCTGCAAGGCCATCCGCCGCAGATTGCACTGGCCCTGAACGTCGCCGAACTCGACGGTGAGGAGCGCACGCATGCCTGGGAAACCGAGGACGGTTTCGAGGTCGATGCCGGCGTCGTGGTCGGCGAGAGCGCAGGCCCCCTGCCCTGGTTCCCCGTGAAACACGAGACGCCAGACGCCTTCATGGAGCCGGAATGGATCGTCCATCCCAACGGTGCGCTGGGCATGATGGCCATCCACGCCATCGCCGAAAAGCCCAACGACACGGCCAAGGCGCTGAAGGCCGCCTGGGGCGCCACCGTCGAGGAAATCTTCGACGGTTGCACCATGGTGAAGGCAGGGTCCGTCGAGCTGCTGATCTGGTCGCCGCTCGCCTTCCAGCTCGAATACAAGGCGCTCGAGATGATGCCGCCGACCGAGCTTCCCGTCGTCGTCGGCGCGGCCATCGCTATCGAGCGAGCGCGCCCGCTGCAGGGCCTGCTCAGCGCCAACAACGTTCCCTTCGCCCTGGCCGAGGGAGATCGTGTGCTGGTCGCGCCGGAGCAGACCGGCGGCCTCATGATCGAGTTCATCCCGCAGAACTGACACCGACGTTCTTAGAACGCCGGCACCGGGGCCTGGGGCACGTCCTTCCAGAACTCCGGGTCGTGCCCGAAGAACAGGCGGGCACCGGCCTTTTCGAGAGCCTCGAGCCGGTCGAGCGACGCCAGCATCTGCTCGCGGTCGTAGACGAAGCGCGGCAGGCGGCGCTCGCGCAGGGTCCGGCAGAAGTAGCAGGCGTCGCCCGTGATCACGATCTCGCCCGCTTCGGTCCGCACCTTCAGCGACTGATGGCCGGGCGTATGGCCGTAGGTCGGGATGCAGACCACGGAACCGTCGCCAAACAGGTCGTGCTCGCCCTCGACCTGCTTCACCGGATGGCCATGATCGAAGTCGGCCCGGAAGAAGCCGATCCTGGCGGCCAGATCGGGATCGTGCGCCGCCTCCCATTCGCGCTTCTGGACCACGACCGTCGCGTTGGGCACCAGCTCGTTGCCACCGGCATGGTCGAAATGCAGATGCGAATTCACGATGTAATCGACTTTGCCGGGATCGCGATCGATCGCCTCGAGGCGCGACTTCACGTCGTCCTCTGGACCGTACTGCTCGAACCCGAAGATTCGCGCGACCTGCGGCCCCAGGCGCCCGGCGGCATCGGTCCGGCATTGCGGGTGCATACCGGTATCGAACACCGCTCGGCCCTTGGGGTGTTCGATCAGGTAGGATGGGATGGGCAGTGCCACCTGCCCGTCTTCGCCCTCGATCATGTCCTTGAGGCGGCCAATCAGCCGCCCGCAGGTCATGGCGTAGAGCCTGGCAACCATCGTCAGGCGTCGAGCGCTTTCTTGAGCAGCTCGTTCACGACCTTCGGGTTGGCCTTGCCGCCGGTCGACTTCATGACCTGGCCGACGAACCAGCCGAACAGAGTCGGCTTGGCCTTGTAGGCCGCAAGCTGGCCGGGGTTGGCGTCGATGACCGCCTTGATGGCGGCTTCAATCGCGCCGGTGTCCGTCACCTGCTTCAGGCCGCGTTCCTCGACCAGGACGGCCGGGTCCTTGCCCGTCTCTTCCATGGCGACGAACAGGTCCTTGGCGATACGGCCCGAAATCGTGCCGTCGGCCTGCAGGTCGAGCAGCTTGCCGAGGTGGGCGGCGCTGATCGGCGACGTCTCGAAGGTGGCGCCGCGGCGGTTCAGCATGGCGAAGAAATCGCCGGTCACCAGGTTGGCGGCCTGCTTGGCATCGCGGCCCTTGGCGACGGCTTCGAAGAACTCGGCCGTGGCCTTCTCGGCCGTCAGCACGCCCGCGTCATAGGGCGAGAGGCCGAAATCCTTAATGTAGCGGTTCTTCCGCGCGTCGGGCAGCTCCGGCAGGGTCGCCCGGATCTGGTCGACATAGTCCTGCGTGAAGATCAGCGGCAGCAGGTCGGGATCGGGGAAGTAGCGATAGTCCTGCGCGTCTTCCTTCGAGCGGGACGAACGCGTCTCGCCGCGCCCCGGATCGAAGTTCCGGGTTTCCTGCTTGATCGTGCCGCCCCCTTCGATCACCTCGACCTGGCGGCGCGCCTCGTACTCGATCGCCTGCTTCACGAAGCGGATCGAGTTCACGTTCTTGATTTCGCAGCGGGTGCCCAGTTCGCCGCCCGGCCTGCGCACCGACACGTTGACGTCGCAACGCATGGAGCCCTCGTCCATGTTGCCGTCGCAGGTACCGAGATAGCGCACGATCGAGCGCAGCTTGGTGAGATAGGCCGCCGCTTCGTCGGCGGTGCGCATGTCGGGCTTGCTAACGATCTCCATCAGCGCCACGCCGGACCGGTTCAGGTCGACATAGGTCTGGCTCGGATGCTGGTCGTGCATACTCTTGCCCGCATCCTGCTCGAGATGCAGCCGCTCGATACCGATCTTCTTGGTGACGCCACCGTCGAGATCGATCTCGACCACGCCCTCGCCCACGATCGGATCCTTGTACTGCGAGATCTGGTAGCCCTGCGGCAGGTCCTGGTAGAAGTAATTCTTACGGTCGAAGATGGAGCGCAGGTTGATCTTGGCATTGAGGCCGAGACCGGTCCGGACCGCCTGCTCCACGCAGCGCTCGTTGATCACGGGCAGCATGCCGGGCATGGCGGCGTCGACCAGCGACACCTGCGTGTTGGGATCGGCACCGAACGTCGTCGGCGCGCCGGAGAAGAGCTTGGCGTCGGAAATCACCTGGGCATGGACTTCCAGCCCCAGGACGATCTCCCACTCGCCGGTTTCACCTTTGATGAGCGACATAAGGGTTAGATAGCCAATACCGCTTCGCTTGGCAAAAGGTCGATGGCGTGGGTCGTGGAACGCCATATTTTCGGCACAAGATCGTTCTTCCCGAGGTCAAATGGCCTGAAGTAAAAGCGTGGGCAAGGAGCGGTCGCCGCCGGGGACCGCCCACAACAAGACGTATCCGCAGGGAGGATTTCATGACGACGTTCAATCGCCGTACGCTGCTCGTCGGCACTGCCGCCGCCGCGCTGGCCGCACCCGGCCTCGTTCGCGCCCAGGGCACGGCCGACTGGCCAAAGGGTGCCGTCAAGATCATCGTCCCCTTCCCGCCCGGCGGGTCGACCGATCCGGTCGCGCGCATCATCCAGGCCAAGATGATCGAGAACACGGGCTGGAACATCCTGATCGACAACAAGCCGGGCGGTACCGGTGCCGTCGGCTCGGCGATCGCGGCCAAGGCGCCGCCCGACGGCCAGACCTGGATGCTCACCTTCGACAGCCACATCCTCAATCCCGCTTTTGCTTCGGGCCTGCCGTACAAGGATTCCGAGCTCTTCAACGTCATGTTGATCGGCCGCACGCCGCAGGCGATCTGCGCCCATCCCGACCGGCCCTACAAGAGTTTCGCCGAGGTGATCGCCGACGCCAAGGCGCGACCGGGCAAGGTCAATGTCGGCGTGCTGGGCGCCAGCCAGGCGCTGGTGCTGATGACGCTCATCAAGAAGGAGAACGGCGTCGACCTCAACCTGATCCCGTACAAGGGCGGCGGACCGCTCAACCAGGACATCCTGGCCGGCGTTACCGACGTGGCCATCGGCAGCCTGACCTCCTTCAGTCCGCACATCCGCGCGAACAAGGTGCGGGCACTGGCCGTGACCGGCGAGAAGCGCACGCCGGCGCTGCCCGACACGCCCACCCTCATCGAGCAGGGCGTCAAGAGCTTCCCTTCCTATTCCTGGTGGGGCGTCTATGCGCCGACCGGCACCCCGCGCCCGATCGTCGACCGCATGAATGCCGAGATCAAGAAGGCGGTGCTGGCGCCCGATGTGACGCAGAAGTTCATCGAGCAGTTCAACATGGAAATCCTGACGACCTCGCCCGAGGAGTTCGCCGCCTACCAGAAGAGCGAACAGGACCGCTGGTTCAAGGTCATCAAGGACAACGACATCAAGGGCGACTGATCGCCCTCGATGCCGCTTGCGCGTGGGCCGGTCAGCCGGCCTGCGCGCCGCGCACCAGCCGACCCGGCAGCGCTCCGGTCGCCTCGCCGTCACGATACGTGACCTGCCCCGACACGATGGTCCCGCGGTATCCGGTCGCGCGCTGCAGCAGGCGCTTGCCGCCGGCCGGCAGGTCCCACTTCATCACCGGCGCTTCTACGCGCAATTTGTCGAAGTCGATGACGTTGAGGTCGGCCTTCTTGCCGACCGCCACGACGCCGCGGTCGTTGAGACCCACGGCCTTGGCGCTATCCAGCGTCTGACGCTTCACCAGCCAGCTCACGTCGAGCCGGCCGGAAGCGCGATCGCGTCCCCAATGGGACAGGAGATAGGTCGGGAACGAGCCGTCGGAGATCAGGCCGACATGCGCGCCACCGTCGCCGAGGCCGATCAGCGTGTGCGGGCTCTGCATCATCTCGCTGCAGCAGTCGAGATTGTAGGCCGCGTAGTTCGCGAACGGCGCGAAGATGAAGTTCCGGCCCTCGCCCTCGATCAGGTAGTCGTAGACCAGTTCGCGCGGATCGCGGCCCTCGCGCGCGGCGCGGGCGCCGAACGAGCTCTCCTGCGGCGGCTCGTAGTTGGGCGGATCGCCCAGGGGGAACATGCGGTCGAAGTCGGTGAGACGCGCCGCCATCTCCGAGCGCAGCGGCTCGTTGCTCTCCTTGAGGATGCGGGCGCGGAAGGCGGCATCGCGCATGATCGCCAGCCGCTCCTCGACCGACTTGTGCTGGATCTCCTTGTAGGCGGCGCACATCGAGAACGGGATGCGGCTCGCCTGCAGGCCCTGCAACACGCCGATCGGACGCGGCGCGACCTGCGCCTTGGCGCTGTGGCCCTTGGCGACCAGTCCTTCGACGAGGCCGAGCAGTCGACGCCAACCGTCAGGCCGTGAATGGCGCTGGGCGAGCGACACGGAGAACGGACGGCCTGACGCCGTGAGCAGCCGGTCGAGCATCTCGAACTCGCTCTCGGGATTGGGCGTGTTGAAATCGGAGATGAACTCGATGACACCGCGGCCGGCATCCTTCATGCCGAGCGCGATGCCGAGCAGCTCCTCCTCGGAGGCGCGCAGCGACGGCGTCGGATCGCCCTTCACCGTGCGGTGGTTGAGCGTGCGCGAGGTCGAGAAGCCGATGGCGCCGTCGCGCATCGCCTGCGCGGTCAGGGCGCGCATCTGCGCCACCTCCTCCGATGTCGCCTCCTCGAGGCGGGCGGCTCGCTCACCCATCACGAAGACGCGCAACGCGCCGTGCGGCAGCTGGGCGCCGAGATCCATGTCGCGCGGCTTGGCATCGAGCGCATCGAGATACTGCCCGAACGATTCCCACGACCAGTTGAGGCCTTCGTCGAGCGCGGCGCCGGGAATGTCCTCGACGCCTTCCATCAATTCGATGAGGCGCTGCCGGTCCTCGACCTTCACCGGCGCGAAGCCGACGCCGCAATTGCCCATCACGGCGGTGGTCACGCCGTGCCAGCTCGAGGGCTGCAGGTAGGAATCCCAGGTGGCCTGGCCGTCATAGTGGGTATGGATGTCGACGAAGCCGGGTGTCACCAGCATGCCCTTGCCGTCGATCTCTTCCCTGCCCTGCCCGCTCACCTTGCCGACGGCGGCGATCCTGCCGTCCTTCACCGCGACATCGGCTTCCCTGATGGCGGCTCCCGTGCCGTCCGCCAGGTTGCCGCCACGCACTACGAGATCGAAGTCCGCCATGTTCGTTTCCTCCGGAGTTGCCGGAAGCTTACGCGTTCAGGGCGGACCCGTCTCCACGGCTCACGCGACACGAATTGCAGAACGAGCGCATCGTTTCGCGATACGACGCGCCTCGCTCAGTACCCCGCGGCGCGGGCGTTGAAGCCCGCCGCCATCTCGAGCGCCGCCGCGGCACGCAGCAACGTTTCCTCGTCGAAGGAACGGCCAATCAGCTGCAGCCCGAGCGGCAGCCCGTCCTTGTCGAGGCTCACCGGCACCGAGATACCCGGCAGGCCCGCCATCGATGCGGGGATCGTGAACATGTCGTTGAGGTACATGGCCACCGGATCGTCCATCTGCTCGCCGGCCGCGAAAGCCGCCGTCGGCGCGGTCGGCGTCAGCAGCACGTCGCATTTCTCGAACGCCTGCTTGAAGTCGCGCGCGATCAGCGCCCGGATCTGTTGCGCCTTCTTGTAGTAGGCGTCGTAATAGCCGGCCGACAACACGTAGGTGCCGATCAGGATGCGACGGCGGGTTTCCTTGCCGAAGCCGGCGCCGCGCGTGTTCTCGTAGAGCTCCGTCAGGTCCTTGCCCGGCACGCGCAGGCCGAAGCGGACGCCGTCGTAACGCGCCAGGTTGGACGAGCATTCCGCCGGCGCCACGATGTAATAGGCCGGCAAGGCGTATTTGGTGTGCGGCAGCGACACCTCGACCGGCTCCGCACCGGCCGCCTTCAGCATCGCAATGCCCTTCGACCACAGGGCCACGATCTCCTCGGAGGTGCCGTCGACGCGGTACTCCTTTGGAATGCCGACCTTCATGCCCCGGATGTCCGGGTTGCGCGCGGCGGCGGCGAAATCCGGCACCGGCAGCGGCGCCGAGGTCGAATCCTTCGGGTCGTGACCCGACATGGCCTGCAGCAGCAGAGCCGTATCCTCGACGGTGCGGGCGAACGGGCCCGGCTGGTCGAGGGAACTCGCGAAGGCGACGACACCCCAGCGCGAGCAGCGGCCGTAGGTCGGCTTGAGGCCGACGATGCCGCAAAAGGCGGCCGGCTGGCGGATCGAACCGCCGGTATCCGTTCCCGTGCTGCCTGGCACCATGTAGGCAGCGACCGCGGCGGCAGAACCACCGGACGAGCCGCCGGGCACCAGCTTGCGGTTGTCACCCTTGCGCTTCCACGGATTCTCGACGCCGCCGAAATGGCTGGTCATGTTCGAGGAGCCCATGGCGAACTCGTCGAGGTTGGTCTTGCCGACCATCACCGCGCCCGACTTCCACAGGTTCGCCGTCACCGTGCTTTCATATTGCGGCACGAACCCTTCGAGGATCTTCGAGGCGGCCGTCGTCTGCACGCCCTCGGTGCAGAACAGGTCCTTGATCGCCAGCGGCACGCCTTCGAGCAGGCCCGCCTCGCCCTGGGCGCGGCGGGCGTCGGAGGCCTTGGCCATCTCGCGCGCCTTGTCCGGCGTCTCGGTGATGAAGGCGTTGAGCGCGCGGTGCTCGTCGAGCTTCGCGAGGTGTGCCTCAGCCACCTCGACGGCGCTCGCTTCCTTGCTGGCCAGCGCCGAGGTGAGCTGGGCGATCGTGAGATCGGTAAGAGCAGCCATAGTCTACTCCACCACCTTCGGGACGGTGAAGAAGCCACCGGCATTCTTGTCGGCGGGGTCGATATAGACCGCGCCGCCCGGCGCGTTTGCCAGCACCTTCTCCGCGATGCCGCCGTCGGTGACCTTGTCCGCGCGCATCGGGAGCGTGACGTCGGAGACCGACGACATCGGCTCGACATTGTTGGTATCGACTTCGTTCAACTGCTCGATCCAGGCAAAAATGCCCGAAAGCTCGCCGGCCAGCGGGGCGAGCTCCTCCTCAGGAACCTTCAGACGGGCCAGCCGCGCGATGCGGGCCACCGTCTCCTTGTCGAGCGACATAACAGCACTCCAAAACGCCCAGAAACAAAGCAGTATTCGCGGTTGGTAGCCGGTTTGCCTTTGTCGGGCAACCGACCCGTAGCGGGTCGGTCAGGCTCGGCGGGCCGCCACTTCCTCGATCGCCGCCCGCACCTCCGGCTTGCGTGAGAGAAGCTGGTCGAAGTCCTTCTTGTAGAGGACCAGCAGGTGGCAGTAGCCGTTTGCGACCACGTCCGCATTGCGCGGCTGGGAGCTCAGGAGCCCCATCTCGCCGAAGAAGTCGCCTTCCTTCAGCGTGATCTGCAGTCCCCGCACATGAACGGTCACCTCGCCCGCGGCGACGAAATACATCGCATCGGACGGCCCGCCGACCCGGATGATCTTCTCGCCCGGGAAGGCAACGAGGGCGCGCAGCCGCTTGCCGACCTGGACGATGGTCTCCCGGTCCAGCGCGGCAAACAGCGACACCCGGCCGATCATCGCCTGCAATTCGAGGCCGAGGTCCAGTGCCGGCCGCTGGCTCACAGCGCTGCGCCGCTCGGCAAGCTTGTCGCGGAGATCGTTGTAGACCTCGCGGCTGATGATGCCCTCATGCAGCCGGCGGACATATTCTTCAGCCTCGAAGCGAATCGCAGCGCGCTCGAGCTGGCGCTGCTGTACCGATTCAGAGTAGCCGGGATATTGCAGCGAGAGAGCCTTCAGGGCGCCTTCAACACCGACCTGGCGGCTGGAGATCAACTCCGCAAGGCGTTTTTCGGCATCATGCTCCAGCAGGTCGGCGATGGAGTTCGCGTTGAACACCGCGAGTTCGCCCAGCACGCTGAGCGACACCATCAGGATTTCGAACCGGTCGGCCAGGCGATCGGTCAGCATGCGCTCAAGGCCGAACCGACGATGCAGCCACAGGGCGACGCGAAAGCCGTAATTCGGCTTGGAAATCCCCTCCAGCCATTCCTCGTAGCCCTGCACGCCCTTATCACGCACCGTGTCGATCAGGCGGTCGGCGTTCGCCGCCAGGATCGCCACCATGCGGCGCGACAGGATCTGCTGCTGGAAGAGCTCGAGATAAAGTTCCTTCTCGCGCGTGCACAGGGTGACCAGGCCGATCTTGACCCGCTCGTCGAGATCGAGCGCCAGTTCGGGCGGTACGGGCTCCACCGCCGGGTCGCCCGCCGAGGTGGGATCCACGGCAAAGCCGTCGGTTCGCTCGTTGTGCTGGCGGATGATATCCTGCAGATGCCGGTCGACGTTGATGCGCGAGAGGGCGAGGACCCGGTCGCGCAGAGCCAGTTCGAGGCGGCTGAGCTTGTCCAGCCCGAACATGTGCATGACGAGCCCGAGGGTCGTCGCGTTCACGAACAGCGTGAAAAGCACGAACAGGACGGCCGAGATGGCGATGAAGTCCCGGGTCTCCTCGGGCAGCTGCTGGTGACCCGCCGCGACCATGGCGAGAACGATCGTGACCGCGCCGCGCAAGCCTCCCCAGACCAGGATCGTCTTGTAGCGGCGGTTGACCGGCTGCACGAGCTTGAGGGTCTCGAGGATCGGAAACATGCCGAACACCACCAGCGCGCGGGCCGAGAAGGCGCCCACGGCGACGGCGACGACGCCCCAGATGTAGAGCCAGTTGATCTTGAGCAGCACGTCGGCCGCGATCATCGAGGCCAACACGAAGATGAGGCAGTTGGCCCAGAATTCGAGCTGCGCCCAGACCTGACGCAACGCCGTCCATTGCCGGGGATGCAGGTGGGTCGGGCCGTATGCTGCCACGGTGAGCGCCGCCATCACCACCGAGACCACGCCGGAAACGTGGATGTATCGATCGGCCACGATGAACGAAAGATAGGTGAGGCTCAAGGTCACCGAAGCGATGGCGGCATCGGAGTCGCCCAGGCGCGGAAGGATCATCATGGCCACCCTGGCCATGGCGAAGCCCAGCATCAGGCCGCCGACGAACTCGCGCAGGAAGACGCCAACGGCCGACGTGGCATCGGCCGGCATGGCGGAATCGCCCGACGCGCGGGCCACCAGGATGCCCATGAACAGCCCGAAGGCCGCAATGGCCACCGCATCGTTCAGAAGAGACTCACCCTCGGCCAGGATCGACAGCCTCTTGGGGGCACCAACATCCCGGAAGATGCCGATGACGGCCGCCGGATCGGTCGTCGAGACGACAGCGCCGAGCAGCAGACAGACCACAAGGTCGACGCCGGTCGCAAAATGAACCACCCCTGCAACGCAGGCGATGCAGACGAGCACTGCAACCACGGCCAGCAGGAGCACGGCGTGGATTTCGTCCATCAGGCGCCGGACGTCGATCGTTAGGCCGGCGGTGAACAATAACGGGGGCAGGAAAAGCGGAAGGAACACTTCCGTGCCGACCTCCAGCTTGTCGAGGCCGACAAAGGCGTCGGTGAGGACTCCAAGGTTTATGCCACGGCTTATGACCCACGACCCGAGGAAGCCCATACCCATGCCGGCTATGGCAAGCAGGACGGTGTGCGGTAGTCGAAAGCGTTCCGCGAGCGGCACCAGCAGACTGACGACGGTGAGGACGATCGAGATCGCGAGAATGGCGTAAAGAGTATCTGTCACCTTGTCCGAACACCTTTCCATCGGGGCCGTGTCGACCCGCTCCGCTTCACGCCTTATAACCTCGGGAATGGCTCGCTTGGCAGTCCTGATTCACGGCATGTGGGGAACATCCGCTGTGTGGCACCATTGGCGGCCGTTCCTGGAGGCGCGCGGCTGGCACACGATTGCACACTCGCTGCGTCACCATGATGTCTCACCGGACGCGCCGCCGGAAGCTCTTGGCGAAACCAGCTTGCTCGATTACGTCGCCGATCTGGAGCGAATGATCCTCGCTTTGCCGGAAAAGCCCGTGGTCATCGGCCATTCGATGGGTGGATTGCTGTCGCTGCTCCTGTGCGCCAAGGGGCTCGCGCGGGCCGGTGTCCTGCTCACCCCCGCCCCACCCGCGGCCGTCCTTGCGATCAGACCGTCCAATCTGCTGGCCTTCGCCCGTATTCAGGCACGCTGGGCTTGGTGGCGAAGGCCACATCGGGCGACCCTCGGCGAGGCGCTTTCCTACACTTTCAATACAGCGGATCGTGCCATGGGCGTCCAGGAGCATTCGGCTTTCGTCCACGAATCGGGAAGGGCACTCTTGGAGATCGCCCTGCCCTGGTTCGACCGGAGAAAGGCGGCGAGCGTCGATCCCAGGTGCGTGACAGCCCCCCTGCTCTTCGTCACCGCCCGGCAGGACAGGCTGGCACCTCCCGACGTGGTGCAGCGAACCGCAAAGCGATTCGACCACGTTTCCGACTATGTCGAATTTGACGGCCAGGGACACTGGGTCCTGGGTCAACCAGGCTGGGAGAGCGTCGCGGCGCACGCCGAGACCTGGCTCACAGGCAAGGTGCTCTGAGAATGCCGGTGGTGGATTTACCCGAGCTCAAGACGTTGCTCGTACGCGACGGCCGATTGATGGCGCTCGATCTCGGCAGCAAGACCATCGGTATCGCCACCTCGGATGTGATGCGAATGCTGGCGACACCTCTCACGACTCTGAAGCGGACGAAGCTCGCGGCGGATCTCGCCACCCTCGCCGAACTCACACGCAAGCACGAGGTCAAGGCGCTGGTGGTCGGACTTCCGCTCAACATGGACGCCACAGAAGGTCCGCGCTGCCAGTCCGTGCGCCAGTTCGTGACGAACATCCAGAATCATGGAGCGCCATCACTTGCCGCCCTGCCGATCGTCTTTCAGGACGAGAGGCTCAGCACCGCCGCGGTAACGCGCGGGATGATCGACGACTATGACATGACGCGTTCCAAGCGCGCCGAACGCATTGATGCGGCGGCAGCAGCCTGGATTCTCGAAAGTTTGATCGCGCGATTGCGCTGACATCGATCACACCAAACGCGATGCCGACGGCATTGCAGCAAAAAAGTTTGCATGATCAACGCACGCTTCATATCTCAATCATATTGCACTATTCGCTCTTCGCGCGTACTCCATTCATGACTTACGCAACGAAAGAGAGCTGGTAAGCATGAAGATAAAGTCGATGGCCTTTGATGACTTGGTTGTGATGCGTTCGCAGATCGACGCCGAGATAGAGATGCGCATCTCAAAGCAGCGCATGAAGTTGATCGAGGCCATTTCCGAACTTCGTGGAACGGTCCCCAGCAAGAACGGCGTTGAGCGCGGTGGCAAGGCGCATCCGCTCAAAGGGAGAGAGCTGCCGCCGCTATATCGCAATCCGAAGAATGCCGCCGAGACCTGGGCCGGCCGCGGCAATCGTCCGAGATGGCTTACCGCCGCAATCAAGAGCGGAAAGAAGCTGGAAGCCTTTCTGATCAAGTAGATCGAAGCTTATACGCCACCCTCGGCGTCGCCCTCTTATGGGCAGAGCGGCGCCGGTGCCGGCCGCGGTGGCGCCTTGGCGTCGAGCGAGCGGAGAAAAGCCACGAGATCCGCGCTCTGCTGCGGCGTCAAGCCGAGTGGCCGCACCAGCGCGATGCCGTCGCTGTGAAGTCTATCGGGACTCACCTCCGAATAGTGCCTAACGACGTCTTCGAGCCTCGCGAGGCTGCCATTGTGCATGTAGGGGCCGGCCCGACCTATCTGGCGCAGGCCGGGTACGCGGAACTCTCCGAAATTCGAATGTTGCCGCTGGACATGTCGTACACGGTGCGTGCTGCTTGCGGCTGCATCGTCATTGTACTTGCCGAGCAAGTTGAACGGGCTGGCTGACAATCGCTGCAACCCGCCCAAGCGACCTGGATCTACTTCGCCCGGCCTGACGAAGAACGGGATTCCAATGTCACCGAACTCGCCGCT